>CAVJMX010000089.1:0-11880 GCA_963650795.1 Bacteroidales bacterium H4
CTCAGGATACTTTTTTACAGTGTATGAAAGTATCTGAGGGGTTATGATAGGGATTATCCTCTGTATCAATGTTTTCTTGTGTTCATGTGTCTTTCTTTCCTAGTGTTAGGTTGTCTTACACCAAAGCCTTACTTATCATCCTACCGCCACACTTACATTTTGTGCAGTATATGGATAACTATCGACATACATAGTCTCCGGGGCAATATCAATATCACCATTCATCCATGTCATAACACCATGAAAAATATTAAAATCTTTTAATACCTTTTCATCCTTCAATGGGCTAAACGCAGATCCCTTCAACAAAGTTGTATCAAAAAGTCTTTGCTCTCCCGTGGAAAATGTCAGTAATAACATACCCCCACGTAACACCTTTGCCTCTTTTACTTTGATATCCTGAGATTTTTCTCCTGCATAACATACATCGTCAATAATATACATACAAAGCACCTCCTACATGGGCGCAATCTTATCAAAATGTTCACCGCGCACTGCCAGATTCCATGCCTTATAAGCTTCCTCCTCATGGAATGCCAGCCATCCGACCACCATTTTTAATTGCTTTTTCGGAAGAGATCCTGCCAATAATTCCCCGTCAATTCCGACTGCAGCCTCATAGTCTCCATAATACACATGTACATGAGGCTTGCTTTCTTGAAGAAACCCGCGAACACTTCCTTGGTCATTTTCACCCCGAACCATTTGCTGATACTCTTAACAATAGGGTAAATCGTTCCTTTTGTCAGAGCTTTTTTTACTAATTGTTTTTCAACTCCTGTTCCTAATGCTTTTGCTACTGCCAGCAACCCATTTTTGGCTCCTGCCACTCCGAACATGACACCCATACACAAAATTATCTGGTTCATAGTCTCAGTATCAAGCGCCTGTTCATTCTCCTTATATTCAATTTGAGGAAAGCCATATAAATACAACAATTTTTGAGCGACTCTAAGCATACAACCATAATATTGAGCAATATCTGCAGGTATTGTTGCTACCATAGCAACATCTCCCGGAGTTCCTAATGCAGCAGAAATTCCTGACACTTTTAATCTTTCATTCTGAATGACTGCCTCCGCTATATTTTCTATATCTTCCTGTTTGATGTTTGCCTTCATCGGTGTTGTCATAACAACTTTGTCTATTGTTTCCCGCGAATACTTTGTAAGTAATTCTTTTCTCAAAAATTTTTCCCGATTTACACTAACCCCAGGAACCTTAAATGCCAGCAATATTACATCTTCAATATCAATCCGCCCATCGCCATTAACATCCACTGCCTGGAAAACAGCTCCTTTTGTTTTATCCAACACTTCTGTTGTTTTTTTGGTAGCAATGCTAACCTTCTCTCCGGCAGTGCCGACCGTCTTCTTTACGGATGATGTAATTTTATTATTTTCCCCCCATTTCATGCCCTGCCTTTTCCACTATTAAATATTTGCAAGATGTCCTTTTATATATCATGCGCTATAAATATTTTCTCACGATTGGAATCAGTTTCAACAAATTCGTAATGAGAATACCGCAGATCACGCACACCAGTATCCACAGCCAGCAGGCAAAGTATTCCGGAATTTTATAGACCCAATCTTCAAGTAAAAAGAAAAGCTTGTCACGAATAATATCTTCCAGCAAATAGGTGCCGAATACACCGTTTCCTAAAAAGGTCAATATACTGCACATTCGGTCATTGAGATGAATCTGCGTAAATGTCAGACCTACCAATAAATAGATTCCCGGAATTATGATTGCATTAAACCAATAGGCATAAGCCATGGTTCCACTCACTGCGAAGGAATGTCTGTCCATGAAATAGTTCACTGTCACCACAAGCAAAACTGCTGCACCGATTACTACCGGCAGGTATCGCTTATCTTTGCATGCCGGTATCACTCTGCTATCCAGGAAATACCCCAGCAGAGGATAAAATACGATCTGCTCCAGCAGGGGTGTAATAAGTCCAACGGAACCAAATCCGGTAAGCATCTGTAACAGCGGGAAACCTAATTCAAACAGAATCGCAAGTCCCCACAGATACCAGTATAAACTATTCTCACTGATTGCCGCTACCATACGTTGTAAAAACGGCAACAGCAGCAAAAAGGATAGATAGGAATACAGGAACCAGTGCTGCGGCAATACTCCACCCTTATATAGGGCATTAAAATAGCCTGCAGCCGACACATCTGCTCCCTCCCGCACATAATAAATCAGTACTGCCACTGCGGTAACAATCAGGAATCTTAAAAATCTTTTTTTCAGTACCGTATTTACGCTCTCCTGTTTTCTTAACAGAAGTGCCCCGGAAATCATAAAAAACAGTTTGACACAACCTGCTGCCAACGGATAAACGAAAATCGCCAGTTGGCTGCTGCGGTTACCTTTTCCCTGCTGAAAGTACAACAGTCCGTTCACCGAAGTATGGCAATACAGTACCATCATGATTGCCATCAGGCGTATCACTTCTATATAAATTTTCTTTTTTTGTCCCGCTGCCGCTCCCATGCGTTCCACCGTCTTTCCTTATAGATGATTCGATGTTTCCAGTATATCGGTTTTGTCCATTCATTACAAGCCATTTTACAGCAGTTGCAGCAGTCTCCGGTTCTTATGATAGCAGAAGATCCGGTCCGACAGTGTCTCTCCCCCTCCGTAGACGGCATTGATGCGCTGCACGGAGGTGCGGATCTCCCGGACATTGATGCAATGCACCGGATGAATGATCGCCTCATGGACGCTGGGAAAGGCGACATAGTAGTCTCCACCCATTTTCTCTGCCAGGATATCCTTTACCCCCGGATAGAAAAATGCCACCGCCCCGTTCACTCTCTCCGTGGTGGTCACGAGATACCCCCGATGTCCCTCTCTGCGGTTCCCCGGGTGAATCAGCGTCGGCTGTCCTTCCTCCTCCGGCAGTAGGATTCCTTCCTCATAAGGAAAATCCTTACGGCAATCCTCACCCAAAAACAGCCTGGGCGGCATCTTGCGACAGCTGTTCATCAAGGCTTCCGTGAGCAGCTGTTGCTTCGTAAGTCTCCACGGTCGTACCGTATCGCCGGACAGCCGAATAGTCAGACTGCTCCCGCACTTTTCACAGGTCATCAGGTGCAGCACCAACGCCAGGTCCCCGATCTTACGATAGATGGAATTCCCAAGTTCCTGCTGATACCTGGCATAATTCATCGGACGTATGATCATATGGCTTCTGCATGCCGCATAGCTTAATGTGCCTCCCGCAAAGGGTGCCTCTTCTTCACGATCCGTAAGACCTGTCGAGATCTCCGGCAGAATGCTCTGCCATCCTTCCTGTCCGTATCGTTCATACAGCGGTCGCACCAGCCAGTGCTGCACATATTCTCTTTCCCGTCGGATCCATAATGCACACAGCATATCATCCTTAATCAGCATATTGTCTCTTCCGTACATACAGCGGTTCATGATATTCATAATGTGAACCGTCGTGGGCTCGGAACATACCATATGTTGTTCCAGCAGGCATATGGTCTTGTCCTGTGCCGTTTCCATATTCTGTACGTTCCGGCATAATTCCTTTTTAAATTCTTCGTATGTCATTTATCCCCCATGATTTTCCTAAATTTGCGTACAAAAATAAAAGGTACCTGTTCAAAAAATTGGAAATCTCGACCGAATGGTCTATCAGAAATTCTTGTTTTAGAAATTTACAACTGTTCCAACTCTTCCGGAATTTGGAACAATTCCACCCTAACATAGTTTTTTTGCTTTGTCTATATGCGATTTCACCAAGGATATTTTTTGGATATTTTGACGAAAAAGAGAGATGACAATATAAAGAAATCCCTCGTTTTCCGCAAAAACAAGGGATTTGTGAATGTCAAATATGAATGTCGATCCTATCTAAACGATCCGTCGTACTGCAAGTATCTGACGGTAATTTGCATTGCTTACTTTGATGCCGGTACGTTGGGTGCTGGCATGTACAATAAGCCCTCCGCCAATGTACATTGCCACATGTCCCTCGTAGCAGATCAGATCTCCCGGCTGTGCATTACTATAATCTACGCCGGTTCCACAGCTTCGCTGCTCATAGGAAGTACGGGGAATGCTGTAGCCGAAGTCACTATATATCCGGAAAGTAAACCCGGAACAGTCTGCGCCATTCGTCAGGCTGGTGCCTCCCGCCACGTAAGGGTTTCCTATGTACTGGCAGGCGTATTTTGCCAGGCGCTTGCCCATGTCGCTGCCGGATGCATTATCAATAACCGATGTGTAATTCGTAGCCGTATAACTTCCGGTAGCTGCTGCGGTATTTCCCTTCTGTGACTGTGACTGCAGCTGTTTTAACTGTTTCTGTTCCTGCTGCAGCAGTGCCTTTGCCACGGAAGCCTCCTGCTTTGCCTTTTTGATCTCGGCATCATAGTTGGCAGATTCCTGTTTTTTCTTTGCAAGCATCACATCAAGTTCGGATTTTTGGCTCTCCAGGTCGGCTTTATCAGCTTCCAGTTGCTCTTTATCCGCCTGCAGCTGGGTTTTCTCTTCCTCCAGCTGATTCCACAGTGCCAGCACCTGTTCCTTGGTCTCTTCGTACTCCTGCAGTTTCTGACGGTCGTATTCGTAGACACTCTCCACGAAGTCCATGCGGTTCAGCATACCGCTTAAACCGCCGCCCTGCAGCAGAAGATTTACGTAATTTTCTGAGGAATCGTTCTCATACATCATCCGCATACGGGTAATCATATCATTGTGCTGTTTCTCTTCCTGTTCCTTGGCGACATTGTATTCTTCCTGGGTCTGGTCGATCTGTACCTGCTTGTCGGCAAGCTCTGTCTCCTTCGACGCGATCTCATCTTCCTTCATGCCGATACTGGTCATGGTGTTGATGATCTCCGCATTCAGGTCATCAATCTTCTCCTGCACCAGATCCTGCTCATCCTGCAAGGAATTGATCTGACTGTTGATGTTATTCAACTGGTTCTGATGATCCTTAATGCTGTTCTGCAGATCGCTCATGGAAGGCGCCGCCTGCACTGTCTCCGCGGGAGATTCCCAGACGGAGCCGGTGGCAGTCAGCGTTACCGCTGCCAGAAGAAGGGCGCTCACAAGTCTTCTCTTCACGTTATTCACTTTTCTGCCAGTGGTTTTTTTCTTCATAGGTAAAATTACTCCATATACTTATAGGTCACAGTTATTAACAGTACGAGGGAAAGGGATAACGTCTCTGATGTTGCCCATTCCGGTGATATACATTACACAGCGCTCGAAGCCCAGTCCAAAGCCTGCATGGCGTGCGGAACCGTAACGACGCAGATCCAGATAGAACTGGTAATCTTCCTTGTTCAGTCCCAGCTCTTCCATACGCTTCTCCAGGATCTCCAGGTTGTCCTCACGCTGGCTGCCGCCGATGATCTCGCCGATACCGGGTACGAGGCAGTCCATAGCTGCTACGGTCTTGCCGTCCTCGTTCAGTTTCATATAGAAAGCCTTGATTTCCTTCGGATAATCGGTTACGAATACAGGTCTCTTGAATTCCTTCTCGGTCAGGTATCTCTCATGCTCGGTCTGCAGATCGCATCCCCAGAATACCTTATAATCGAACTCGTCGTTGTGCTTCTCCAGGATATTGATAGCCTCGGTGTAGGTCACATGACCGAAATCGGAATTTACCACATGCTGTAATCTCTCGATCAGTCCCTTATCTACGAACTGGTTGAAGAACGCCATCTCTTCCGGAGCATTCTCCAGCACATAACGAATGACATATTTTAACATACTCTCTGCCAGGATCATATCATCCTTCAGGTCTGCAAAACAGATCTCCGGCTCAATCATCCAGAACTCTGCCGCATGACGGGTGGTGTTGGAATTTTCTGCACGGAAGGTCGGTCCGAAAGTATATACGTTCTTAAATGCAAAAGCGTAAGTCTCTACATCCAGTTGTCCGCTTACGGTGAGGTTAACGGGCTTGCCGAAGAAATCCTGGGTATAATCTACCTTGCCATCCTCGGTCTTGGGTACATTGTTCAGATCCAGAGTGGTCACCTGGAACATCTCGCCGGCACCCTCACAGTCGCTGCTGGTGATCAGAGGAGTATGCACATAGACAAATCCTCTCTCCATGAAGAAGGTGTGGATCGCATAAGCGATCAGGGATCTGACACGGAACACAGCCTGGAACGTATTGGTACGTGCTCTTAAATGAGAGATGGTACGCAGATACTCGAAGGAGTGTCTCTTTTTCTGTAAAGGATAATCTGCAGTAGAAGGTCCTTCCACGATCACTTCCGCTGCCTGCATCTCAAATGCCTGTTTTGCCTCAGGAGTAGCCACAATGGTACCGCGGATCACTACTGCCGCACCAACGTTGATCTTGCAGATCTCCTGAAAATTAGAAAGTCCGTCGCCATATACTACCTGTAAAGGCTCAAAAAAAGTTCCATCGTTGATCACCAGGAAACCGAAGTTCTTGGAGTCACGATTGTTCCTCACCCAGCCGCCTACAGTGATCTCCTTACCGATATAGACGTCCTTTTCCCGATGAAGTTCTCTGATGTCTGTTAATTCCATAATCTTTCCTATCTGCACGCTGCGACGTGCTCTATCTGAACCGGTCCGCATCCTATTCGCCGGTCGTATACTGTTTCATATCAATTATTAGTGATCTTTGCATTTTCTACCAGATAATCTGTTACCTTTTCATTCAGGAAATACTCTCTGTAGTCTTCCTTGGAAGTCTCTCCGATATACTCCTCAATGGTGTCATAACCTGCTGCCGTTGCACGGTCCTGCAACATCTGATCCAGCTCTTCATCGCTGATATTCAGGTCTTCTCTGTTGGCTACTGCCTGCAATGCGACATCCTGCTTTGCCGCCTCCTCGGAATAGGTAGCCAGGAAGGTCTCCAGATCCTGTCCATAATAATACTGGGTCAAAGTGTCTGCGTCCACACCGTAAGCAGATGCCATGGAAGTAATGCTGCTCTCCGCTGCATCGGAATATTTCTGTACCAGTGCATCCGGTACTGAAGAAAACGTGTTATTTGCCATAAACGCATCCAGTACTGCCTGCTCTACATTACTCTCGTAGTTCTGCTGTGCATTTTCATTCAGATAGTCATAGGCGTACTGACGAAGTTCTTCCTCGTTGGACACTCCGTCGATGCCAAAATTGCTGATGACTTCATCACTGAACACGCCATCCTGTTCCGGCTCGATAAAATTCACGGTTACAGTAAATACCACCGCCTGTCCTGCCAGATCGGAATTTCCATAGTTCTCCGGGAAAGTAAGATCCAGATCCACGGTCTCACCGGGCATCACACCGATCAGTCCGTCTTCAAAGCCATCAATAAAACTGCCGGAACCGATAGTCAGATCATATCCCTGTGCGGTACCGCCGTCAAATGCCACGTCGTCCTTTTTCCCTTCGTAATCAATATTAACGGTATCTCCGGTCTCTACTGCGCGATCCATGATGCCGCCGTTATCTGCGGTAATGTTGCCGTAGTATACGTTATTCACCAGAGTATTCCACTCGTCCTCATCCACTTCCACAGTGTCTACGGATACTGCCAGTCCCTTGTACTCACCCAGGGTCACATACTTGTCCACATCCATATCTTTCAATACAGTACTTTCTGTTCCAGCTGCAGTCCCGGTGCTGTCTCCTGTATCCTTTGCTCCGCAGCCTGCCAGCATGCACACGCTCAACGCTGCTGCCAGAAGTCCTAATGTCTTTTTCTTCATTTAATTATTTCCTATACCTTTCTATTACTGCCGTTTATGCATAAAAGCATTGTAGCACCGACCATTATAACACATCCCCGGGGCTATAACAAGGGTGACAATAAGCGGCAGACCTGCTCTTTGATACGAATCTTCAGATTCCTTCCGGCATAATAATCCGGTGTGATCTGCCGGCAGACATCCAGGTCTTTTCGGAAAATTTCCACCATTTCCTTTGCTTTTTTCTCATCATAGATCACCGCATTTACTTCAAAATTCAGCGCAAAACTGCGAATATCCATATTTGCGGTTCCGTAGCAGAGAACCCTGTCGTCTACAATCATGCCCTTGCTGTGGAGGAACCCGTTATTGTATGTGTAGCAGTTCGCCCCCGCCATGACCATGTCGCCGATATAAGAATAAGTCGCCCAGTAGACAAACGGATGATCCGGCATGCAGGGGATCATAATATTCACTTCAATGCCGGACTTCGCCGCGATCATCAATGCATTCAATATTGCCTCATCTGGAATAAAATACGGGGTCTGAATATAAATGCTCTTTTCTGCCTTATTGATCAGCCGCAGATAATTATCATGGATCTGCTGGGTCGTCTTGTCCGGTCCGCTGCTGATGATCTGTGTATCACAGAAATCCCTCGTACCGGATTCCATCCCGCGAAACAGTTCTTTTCGGGAAAACAGATTCTCCCCCGCCGCATAATTCCAGTCCAGAATAAATCGTACCTGAAGACTCATCACCGCACTGCCCCGGATCCGCAGATGGGTATCTCTCCAATGCCCAAACCGCTCGTCCAGATCAATGTATTCCTTTCCAACATTAAATCCGCCCACATATGCCACTTTATTATCGATGACCACGATCTTACGGTGATTACGGTAATTGATACGCAGCTGAAGTCTCCGCAGGATTGCTGGGAAAAATTCAGCCGTCTGTACCCCCTTTTCATTCAGCTTTTTCCAATAGCTGTGCCGCACGGAACGGCATCCCATGGCATCGAACAGGACTCTTACATCCACACCCTGCGCCGCTTTCTCGATCAGGATATCCTTGATCTGGTTAAATAGCACATCGTTTTTAATAATGTAGTACTGGATATGAATAAAATGCCTGGCATTCCGCAGATCTTCCATCAGTGCCCGGAACTTCTCATTGCCGTCGCTGAAAATATCCACATCATTATCCTTTGTCAGTACTGCCTCTCCTGCCTCCAGGTTATACATGACGAGATCCTCATATCCCCGGATATTCTCGTCCAGTTCCCCGGCATCCCGGGAGCGCAGCCTGTACTCCTGCTGCCGGATATCCTTGCTGATATGGTCCTCCACCTCTTTGATCCGGAACATTTTCCGCTTATGCATATCCTGCCCTAACAGCAGATAAAATACGAATCCCAGCACCGGTATAAAATACAGTAATAGCAGCCATGCCCACACGCTTTTGGGATCCCGCCTCTGGAAAAACACGATGATAATAGCAAATAACATATTAAAAAATACCAGATGGTTGCAGAAAAACTCGATTCCCGTCTTCAAAATTTCAAATACTTCGCTCATACTTGCCCCTCACAAAATTCAAATACTCCCGTCCTCAATATAGCATAAAAAATTACCGCTTTCCAGCAAAATCCGTCACTCTCTGTACTTCAGATACTCCAGAAATTTTGCCATTGCCGGAGACATCATTTTCTTATTTTTCACCGCCAGACCGATTTCCCGGTAATAGGGCTCCTTAAGCGGGCGTACCTCCAGCAGGTAAGGAATCCGCTGTAAGATCATCCCCGGCAGGATCGACACTCCAAGTCCCTTTTCCACCATCGCCATAATGGCATAATCCTCCCAGGTGGTAAACCGGATATCGGGATGTACACCGCTCTTCTCCAGAAGCTCACTGACCTCTGTCCTGCCGCCGTGCTCTAACAGCATAAAGGGCTCTCCTTCCAGTCTGTGAATATCAAGAGTTCTATTTTTCGTCAGAGGATGTCCCTTAGGTAACACCGCATAATATTCATCCTGCTTTAATGAGAACGTATGAAAATCAGATACCGCAGGAAGACGTAGAAAGCCGCAGTCCACCCTGCCCTCTTCGATCCAGCGCTCCACTTCCACATAGTCTCCCATCAGGATCTCGTATTCGATACCGGGGTAATCCTTCTGAAATTCCGCGCAGATTCTTGGCAGCCAGTGAATTGCCACACTGGAAAAGCTGCCGATCCGAAGGCACCCGGTCTGTATGCCGTTCATGGCATCCACATGGGACGCCAGTTTCCGATAGTCTTCCAACAACTGTCTGGCATAGGGCAGGATCTGCTCTCCGACTCCCGTCAGGTGCACGCCGCCCCGGTCCCGTTCCAGCAGCGTTACCTTCCATTCTTTCTCCAAATCTGCGATCATTTTGCTGACAGAGGACTGGGCATAATTCAGACTTTCCGCCGCTTTTGTAAAGCTTCCGGTCTCCACGGTTTTGACAAATGCCATATATTTCTGAATATTATTGTCCATTTTGTATTCCTTTTTTCGATAGATTACATTCAATAGATTCGTTTTTCTTATTTTATAAAAAGTAGTAAGGTTTTACAAGAACAAATACCGGAGGACTTTCTTATGAAAATAAATGCGAAAAACCAAACCATCGATATGCTGCAGGGACCTCTCACCGGCAGGCTGATCCTCTTCGCCCTTCCCATCGCCTTCAGCAGTATGCTGCAACAGCTTTTCAATGCTGCGGATACCGCAGTGGTGGGGCGTTTTGCGGATGCAAATGCCCTGGCGGCCGTCGGTACCAACGGGGAGATCGTAGCACTGTTAGTCTCCCTGTCCGCAGGGCTTGCCGTAGGTGCCAATGTGCTGATTGCCCGCTCGATCGGTGAGGGAAAGGCGGCGCAGATCCCGGCTATCCTGCATACCTCCCTTGTCTTTGCCCTGATTTTCGGTCTCTTCGGAGCCCTGACCGGGCAGTGGATCGCCCGTCCTCTGCTGCTTGCCATCCGCACCCCGGAGAGTGTTCTGCCGGATGCCGTCCGCTATCTGCGGATCTATTTTGCGGGCTATCCTTTTTTGATGCTATATGATTTCTGTGCCGCGATCCTCCGGGCGAAAGGTGACAGCCGCTCTCCTTTTTTCGCCCTGGCGCTGTCCGGAATCTGTAACGTGCTGTTGAATCTGTTCTTTGTCATCGTCTTCGGGCTGGGTGTCTCCGGTGTTTCCCTTGCTACGGGGCTCTCCACAGCATTGTCCGCGCTCCTGCTGCTTGTGAACTTATGCCGTGCGGAAGATGTATTTCATTTCTCCTTCCACAGCCTCCGGATTCACCGGGAATATCTCCTTCCTCTTCTGTCCATCGGGGTTCCCGCCGCGGTTCAGGGTGCCGTGTTCTGCCTTGCCAATATTTTCGTACAGGCTTCCGTGAACAGCTTCGGTGCCATCGCCACTGCCGGAAGCACCATTGCCATGAATTTTGAATACTTCGGCTATTATATGATCACCGCCTTCGGGCAGGCAGCTACCACATTCACCGGGCAGAATTATGCCGCCGGAAATCTTTCCCGCTGCAAAAAGATCCTTCTCAACTGCCTGTGGGAAGCGGTGCTTTTCAGTGCTGTGATCACTGTGCCCATTACTCTCTGGCGCCCCTTTTTCTCCGGACTGTTTTCAAATGACAGGGAAGTGATTACCGCTGCCTGCGTCCGGATCCTGCTGATCTTAAGTCTGGAACCAATTTGCGGTCTTTATGAAGTTCCTGCGGGCGTTCTGCGGGGAACCGGACATTCCGCACTGCCCGCAGTTCTTACGATCCTCGGCACCTGCGTGCTGCGGATCGCATGGATCTTCACGGTGTTTACACATTTCCATACTTTGGAGAGTCTGTTTATCGTCTTTCCTCTCTCCTGGTGCATCACGATCCTCCTTATGATGGGCAGTCTGTTTCTCCTGCACCCCTTCCGATCCTGACCGTTATATTGCACAGAATTACCGCATTTACGTTCCCCCTTACCTTGACTTTCTCCGATGCTCGTGGGATAATACCTTTTAACACTTATTGCTTTTCCTATTTTGAGGTTATTTCCCTATGACAGACTAATTTTCGTATTTTAAAAAAATTGTAACTGTTCAGAACCCTGTTAGTTGAAAATAATATCTGGGGTTCCGTTCAATGC
>CAVJMX010000090.1:0-522 GCA_963650795.1 Bacteroidales bacterium H4
GATTCCGAGAGATCATATAGTTCATTGGCATCTACCCCCAAAACGTCCAATATCGAAGCAATGTCTATTGCTCTCATAAGTTTTCTTCCTTTTAACATTGCATTGAACTCTTGCGGTGTGAAACCCGCCTTATGTGCAATGGCTGACTGTTTCAGATTTCTTTCCTTTATAATATGATTTACATTCTCCGCAACAATGCTGTTTGATGTAGCTATATCAAGCAACTTATTTTCCTCCTTTCTATGATAAGTTTCTTGTTGATTCATAGTTTATGATAAGTTTCTTATTTTGTCAATACTGTTTTTATAAATTTCTTATCATTTATATTGACGTACTAAGATTTTTGTTATACCATGCAATTAAAAGAACTCGAAGGTAGGTGTTGGAATGAGTATAGGAAGTCGGATAAAAGAACTTCGTGAACGTAATGGGCTGTCAAGAAACGAATTGGCTACCATGCTTGGTGTAACAGTTGGTGCTATTTCTAATTACGAAAATGATGTTAGTTCACCAAAGGAGCCC
>CAVJMX010000090.1:637-11605 GCA_963650795.1 Bacteroidales bacterium H4
AAATTGTGATGCTAATTATCTTTTTCAAGATTCTGTAAAAATAACGACACAGCAAAACGATGTTACGCTGGCGGAATATGACTATATAAAAAAATACCGTGGTCTCGATGACCACGGCAAGGAAATGGTAGATT
The DNA here is from genome assembly GCA_963650795.1 of Bacteroidales bacterium H4. Taxonomy (GTDB): domain Bacteria; phylum Bacillota; class Clostridia; order Lachnospirales; family Lachnospiraceae; genus Acetatifactor. Next base: position 772 of record CAVJMX010000090.1, read on the forward strand.
TCACGCTGACCAAAGAATGGGAGCGCTCCATTGCTGAAAAGCAAAAAAAAGACAAGGTTGTTCCGTATGCCCCTACTATGCAAGCTGCCCGAAATGATTATGCAACTGATCCTGGAGAGCAGGAAAAGATGCAAGATGACATGAAACTTCTGAAAAGACCTGAAAAGTAAAAGGATGATGTGAATTGACCTATGAAAACTTACTGCAGGAAGCTGCCGATGAAAATGTATATGTAATAGAAGATGCTCCGTTCCAGTCCCGGGCAGATGGTCTGATCTGTAATGACGTGATCGGTATTAACCGGACCGTACGGAGATCCACGCAGAGAGCCTGCGTGCTGGCGGAAGAGCTTGGACATTACCATACTACCGTGGGAGACATTATGGATCAGTCTTCTGATGCCAACCGCAAGCAGGAACTCCGGGCACGTCTCTGGAGCTACAACAAACTGATCGGATTGCACGGAATCATATCCTGCCATAAGGCACACTATACAACCTCATATGAGATGGCAGATTACCTGGGTGTCACTGAGGAGTTTCTGCAAGAGGCTATCCAGTGCTATCGAAGCAAATATGGTCTGTGTGTGCAATATGATAATTATGTTATCTACTTCGACCCGGTTTCCGTGTTGGAGTTGATATAGTTGCACCAGTGCAATTTATTCTGTTACTTTTCGATACATAAATTATTACGTATTTTATATTGACACATAATTTCTTACGTATTATAATATATACATAAGGAGGAATCATACATTGAAAGGTTACTCATCAAGAGAAGTGCTCAAGATGTTAAAGAATGACGGATGGTATGAGGTTGGATGCGATGGAGATCACCACCAGTTCAAACATCCCACCAAGCCCGGAAGAGTTACCCTCACGCATCCCAGAAAAGACATCCCGCGCGGTACACTTAAGAGCATATCAAAGCAATCAGGGGTTATCTTCCCATAACCCCTGCCACTCGTAGATTGGAGGTTTCAGAATGTTAAAAGACAGATATTCATTTGTTGCATTACTCACTTATGATGATGACGGTATTTCTATCGACTTTCCCGATCTTCCCGGCTGCTGCCCCTGCGCAGATACCACCGAGGAAGCTCTCAAAAATGCCAAGGAAGCTCTGGGGCTGCATCTCTGGGGCATGGAACAGGACGGCGAGCCCATTCCTGCTGCCTCTCCCATTACTGCATTAAAACCGGAGGAAAATCAGGTCCCTGTTCTGGTGGATGTGTTTATGCCTCCTGTCCGGGAACGTATCAACAGCAAATTTGTGAAAAAGACCTTATCTCTCCCGGCATGGCTGGCAGCCAAGGCTGACGAGGACGGTGTGAACTGTTCCAAGATCTTCCAGACCGCCTTAATGGAGTATCTGCATATAGACGGCAAGCAGACTCTGGCAAAATAGCATAAAAAATCAGCCCCAGTGTTGGCGCACCGGAGCTGATCCGATCTTACCGGGAAAACCCGAATAAAATCACCTTGAACAAGTGAATTTTATCATTTTCCCGGGCAGATTGCAATGCGAACATATGTCCGGGCATTTTTATGCCCATTTTTCCGTACATTTACTTAGGAGGAATGTGCAATGTCTAAGAAAATGATGCGTAAGTCTGCGGAATCCACGGACCGGATCCGCACCGGCGCTGCCTATATCCGTGTCAGTACCGATGATCAGCTGGAGTATTCCCCAGAGTCCCAGCTGGAGGAGATCAAAAAGTACTGCCTGCAGCATAACATCCTGCTGCCGTCGGAATATATCTTTGTCGAAGAGGACGGGCGCTCCGGGCGCAAGTCCAGTAACCGGTACGCTTTCCAGAATATGATTGCGACAGCGAAGACAAAGCCCAAGCCCTTCGATGTTGTAGTCCTGTGGAAATTCAGTCGTTTCGCCCGTAATCAGGACGAGAGCACCTTTTACAAGTCCATGCTCCGGAAAAAGCTCGGAATCGATGTGGTATCCGTCAGTGAACCGCTGATCGACGGTATGTATGGCCGTCTCATTGAAATGATCATTGAGTGGCAGGATGAGTTCTATTCCGTGAACCTCTCCGGGGAAGTCCGCCGTTCCATGCTCTCCCGCGCCCGCAAGGGTCTCTACAATGGCAAGATGCCACTGGGATATACCAAGGCACCGAATGAGAATCCTGTCATCGAAGAGCAGGAAGCTGCCATTGTCCGTAAGATCTTCGATATGTACGCCTCTGGCAGTGACATCAATTACATCACCAGAGATCTGAATGATCACGGATATAAGACAAAGACCGGCAAGCATTTTGATCAGGAAGGTGTGATTTATATACTGGAGAATCCCTTTTATATCGGCAAAGTGCGCTACAACATGCGGGAATCCAGTTCCACCAGTACCCTGCGGGATCCCGAGGAATGGATCATCAGTGACAGTTTTCACGAGCCTATCATCGATATGGATACCTGGAACATTGTCCAGGAACGCCGGGAACGCAGTAAGAAGATCATGCAACGTTATGAGCATCCGGTCTCCCACACGAAGCACTGGCTGTCCGGTCTCGTAAAATGTCCGGTCTGTGACAAGTCCCTGTCACACAAGGAAGGCTATCCCCGGAAAGCACCTAACGGCAGCTCTTATATCTCCGGCGAGGGTTTCCAGTGTTTGGGATACATGAAAGGGCTCCATACAGGCTCGCAATACATCTCTGCGAAGAAACTTACCTCCGCCGTGATTACATCGCTCCATGAGGTGCTGGAGAGCGTCACGGACGTATCCTTTGAGCTTGTCCACACCTATGAGCCGACTGTAGAATTGGACAGACAGCGTTACCAGCGTGAGCTGGCTTCCCTGGATCGTAAGCTGGAACGCATCAGGGAGGCATATCTAAATGAAATTGATACTCTGGAAGATTACAAACGGAATAAGGACATGATAGAGAAGCACCGGGCAGATCTGGAAGCACTGCTCGCAGAGATGACGACTGCTGCCTCTGGTCCCGAGAACTACAAAGAGCAGTTCCTGAGCCGTGTGCAGTCCGTCCTGGATATTATCGAAAGTGACGCGCCAAATGACCTGAAAGCGGAGGCTCTCCGCGGTATTGTTCGCAAGATTGTGTTCTACAAGGATACAAATACCCTTGAATTCCACTATTACCTCATGGTAGAATAAATCCTGTAACCCGCATAAATGTGGGCTTTCTGATATAGTAGCTGTATTTCCGACCATCCCCCACCGTGACCCGCGTCCAATACGATCAATGGCATAAAAAACTCCCGCATATCTTCTTGCTTCATGATATGCGGGAGTTTCCCCATTTAGATATTTATTTACTTTAAAAGTGCTGCCGTCACTTCCTGCGGAATCACGAATTCCGGTGCACCCATATAACCGGGTGCCACTTCGTATTCGTCAAAGGCAATGACCAGTTCTCCGTTTTCATTAAAATAGAAATTCGTCTGGTCCGTAATACTCTGGAAATTGAATTCCGGCATGTCTTCGTCATCCAGGAAATAGATCACACCTTCGTCCACCGCCATCTGTTCCCGCATCTGGGTCTTGATGTTCTCGCTGATCACGGAGAGATAGTCGCTTCCCTCCGCGAACAGATCCGCCAGTGTCAGTACATTTCCTGTCTGCTTATCGATGGTATAAAACTGATTATGCTCGTAACCGCTGGCCTCCGTCTCCAGCACGCTCAATTTTACGGTGTAATACTCTGTATTGTCCGTAACAACATCCTGGGATATGTGCAGACCGTGATAGCCTTCCTCGGATAAGGTGTCCTCAAACTGACGGATCAGTTCCTCTACCGTGGTCTCCATATCCTGATTGACCGCCTGCACACCAGCTTCCGACAGCATTGCCACACCCGTCTCCTGCCCGACACTTTCCACGTTTCCGGCATCTTTGCCCTCAGGAGCAGCACCTCCTGCTGTCACTTCCGATGTGGCAGCGGTTTCTTCTCCATCCTCATAGGTGATCTGTGCCAGTTCGATCTCCGCATCATGGTTCTCATCACTGTAATTGTACTGCCGCACCGTCACCAGCCGAAAAAAGCCTCCCAGCACCGGGATATTTTCCATGGCGTGTGCGATCTGCATGTTCGTGTTGGGCAGTGCGATCATCACGACCGCTGCCGCAGCCACCGCTGTCCACGCAGACCGGCGTCTTGCACGTTCCGCTCTTTTTTTCTCCATCCGGGCTCTGTCGATTCCTGCCTGCAGCCGTTCCCGTCCTGCCTCGGGGATTGTCATATTCTCATACTCCTCTTTTAACTGTCTCAACTGTTCCTGTTCTGTCATATCTATTCTCCATCTGTCCGGTCTTCCCGGATCAGTCCTATTATTTCTTCCGATATCTTTCCCTATATATGCGCCTGTATCCTATCCATGTCTGTGCAGGCGGTTCCGGATCACCCAGGGCTGCCTTCGAGATTCAGCCGCAGCTTTTTCATCACCCGGTACAGTCTGCTCTTTACCGTACTCAGGTTCTCATCCAGGATCTTCGCGATCTCCTCCAGCTGCCTGTCCTCAAAAAATCGTAAAACCACAATGGCTCGATCCTTCGGATCCAGATTATCTATGGCGCGCTTTAGATCAATATTTTCGTAGGTATCTTCACTTGCCGCCTGAATCTCGTCCACATCCGCGCTCTCCCTCCGGCTGCGTAAGAAGCTACATGCCTCATTGATCACGATCCGGTACACCCAGGTCTCCACGTATTGCGATTCCTTCAGGCTGTCACTTTTTAAAATGGCTTTATAGGCTGCTTCCTGTACAATGTCCAGCGCGTCCGCTTCATTATGTACATAACTATAGGCAAGGCGGTAATACTTCTCATACCCTTCCGTCAGGGCGCGTTCCACCGCCTGTTCTTTTTTTCTGTCCGACATATGTCCTTTCCTCACTTTATGAAAATTGCATGCAATGTTTTTCTCTGTTGTTCATTGTAACATATATTTTTCTTATGCTTTCTATTATTTTGACGTTGTATTCTTATAAAAAGTTTCAGCGGACAACCAGGTAATTATTCCCGATTGCTTCGGATACATAAAAGATCCCGGGCTGCTCACCCGGGATCCTTTGAAAAGAGATGTATGAAACTATGCGTTGCATTTGTTCCTGTCGATCCAGAATGTAAGCTCTTACATTTTGAATCATAATCATTTTACCATTATTTCGACTATTTGGCAAACAGAATTCTTACAGTTGCGACTTTTTCGCACTTTTAGCCAAAATCCAGCCTTCTTTTTTGTCTAATCCTCATATTTAAAGTAGTCAAAATCCGCTGCTTTGCGGCTTCCGCAGCCTCCGTTGTTGGCGTAGATGCCTACCAGGGTGCCGGTGTGGCGCTTAGGATCGTCGGGAACACCCTCGTCGCAGAGGTAAATACAGTTCTCCAGAACTCCGATCTTCTCCCAGTTCTCTCCGTCATAGCTGTAATAGAAAGTTCTGGTCAGCTTCTCCACCACTACCTTCAGGTACACGGGTGCTTCCTTCACATTGTCCACTTCCGCCATCAGCTCCTCACCGTGATTGCGGTTGATGACCAGCTGGATCTTCCTGCCGCCCTCATAGCACAGAGAACATCTGGCATAAGTAGCTGTGCTGTAGTAGCAGGTCAGACCTGCCTGTTCCCCGTCCTTATCCGGATAGAACTCCAGCTTTGTCTCTGCCACGTAGGACAATTCCTGTTCTCTGCGTAACAGCGTATTTTTCGCACGGATCTCATTCAGTTGTCCGTCTCTGGTCCAGATCCGGAAATATCCGGGGCGCTCGGTCAGTGACCAGGAACCGTTGTCCGGGTTGCGAACGAACTCCCATTCCAGATTTAGCTTCGTATCGTTAAAATCATCGAACAGATTTCTCTCGTAAATGCACTCCGGCAGATTGGGCGCTGTCTGTGTCAGGCTGGGACCTTTTCCTTCGTTGATAGTAAACCAGCCGTCCTCCGTCCACTGTACGGGATCCAGTGCCGACTCTCTGCCCACGGTAGTGTATTTGCCCCCATTGGGTCTGCCGCAGAGGTAATAGCACCACCACTGGCCGTTCTGATCCTGTACCAGCTTGCCGTGTCCGGCTCTCTGGATAGGCGCATCGGGATCCTTCTGGCGCATGACCGGATTGTAGGGAGAACACTCATAAGGTCCGTAGAAATTCTTACTTCTTCCCACATTGATTCCATGCCCGTAACCGGTACCACCCTCTGCCACGATGGCATAATAGTAACCGTCTTTTTTCATAATATGGGGACCTTCGGAGCAGCGCTCGCCGGTGCCTTCCCATGCGGTCTTCGCAGGACCTGCCACAGCCAGTCCGTCCGCCGTCAGGGGAACTGCCTGTGCTGCCTTGGCAATGATCATATATCTGCTGCCGTCATCGTCCACGAACAGGGACGGATCGATATCGTCCACTTCCAGGCATACCGGCTTGCTGTAAGGACCTTCCGGCTTATCAGACACCATCACCAGCTGTCTGCGCATTACGTTGTTGTCACGCTTGCCGTCCGCATTCAGACGTAAGGTCGCGTAAATATAGTATTTTCCGTCCACATATTCGATATCCGGTGCCCAGATTCCGTGGGAATCCCGAATATCGCTGATGTCCAGCCATTCCGGATTCGTGATGGCATGTCCGATAATATGCCAGTGCACCATATCCCGGGAATGGGAAATGGGAATTGCCGGAAAATACTGAAAACTGGAATTCACCATGTAGTAATCGTCGCCGACACGGATCACAGAAGGATCCGGGAAAAAGCCTCGCTGTACAGGATTGTGATAGGTTCTCTGTTCGCTCATAGGGGTCTCCTTTTATCACTGTTATCTATTCGCATAAATGATTTCATGCGTTATCTTCCTGTTATCATGTTACCTTTTCCCGGTGCTTCTGTCGTGCCAGTTTTCTTTTTATTTTATGACAAATATTGCACTCTTTGTACTTTCTTTATTTCAGAACCGTGCCGTCTGCCAGCGTGATGGTATAGCCGTTGTAATTGATGGTGCCCTGATTGTCCAAAGAGCTGATGGTGCAATTGCCGGTCAATGTCCAGGTGCTGCCTTTTTCTATGGTAACCACGGCGTTATTGTCCACAGCAGTGCCACCTTCGGCATTATCAATAATATTAATAGTTCCGGTGAAGCTGCTCTTGTTTGAAAGGGTCAGATTCAATGTGGAAATGGTATCCACCACGATGTCTCCTTCCACGGTCTGACTGTCAAAAGTTGCATCCACCTGTGCTCCATTGGAACCGGCGGTGCCCCATCCGTGGGAAGCGCTGTTGCCGACCACTCTCATCAGTACCCCGTCACTGTCCTGATTCACGATCTTGACACCGGATAATGTCAGCGTGCAATGCGTATTGGTAACGTAGAACATATCACCGTTTTTGGATGTCAGCGTGCCGCCTGTCATGCTGAAATTCGAGGTTCCGACCTCTGCATCGCCGGACATGGACTGGTAGATCATGACATTATGCACATTTTCCTCAGAACTGCTGCCCTGGGTATCACTCATATTGCCGGTCACATCACAATTTTCCAGCGTGATGGAATTCTGTCCTTCGATGACCAGTGCCTCGGAATTATTGGCGGTCAGTGTGGCATTTTTCACCGTAATATCTGCGGTGGAATAGACTGCCGGGGAATTATAGCCGTTGCTCTCGTAGGTTCCCTTATTGACCACTACAGTGCCGCCGCCACGGTCCGAACGGATGGCTGCGGAAGAATTGCCGGAAGTCTTTACCGTCAGGTTCGTTGCATTGGTGGTGCCGCCTCCGGTGGTCTGGATACCACCGGAATTATCTGCGGTGGTGGTAATGGTGGAATCGGAAATATTCACCACCGTACCCTCTCCATAGCTGAACACGCCGTTACCGTTTTGGGCGGAGGAGGTCACGGTGGCACCGGTAATGGTAACATTGGCTCCGTCCGTTGCCAGCAGTGCTGCATTCATGCCATAGAAATCGCCGTCCTCGGTATTGGAGGTAGCGCCGGATGCCTTATCCACGGTGATATTTGTCAGGGTTACCTCTGCACCGTCCACGCGAAGGGCATTCTCGTCATCCCCGGTGGAGGTATAGGTCTCAGAAGTGTAGGTACCGTCCGCATCAATGGTGTTGGCTGCGGTTCCCTGGGTCACTTCTCCGGATCCGCCGAAGCCACCGGGTGCACCATTTCCGCCCTCGGGAGGCTGCCCCATCTCACCGCCTGGTCCGCCCTCGGGAGGCTGTCCCGGTTTGTCGGTGCTGTTCGTATTCTCTGCCTCTGTGGTGATCTCTGTGGTCTCAGAAGTCGTATCGTTGTTCGCTCCGCAGGCGCTGACTGCCAGTGCCGTAATCATTAATAAACTCATAACTGTTGTTTTCTTCATAAGTCATTGCTCCTTTCGATTTTGTTCTTCCCCTTACTGACAAGATCATTGTATAATGCCAACCTTAGATTTAACTTAGAAAAAGCTCCACAGAATACAAAATTCTGTGAAGCTTTTGTGAACTGTCTATACTAAAATTGCATCGAATACGCTTTCAAAGCAGATCCGGTCCGGCTCTTCATAGATTGCCCGGATGCTGCCGTCGCTTGCCTCCGCACAGGCTTTCGCCACTGCCAGTCCGATGCCGTAACCTCCTTTTTTCCGCGTGCGGGCTTCATCCCCTCTGCGGAAACGCTCAAACAAAGCCTCCGGTGATACCCCGGGAAGCTCTGTGCAGGTATTTTCTACCCGTAATATTGCTTTGGATCTCCGCCCGTCATTTTTACGTTGCAAGGAAATCAGCACTTCGCCGTTGTCACTGGCATATTTCAGGGCATTTTCCAACAAGACGCTTAACAGCCGTTCGATCTGCTCTCTGTTTGCTGTGATCCATATGTTATCAGCAAGCTCTATCCGAAGTCCGATTCCCCGCAGCGCCAACGGTTCTCTGAAAGGCTCCGCCATTTGCTGTGTCAGTTCTCCTAAGTTCAGGCTCTCCCGAACCACATTTTCTGAATACTCTTCCATGCGGGACAGCAGCAGCAGATTTTTCGTCAGACCGTCCAGCCGTCCCACCTGCTCTCTGATATTGCGGCTCCACTTGCTTTCGCCCTGGTAGAGCTCCATGGCTTCGGTATTGGATAAAATGATTGCCAATGGCGTCTTTAATTCATGCCCGGCATCTGTGATAAACTGTCTCTGCTTTTCCATGCTTTCTGCAATGGGTTCTATTGCCCTGCGGGAAAGTCTGCGGATGAACAGATACATTCCAAGCAGACATACCACGCCCAGTCCCACAGACAGAACGAACACCCGCAGGCAGCTTATTTCTTCCTTTTGAGGGTCCAGGAAAATAACATCCGTCATTTTCTGTTCAGTGGACACCGGATGTGCCAGATAGAGGTAGCCTGAGCATCTTCCGGTATGCTGTGCCTTTGGGTTACGCATAGCTGTTTTCGGGTCAGTCTCTTTGTCGGACGGATCCCCGGAATTGCCTGCATCCGGGATACTTCCACTGTCTCCCGGTGAATTTTCCTCCGACATTTCTCCTTCCGCTTCGGGTGCCTGCGGAAGTGGTTCTACTGTATCGGCGGTATATTTTTCATAGACGCTCAATGCATAAGAAGCTGCCTGTTCCTCGTCTACGCCTGTCACATGGCTGACATCCACGGAAGCCACATTTGCACTTTCATCTATTTCCACCAGGAAATACGCGGTATTCACCAAATCATTGTCCGGCTTGTCCACCCGGTCAGCCACCATTTGCAAGGTGTCTTTTAAGTCTCTCTGTACCATTCCCAGATTGATGAGATTGATGGTTCCCAGTAAAAGGATTAACAGTACCGTCACCGCCAGCATTGCCGTCCGGATAAATTTTTTACGCAGGATTTTAATCATGGCATTCCTCCTGGTCCAGCCGGTAGCCCACGCCACGCTTCGCCTGAATCGTCACTTTGGACTGCAATGCGGCAAAACGCTTTCGCAGGTAGGACAGATAGACCCAGACGACACCGGGTTCCGCTTCCGTATCATAGCCCCATACTTTCGTGAGCAGTTCCTCCGTAGACAGGTAACCGTCCTGATGCAGCATCAGTGCTTCCATCATCCGATATTCCAGCTTGGGAAGCACCACACTGTCTGTGGGAGAACTTAAGGTATAGTCCTGCTGGTTCAATGCCAGATCTCCGCAGGTCAGCACGTTGGGAGTATATTCCTCCCTCCGGCGCAGCATGGCACGGACTCTCGCCAACAGTTCCTTCATGGCAAAGGGCTTCGGCAGATAGTCGTCAGCTCCCAGATCCAGTCCCACAACGCGATCCTCGATCTCCGCCTTGGCGGTCAACAACATGATGGGAGTCCGACAGCCCTCCTGCCGCAGTTTCTGCAATACTTCCAGACCACTCATCCCCGGCATCATGACATCCAGAATGATGCCGTCATAGTGCTCCGCTTTGGCATAGTCATAAGCGTCGGTGCCGTTGTCCACCGCATCTACCTGATATTTGTAATAAGTGAGAATGTCCACCACTGCTTCGGACAGACCGGGCTCATCCTCTGCATATAATAGTTTCATTGTGATCCTCCGGAATCATTCCATGATGGAGTACTGCATCCACTCATACAACAGCTTCGTGCCTTCCATGATCTCGGGCGGAAGCAGCGCACGGGCTACCAGCTTTAATTCATCGGATTCGATGTCTATTCTGCGAAGATGGGCGTAATCGCCGTCAAAACTTTCTACGATATATTCAAAACGATTCATGTTCCTTAACCTTTCTTTCTATTTGCTTTTCTTTTTATTCAAAATGTACCAAAATATAGCCATCCTGCTCTGTAATGGAGCCCTCCGCCGGCCAGCCAGGCATGGTATCCCCAATCTCCCTCGCCTGAGC
>CAVJMX010000091.1:0-11055 GCA_963650795.1 Bacteroidales bacterium H4
ATTTTATCGAGGCACTGTATAAGCTTACCGGAACCGGAATTTTGCTGTGGTAAGCAGGGAAAGGCAGGAGTTTAGCATGAAATTAGGTGGAATAGAAGCCGGTGGCACCAAAATGGTATGCGCCATAGGAGACGAGCAGGGCAATATTTTCGACAGAGTGGTATTTCCCACAGAGACACCGGACATCACAGTACCGAAGATGATCGAGTATTTTCGGGACAAGGGAATTGAGGCGCTGGGCATCGGCTGTTTTGGTCCGGTGGATCTGAATAGAAAATCGGCAACCTATGGATATATCACCAGTACACCGAAGCTGGCGTGGAGATTTTATGATTTTGCCGGAGCCTTCCGGGAGGCATTGCAGATTCCGGTAGGGTTTGATACTGATGTCAACGGAGCTGTGTTGGGAGAGGTACGTTTCGGCGCAGCGAAGGGCTGTGAAAATGCCCTTTACATCACCATAGGTACCGGCGTGGGTGTCGGTGCCTACATCAACGGAAAGCTATTGCATGGGCTGATGCATCCGGAGGGAGGACATATTTTCCTGCGAAAACATCCGAAGGATACTTATGCGGGCTGTTGTCCTTACCACGGAGGCTGTCTGGAGGGTCTGGCCTCCGGCCCGGCGATTCAGGGCAGATACGGCAAAAAGGGCGCAGAGCTGGCCGGAAGAGACGATGTCTGGGAGCTGGAGAGCTATTACATCGGCCAGGCAGTTGCAGATTATATGATGACCTATTCTCCGGAGAAGATCATTCTCTGGGGCGGTGTCATGCACCAGGAGAAGGTCTTTGACATGGTCAGAAAAAATGCACTGGAGTTCTTAAACGGCTACCTTCCTGAGGTAAGCCTGCCGAAGGATCTGTCACAGTATATTGTGGCTCCGGCATTGGGAGAGAATCCGGGCATCATCGGAGCGTTGTGTCTGGCACAGGAGGAAATGGTATGCAACAGATAGCAAAAGGAATCTGGAAAATCGTATTGGGAGAACCGGAAAAGTTTACACCGGAGCATTTCAGGCAGTTCCCGGTCAGAACCGAAGAAATAGAGCAGATTCCGGTAAGCCGGGAATGCAGTGTCAGTGAAGAGAAAATTCACTGGAAGAAGACAAAGCGGGGCATCACGGTCACGCTTCCCATGGAGACACAGGAAGACATCTACGGCTTTGGATTGCAGTTTCAGGGATTTAACCAGGCGGGCAGGAGACGTTACATCAAGGTGAACTCCGATCCGGTGGCAAATACCGGAGAAGGTCATGCGCCGGTGCCCTTTTATATTTCTTCCGCGGGATACGGACTGTTTGTAAATACTTTCCGCTACACCACATTTTTGATGGGAACGAACAGCGAGCGCGGTCAGTCTGCCGGGATGACGGCGGAGAATGAAGCTCATGAGGAGTTTTCAGAGGCGGCTATTTATGTCTTAAAGAGAGCGAAAGAAGAACGAAAAGTCATCATCGATATCCCGGCTGCGGACGGTATTGAACTGTATCTGTTTGCAGGGGATTTTATGGAAATCGTTCAGAGATATAACCTGTTCTCCGGCGGTGGCTGTGTACCTCCCATGTGGGGACTGGGCATGTGGTACCGTATCTATGGCGGAGGAGATGAAAAAGCACTGAAAGAACTGGCAGAGCAGTTCCGCAAGGAAGAGATCCCCATGGATGTCCTGGGACTGGAGCCCGGCTGGCATTCCCACAGCTATTCCTGTACCTATAAATGGTCCTATCTGTTCCCTCATCCGCAGGAAATGATCGATGAAATGACGGAGCAGGGCTATAAGCTGAATTTGTGGGAGCATCTCTATGTGTACCCCAAGGCTCCGTTCTATCAGGAACTTGTGCCTTACAGCGGTGATTATGAAGTATGGAACGGACTGGTACCGGATTTCGCCACAAAAGAGGCTCGTCAGTTATTTGAAGACTACCACAGAGATACCTTTGTGAAACAGGGCATTGCGGGATTTAAGCTGGATGAATGTGACAATTCCGACTACAATCCCTCCAACTGGGCATTTCCGGATTCCACGGAGTTCCCTTCCGGCATGGACGGCGAGCAGATGCATCTGGCGATCGGCACCATGTACCAGAACCTGATCTACCGGATCTATCAGCAGGAGAACCGCAGAACCTATTCTCAGGTACGTTCTTCCGGAGCACTGGCAGCCCCGCTGCCCTTTGTACTGTATTCGGATCTGTATGATCATAAGCAATTCATCCGCGGTGTGGTAAATGCGGGTTTTTCGGGACTTCTATGGTGCCCTGAGGTGCGGGACTGTGCTAACGGCGATGATCTGCTCAGAAGATTGCAGACGGTAGTATTTTCCGGACACGCACTGATCAACAGCTGGCGGATTCCCAGTCCTCCCTGGAAACAGACCGACATCGAGAAAAATCTTGCCGGAGAAACCATGGATACCGCAGATTATTATACAGCGGAATGCAGAAAACTGTTTGAACTGCGTATGAGCCTGCTGCCCTATTTATACAGCGCTTTCGTGGAATACAGGCATAGCGGAAAACCTCCCATCCGAGCCCTGGTGCTGGATTATCCGGAAGATATGGAAGCACGCATGGTGGACGATGAGTATTTGTTCGGCGAGAGTATGCTGGTCTGCCCCCTGACCTATGAGGATGGCACGTCCAGAAGCGTGTACCTGCCGGAAGGTGGCTGGTATGATTTCTTCACCGGTGAAAAGCTGGAGGGTGGAAAGAGACTGGAAATACATGCGGCGTATGACGAGATTCCGGTATTCGTAAAAGAGGGTGCCATCATTCCGCTGGCAAAACCGGTTACCCACGTGGAAAAAGATACGGTATTCGAGATGACGGTAAAGACGTTTGGGGAAGCTGACGGAAGCTTTGTACTGTATGAGGACGATTTTGAGACCTTTGCTTATGAAAAAGATCAGAATCGTATTGTGATAGAAAAGCATCCCGGAGAGGAACTGACAGTCCGTTCCGAAAACGGGACGATGAAAAAGTACCGGTTTTGTGAATAAGTTTGGAATCGTTACGGATTTGTGGGGTAAAAGAAAATGGAAAATCTGTGTCTGAAGATCATGAATAAAAATATGGAGGCACTGGCAGTCGCCAGAGGAGAAAACGAGGTGAATCTGGTCTATGCCGGAGAGTATCAGGAAGGTGACAGTATCATTCTTGAGGTATCTGAGGGCAGTCATTATGCATGGCTGCAATGGGACGATGCTATCGGAAAATCCATGGTATATCTGACGGGGAATGTGACCTACAGGATTCCTTTCGGTGACCGCCGGATCAATCTTTCTCCCAAAGCGTTTTCCGGGAAGAAGCACCTGCTGTCGGTAAAGCTGGCAAAGGAATTCGAGATACAATATTACCGCAATCTGGCAGTAAATGTATGCGACCAGCATGAGATCGAGAACCTGTATCCTCATGCCACAGCCAACGTGGAGACCAGAGGTGAGGCGGTGTTCGCGGCGCAGAATGCCATTGACGGGTATACCGTGAGCAGCTGCCACGGGGAATGGCCCTACCAGTCATGGGGCATCAATAGACAGGAGGATGCCAGGATCCGGATCGATTTCGGAAGAGAAGTGCTGACGGACAACATCGTGGTTTACCTGAGAACAGATTTCCCGCATGACAACTGGTGGCAGCAGGTATCCTTTGAATTTTCCGACGGCAGCCGCATGGATGCTGCCTTGCAGAGAAAAGAAGGTCCCCAGGAGATTGCCATCGGACGCAAGAAGATCAGTTGGCTGGAAATGTGCGATATGAAGAAATCAAAAGAACCGTCGCCTTTTCCGGCACTGACCCAGATCGAGGTCTATGGAACGGAAGTTTCGGACAGGAAGGAGTAGCATATGTTTGAAAACGGAAAAATATGGCTGGATGACGCCGGTGCGCCGATCCAGGCACATGGCGGCTGTATCATTCGCCATGACGATATGTGGTACTGGTATGGCGAAAATAAAGGAGCGGAGAACTGCCTAGGCACCACCCGTGTGGATGTCATCGGCATCAGCTGCTATTCTTCCAAAGATATGAACAGCTGGCATTATGAAGGACTGGCGTTTGATGTGAAGGACAGCCCGGAAGGAAGCATGATACGCCCGGAAAATGTCTGTGAACGTCCGAAAGTCTTATACAACGAAAAGACAGGGAAATTTGTCATGTGGATGCATCTGGACACACCGAGATACACCTATGCAGGCGTGGCGGTAGCAGTGGCAGACAGACCCACCGGACCGTTTACCGTGATCCGGGAAATGCAGCCGAACCGGACGGACAGCAGGGACATGACACTTTTCAGAGATGTGGACGGTACGGCATGGCTGGTACACAGCTCCGACTGGAATAAGACGCTGCGTCTGTCCAGGCTGACGGATGATTTTACGGATGTGGACGGATTTTACGCATCTGTTCTGGTGGATCAGACCAGAGAGGCTCCGGCACTGATGTATAAGGATGGCAAATATTATATGATCACCTCCGGATGTACCGGATGGCAGCCAAATAGTGCCTTATATGCCGAGTGCGATCATCTCTGCGGGCCGTGGAGGCTGATCGATAATCCCTGTGAGGGCGACAATTACAGACGTACTTTTGAAGGGCAGAGTACTTATCTATTTGAAAAGGATGGGAAGACATATCTGATGCTGGATCACTGGAAACCCAAGGATCTTAAGAACTCCGGCTACAGCATTCTTCCGGTGACCGTAGAGGATGGGATACTGACCGTAAAATGGCAGGCAACATTCCCGGAGCAACAGTAAATATAGTAAGCGGAGGATTATCATGATTCACAATCCTATTTTGAAAGGCTTTCATCCCGATCCGTCCATTGTACGTGTGGGGAAAGACTATTATATTGCAACATCTACCTTTGAGTGGTGGCCGGGGATCCGGCTGCATCATTCCACCGATCTGGTGCACTGGGAACTGATCGAATACCCGTTGACCCCGACATCATAGTAATATGTATGATACGAACAATTATCTGGTAACGGCAACGAATATTCACGGTCCCTGGTCCGAACCCATAGCATTAAATAATTTTGGTTTTGACCCGTCCCTGTTCCATGATGATGACGGCAGAAAATATATGGTCAGCATGGTAACGGACCACCGGGTACCGAAAAAATATGTGGGACGCCTGGTATTGCAGGAATACGATCCGGTGAAGCAGACGATGACCGGCCCCGTGAAGGACATTTACCGGGCGGATAAAATCTTTCTGGAGGGACCGCATATTTTCAAACGAAACGGCTGGTATTATCTGTATCTGCACGTCTCCCGGGATGAGGACTGCGGAAAATGCATCACCCTGTTAAAAGCAGAAAATAAGAAATACGAATACCTGACAGATTATCTGCCGATCTATTCCGGACTGCCTATTTATCTGAAGGCAGAGATGCAAAATGGATATATCACATTTTTCTACCGGTACCTGACAGATTATCTGCAGATCTATTCCGGACTGCCTATTTATCTGAAGGCAGAGATGCAAAACGGTTGTATCACTTTTTCTTACCGGGTGGAAGGCAGCGACTGGCAGACGATCGCAGAAAATATTGATGGCAGTTTTATGTCGGACGAAGCCTGCACGGAAGGGTGGTTCACAGGAGCCATGGCGGGGATCTGCTGTCAGGATCTCACGGGATTCGGCAAGTATGCGGATTATGACTGGTTTGAAATGAAAACAAAATAGATCCTTAAAAAAATGTACTTTGACCTTAAAAAAGTGCATTTTTTTTATTCTCACAAATTGCTATATTACAATTACAACAACGGAAGGCCAACCGGAGAGTAATGGAAAAAACAATATATAAAGGAATCAAGGAGGTTACTATGAGAAAGAAATTATTGGCAAGTGTTCTTGTAACAGCTATGGCTGCATCCATGCTGGCAGGCTGCGGAAGCACCGATGACAATACAACAGAAAGCACAGCGGCGGCTGCATCCACCACAGAAAGCGCTGCGGCTACTACCGTAGCAGCTGACGCAGAATCCATCGTATCTGCACCTACCGAATTAACTTTCATCTTCGCAGACGGCGATGAGGGAGCCAAGGCTTCCATGAATGAGATCGTAAACAGATTCAATGCGGCATATCCCGATATTACCGTGACCATCGAGCCCGGTAACGGCGGTGCCTACAGTGAATTTTTAAAGACCAAGGACAGCGTCGGAGAATTCCCCGATGTCATGGAGATGAGAGATACCGCAATGTACGTAAGAGCAGGTAAGCTGGAGCCCCTGTCTGAGGAGATTACTTCTCTGTTCCGTACCACCACAGAGTTTAACGGTCAGGTATACACAGCACCTCTGTCCGGTGAAAATACCTACGGTATCATCTATAACAAAAAGTATTTTGACGACAACGGTCTGACAGAGCCCACTACTTATGATGAGTTCATGACTCTGTGCCAGACCATTAAGGATAAAGGAGATATGGCACCCCTGGTAGTCGGCGGGCAGGATATCTGGCACATGGGCTTCCTGTTCCACAAGGCTTACAACGATCAGGTACTGAGCAAGGATCCGGACTTCATCGAGCACTGCTACGAAGGAACCAAGGATTTCTCAGATGAGACTATGAAGGCAACTTTCCAGGAACTGAAGGATATCTTCCAGTATGCACAGGATGGCTGGACTTCTACTCCTGATGCCCAGATCACCACTTTCCTGGTAAACGATATGGCAGCTATGATGTACTCCGGTACTCATATGTTCTCCCAGATCGAAGCAGCAGATCCGGATTTCGAGTATGGCTGGTTTGCAGTTCCCAGTCCCGACGGTAAGACACGTCTGGTAGGCGGTGCCGGTGTCGGTGGTCTGGCAATCTCCTCAGAAGCAGCCAAGGATCCGGACAAAAAGGCAGCAGCAGAAGCTTTCATCAAGTTCTTCTTTGCACCCGAGAACTATAAGGTATACTGCGAGACCCTGAACTTCATCCCTACTACCGTAGATGAGCCTCAGATGGACGTATCTCCTGTATTCCAGGAAGTTATCGATGCCAACGCATCTGCAGATGACCTTGCTCCCATGTGGAACGGTCGTGTAGGCAACAACGAGCTGCCCCCCGATTTCAGAAACTTTACCTATAAGACTCTGACGGAAGTGCTTCAGGGAACCAGAGATATTGATTCTGCTTGTGATGAATTAAATAAGACCTGGCAGGTAAGCATCCAGAGCTTCAACCCCGTAACAGGTGTGGGAATCGAATAATTCAATGATAAAAGAATCTCACTCTGTCAGGTAATGCTGACAGATGTGAGATTCTTTTTTAGAAAGTAGCAGAAAGTAGTAGAAAGGAAGAAAATGCAATGCAGAAGAGGAGAAAATTCGATAAGACAGCCTTTGCTTTTATCGCCCCGGCGTTCATCTTTTTTACGCTGTTTATTATAGTACCGACTCTTTCCAGCGTATATTACAGTTTAACCTCCTGGGATGGCATTAGTCCGAATGTGAAATTCATCGGTCTGGCGAACTATAAGGAGATTTTTACCAGTGCACGATTCGGAAATGCATTGAAGAATACGATATTACTTACCGTTTTCATTTCTGTGTTTGAGAATGCATTTGCACTGGCACTGGCATTGATCGTGGACAATGTAAGATGGGGCAAGAACTTCTTCCGCAGCGCATTTTACATTCCGGTTCTGATCAGTGGTATTGTATCCGGTTTCATCTGGAAGATCATGTACAACTACAACTTCGGTACGATCAATACGATCCTGAATGACATCGGCATGGGTAATTTCCGCCAGGACTGGCTGGGCAACAGCAAACTGACCCTGCTGATGATCGGCGTGGTACTGGTATGGAAGGGGGCGGGCTACTATATGATCATTTATCTGGCATCCCTGCAGAGTGTCTCTCCTGACCTGATCGAGGCGGCAGAAATCGACGGCGCAAGCCCCTGGCAGCGTTTTAAGTCCATCACCGTGCCTCTGATCTCCGGAGCTTTTACCATTAACTTTACATTGTCTCTGATCAACGGATTAAAGGTATTCGACCAGATCAATGTCATGACGGACGGTGGTCCCGGATTCACCTCCGAGACACTGGTATACCTGCTGTATAAGGTAGGCTTCAACGAAGGCAGACAGGGCTTCGGTACCGCAGTCGGCATTATGTTACTGTTTATCATCATTATCCTGAATACACTGCAACAGAAATTCTTAAGAAGCAGGGAGGTGCAGATGTAATGAGCAAAGAAAAAGTTATCAGAAAGCCCGTGGAGAAGATCAAGCCCGGACAGATCGTACTGTTTATTGTCACGATATTGCTTGCAATCCTGTTCCTGTATCCGGTGTTCTTTGCACTGATCTCTGCATTCAAGAGCAATGGTGATATCCTGAAGAACCCTATCGCATTACCGACCTCTTTCTATACGCAGAACTTTAAGGATCTGTTTGCACAGTCCGATTTCGCTACGGCGATCCTTCACTCCGTGTTCTTAACCGTGGTATCGGAAGTACTGATCGTATGTATCGTGCCTATGGCAGCATACGGAATTGAGAGAAGAAAAAGTAAGACAACATCTATGATCTACACCTATTTCCTGGCAGGTATGATGATCCCGTTTCATCTGTACATGTTCCCTCTGTTCAAGGAGATGAAGATGTTCCATATCTTCGGTAACATGGTGGGACCCATTGTATGTTATATTTCCGGATCCATTGCTTTCGGTACTCTGTTATATTGCAGTTTCCTGAAGGGTATTCCTCTGGAGATCGAGGAAGCGGCACAGATCGACGGATGTACCCCGTTCCAGACTTTCTGGAAAGTGACATTCCCTCTTCTGGGACCCTGTACCGGATCCATGGTGATCCTGAATGGTCTGGGAATCTGGAACGATTACCTGATGCCTTATCTGGCACTTCCCAGCGGCAAGGCGAAGACCATTACCGTTGAGATCGCATCCTTCGTAGGACAGTATACCGCCAGATGGGATATCGTATTTGCGGGAACCGTAATTTCCATCGTTCCCGCCCTGATCATCTTCTGCATGTTCCAGAAGTATTTCGTAAAGGGAATTACTGCAGGAGCAGCCAAGGGTTAAGAAGTTGCAGAAATTCACAGAATTTGCTATGCTGTAACTATGCAGAGTCGTATGTTTGGATTCTGCATAGTTATTTTTTCGGAATCGTTACTCGGAAATAAAAAGAGGGGTATCTTGCTTGAAACATTTTAATCTGTATCACAAATTCGCCCTGACAATGATATTGTTGGGGCTTTTGCCTATGCTCCTTCTGACCACCTTTATTGCCAACAGGATGATCAGGGATTATACGAAGGCTCTGAGTATACAATATGAGCAGGCATCGGAATATGTATTGTCCGGTATGGAGACGGTACTGGACAGTTATAATACGATATCGAAAATGCCATATTTCTACAATCTGGGGGTGGGAAACGGTGCGGACAGTTATCTGTCTTTTGACCACTTCCGCAAGATATTGACCGGGGAGGAATACGGCGAGGAATCCATGGAAGTGGACAGACAGCGGGATATGCTTGGCTTTCTGCAATATCTGCAGAGTGTGGACAGCTATATCAACAGTGTGCATGTTCTGTCCTCTGGCAGCGATGGAGAGAATCTGGCCTTTCACTACAGTGTGTATAATACTTTTTTCAAGAATGAAGAAAAATTCGAGGAACTGGTCGAATACGACACTCTGGACAAGGATAATAAGAACCTGATGCTGATTCCGCCGCATACCACATCCTATTATTACGGCAACCCGGATCGGGTATTCACCGTGGCGAGAAACTATTTCGATCTGCGGGGACCGGTAGGCAATACACCTTATGTGGCAACACTTTTTCTCGATGTGGATATCAAGAGAATTGAAAGGATATTCGGGAGTGTTGATTTCACCGGCAATGAACAGATTTATGTAGTAGACGGCGACGGAAAGTGTTTTTACAGTAATAACGAGGATGTGATTGGAGAGAATCTGGCACAGGAATTACTTGACGTTCAGAATGACAAGAACTGTTTCGTAGTCTCTGCGGACGGGAAAAAATATGGATTGTCAGTATACATCTGCATGGATGCCGGAGTCGCATTTTCCAATATCCGTCAGATGCAGAGACTGATGTATGGCTGTATTATTTTATCGTGCCTGTTGTTATTTGGCGGCTCTTTCTATTTCTCTGACCGGCTGACGGAGCCCATGCAGCGCCTGGTGAACCAGATGAAGAAAGTGGGAAAGGGTAATTTTGATATCGAAATTCCGGTACAGAGTTCGGATGAGATCGGAGCTCTGGCGGAAAGCTTTAATGAGATGAGCCGGGAACTGAAAAAGTATATCAATCAGTCCTATCTGGCGCAGATAAGACAGAACGAAGCGGAGCTTACGGCATTGAAATCCCAGATCTATCCTCATTTTCTGTATAATACGCTGGAAATCATACGGATGACGGCGCTGGAGGATGAGGAGAAGAGCAAGGTTCCCGAGATGATCGAGGCATTGTCGCAGCAGATCCATTACATCATCGGCCCCATGCAGGATCTCGTACCACTGGAACAGGAGATCGATATTGTGCGGAAGTATGTGTATCTGTTGAATTGCAGGATAAACGGCAAAGTGAAGCTGATGGTCAATGCCCAGGGTACTTCCATGATCCAGGTGCCAAAGCTGATCCTCCAGCCTTTGGTCGAAAATGCATATGTACATGGTATCAAGCCTAAGCAGGGAAGCGGAAGCATAATGATCGAGGCACACAGGAAGGATAATATGCTGGAGATCTCTGTGATGGATAACGGTGTCGGAATGGATCAGGACAGCATTGATAAGATCCTCCGGCTGTTACAAGGGGATGCTCCGGGCATTAAGAATCAATATAACTGGCAGAGCATCGGTCTGAAAAATGTTCATGACCGCATCCGTTACCTGTACGGCGAGGAATACGGAATTCAGATCACCAGTACTGTGGGGGTAGGCACCATGATCAGTGTGGTATTGCCATGGAATACAGAGGAGAAGGGAGAGAATCCGGATGATAAAGATGATATTGGCGGATGATGAACCGGTGATCATCAGGGGTATCCGAAAACTCAT
>CAVJMX010000092.1:0-5589 GCA_963650795.1 Bacteroidales bacterium H4
GACATAAGCATTGGCACAGCCGATCTTGATATCGCCCTTCAACTGGTAGTAATTGGCATCGCACTCATAGAAGAGCAGGCAGGTCATCAGATCTCCCCGGACGATCAGTGTCCGCTGGATTCGCATGGCTTCTTTGGAAAACAGATGCTTGATCATCTCCATCCGTTCCGCCAGCGGTCTCTCCGCCATGGTAGGTAGCTGCAGCTGTACCGGGAACTCCGCCAGGAATTCATCCGACAGCTGCTCCTTCTCCGTACAACTGACCACCACGCCGTATTTCCGGTTCGGTGACTGCAGATAGTTCAACACTCTTCTCCTGGCTCCGGGGCTTAAGAACTGAATGTTATCGAAAAAGACAAATCCAAGCTCCGACTGTCTCCAGCTCTCATCCGGTTCGCCGCCATTTGCATAGTCATGGCAGTCAATATGAAGATACGGTGCATTCTCCGGCAGTATCTGCTGTTCCACCGCGAAACGGTACATCCGCTGCGCCAGGCGATTCTTCCCGGTTCCTCTGGCTCCGATCAGTAAGGTGTTAAGGCTCCTCTGGGGATACAGGATCGCTGCCTTCGCCAGCTGTATGGTCTGCTTCAGGCTTCCGTCTGCGCCGATCAGGTCGGCAAAACACTCCGCCGTCTTCTCCCGGTCCTCACTTCCGATCCGATAAAGTACCGGTCTGCCGTTGGATTTCTGTATTCTGCCCTCCTGTACCAGCAGATTCAGGATACTGCTCACATTGGTTCTCTGCAGTTCCAGTGCGTCCGCGATGTATGCGGTGGAGATTCCGCGGTCTGCTTTCTCATCCGCATGCAGTCTGATAAAGTCATATACTTTTTCTTTGTTTGATTTCATAGGATGTTTCCCCTTCCTGTGTATATCCAAAGAAAATTATACACTTTATACAATAAGCAATCTATCATTTTCTGAATATTTGGTCAAAAGCGGAAGTGTATCTGTTTTTATTGTAAAATTATACTTTTCTGTTCATTTTTATTATTTTTCAATGGATTTTTTGGTGATTTTTTTGTGGAATACAAAAAGAATCCGAAGGATAGATTCTCCGGATTCTTTTTAGTGTATAAGTTTTTATTCTGATTTTAAGAAGTGTATAAGTTTTCGCGCGGAGCAAACAACTTACTGTGAAATTCTCTCCATGTTGCAGACCCGGTCCGCCAGTTCGATGGTGGAGGGTCTGTGGGCGATCATCAGGATCGTCTTCTGTCCCTGAAGGTTCCGGAGGGCTTCGTTGACTGCCTGCTCGGATTCGTTATCCAATGCTGAAGTCGCCTCATCTAACAGGATGATGGAGGTATCTTTTAAGATGGCTCTGGCGATGGCAATGCGCTGTCTCTGTCCGCCGGACAGATTGTTGCCCCGCTCGCCCACCATCGTGTCATACCCTTCTGGGAATTCCGTGATAAAATCATGGGCATGCGCCTGTTTTGCTGCCTCCCGGATCTCTTCCTCTGTGGCGTCCGGTCTTCCCATGCGGATATTTTCCGCAATGGAGCCCTGGAACAGGTACGGCTCCTGGGGGACATAGGCGATCTGTCTGCGCAGGTCTGTGAGGTCACTCTCCCGCATGGATCTTCCGTTCACCCGAATGTCCCCGTCTCCTAAGGGGTACAGTCCCAACAACAGCTTGGACAGAGTCGTCTTGCCGCAGCCGGAAGCACCGGTAATGGCGACACATTCGCCTTTTTTGACATCCAAAGTAAAATGGCGAAGCACATCTTCCTCTCCGGTGTAGGAAAAGCAGATAGACTGAATCTCCACAGCGTTAGCGGGCTGTGTCTCCTGCTGCCCGTCTACGTGGTCTGTGCCGTCCTGTCGGTACCAGTTAACAGGCTCCTTCACCTCATCGAGGAAATCAAAGATATTCTGCGCATTGGCAAGGCATCCCACCAACTCCGGGATGTATCTTCCGATCTGTAAGAACTGAAACGAAAAGGAAGCATACATGGTATAGATCGCCGCCAGCGCTCCCAGGGTGGTGTAGCCTCTATCCACATAATAGATTCCCAGCATTAAAAACACCAGCGAACACAGCAGTTCAAATCCCTTGCTGCTGCCCTCCAGGCAAGCGGTATACAACGTCTTGCGCCCGTACTTTTTCTCATAACGGTGGTTCTCTTCCCGAAACATCGCCACGGTTCCCCGTCCACCGGAAAACATCCGCACCTGCTCCATTCCCTGCAGCATGTCTGACAGCCTATTGGTCATGGCGGTGTTAATTCCGGACAGTTCTCTGCTGACGCGGTGCATGGGATTTAACAATAACAGCTCAATGGCCATCATCACACTGTTGACCGCCAACAGGCATAAGGTCAGCTGCCAGCTTAGCAGAAACATCGGCACCAGATACGCCACCACCTGTAAAAAGGGCATGACCACTCTCCGCAGTCTGGAGCCGTAGATATCACCCATTTTGGTAAGATCGTAGGACACCTTGGAGACGATCTCGCCGCTGTGATGTTTTTCATAGTAGCTGTAGGGCAGGCTCATTTCCGCATCCAGCACCTTCTCCGACAGCTCACCGTAGACTCTTTTTGCCTCCACGTTGTAACGGATCGTTGCCACACGGTAGATCAGCAGTGAGATGACACCGACAGCTACGATGACTGCAATGGAATAGCCCAGTCTCTCATATTCGCCGGTCTGCGCAATGTCCACCACACATTTCATCAGCAGGGAGCTCATGATGCCGAACAGTGCAAATGTCACACTCATGACGAAGATGGAACCAAGATAGACAAACCGCTTTTTCCCCATGACACGCATGGAGCGGATAAATAACTTATAATTTTCCATGGTCTGCCTCCTCTCCGTACATTGCCGCATAGACGCCGCCTTGTTCCAACAGTTCCGCATGGGTGCCGCATTCCGCGATTCGTCCCTGCTTCAGCACATAGATCCGGTCCGCATTCTGCACCGTGGACAGTCGGTGGGCAATGGTGATACAGGTCCTGCCTGTCATCACTACACGGATCGCCTCCTGGATCCCGCTCTCCGTCTCCACATCCAGGGCGGAAGTCGGCTCATCCAGCAGAAGCACCGGTGCATCCTTCAGGATCGCTCTGGCAATGGCAAGGCGCTGTTTCTGTCCTCCGGAGAGAATGGCACCCCTCTCTCCCACCATCGTCTCGTATCCTTCCGGCAATGTCTGTATGAAATCATGGATCTGCGCCTTTTTGCAGGCTTCGACGATTTGTTCTCTCGTCGCTCCCGGCTTGCTGTAGGCGATGTTCTCTGCAATCGTTGTAGGGAAGAGGAATACATTCTGGGATACCAGAGCGATCTGCTCCCGCAGGGCTTCTCTATTCCACTCCTCGATCCGTCGGTCGAAGATGCGGTATTCCCCGCCTGTCTTTTCATAAAAGCCGCAGAGGATACGGAAGATCGTGCTCTTTCCGCCGCCGGACTCTCCTACAAAGGCGATGTTTTCTCCCTTTTTCACAGTAAAGTTAAGTCCCCGCAATACCGGTACATTTTCATGGTAGGCAAACTCCACCTGTTTAAAATCAATCACGTTCTCTGCCTCCCGGGTCGCCGCGTCCGCGCATCCTTCACCGGAGGGTTCTTCCTCCGCAGACAGAATTTTCTCCACGCGGTCCACACTGACCATTCCGGTGGAAGCATCCACCATGGCAAAAGGCAGCCCGGTATAGGCATCCACGAACTTGCTCAGGATCAGGATGAATCCTACCAGTCCGCCCAGACTGACCGCTCCGCGGCTGACCAGCCACACGGCGTAGACCGCACTGATAATGTTGGGAAGCCACTGGATCAGCTTTCTCACCACGATGGCGGTGTTGGTGATCTGGGTGCGCTTCTCCTCGTTCTCTACCAGTTCTACCGAAGCCCGGTGCATTTTCTTGCGGAAGACCTCTTCGATGCCGAAGGAACGCAGTACCAGGATGCCGCTGACAGCATCCTGGGCAATCTGTGCCATTACGTCCGTCTTCTGCCGATAATTTGCCTGCAGTCCGCGGATACGTTTTACCAGTTTCCCGGCGATCCAGAAGATCAGGGGATATGTGATCAGAATGACTGCCAATAACCCCAGGTTCGTCTCCCCGATGTAGACCGCGTACGTGAAAATGCCGATGATGCTGGCGATCATGTCCGGCAGCACCGTCTCTAAAAAGCTGGCAATCTCCCCCAGATCTCCGATGACTTTATTGAGCAGAGTGGCGGAATAATTCGCATCAAAATATTTATACTCCGTGCGGTACAGCTTCTCCGCCACCAGGTCGCGATACTCCGTGCACACCGCCACCGCATACCGGCTGGCTGCCGCACTCTGTAAAAAGGCGGCAATGGTGCCCACCACCGTATAGGTTAAAAATTGCAGCAGAAAGCTGCCAAACAGGACTTGCCTGCCTGACAACATTTCATCGATCACAGTACTGATGATTTTATTTCCCTGCACGAGGATCACGCTGACTGCCAGTGCCAGAATCGCTTCTGCCACAAGCAGCCCTCCATGTCGTATCATACAGCCTGCGAATACCTTCTTTTTACGCATACGCCCCCCCGTTGTCTTTTGTTCGTAATTTTAATAACTCTATCTATTATAAATTACATCCCGACAAAATACAAGGTGGACATTTACTCTCCTTCCGACGGTATCATGAATTCTATGGGAGCAGCTTCCTTGCTGTAACGATCCCAGGCTTCCAGGTACTCCTCTTCGGTACTTTCCACCTCCTGTCCCTGATCGTCGAGACGGAAATAAGCCGCATTGCCATTTTCGTCATAGACTTCCGTGTTGGAACGGACAAGTCCCAGTTTTCCACTGGCAGCATCGATCGCATACACTTCGATACTGTGCCCCGAGGTCACGTAGAAGCCATCTGCTCCGATGGCGAGAGGATATGCCGTTCCGCCGCTCTCCAGGGAACCGATCTGAATCGGTGCTGCATCTTCCCCCACACCGTAGACATCACAGGAGATGGCATAGGTATGGTCGCCATCCTGATAGAAGCCATCCGATACCAGGAAAATGGAGGTTCCGTCCATTTCTGCCTGTGCATATGCCACATACCCTTTTGCGGCAAAGAAACCACTGTAGGAACTGTTCTCCAGATAGATCCAGGCGGTGTTCTCCTGCTTTGCGTCATCCAGTTCCGCAACAAGCGATTCCTTCATCTGCTCCACCTCTTCCTGTTTTGCAGCCGCCTGCTCCAACGCAGCGCTCGCTGCCGCATCGGCTTCGCTGTTCCCCGCTTCGTTGGTTAAAACAACCGTCGTTCCCTCCTTCGGATTCGTCAGAAAACATACCGCCACGATCACACAGGCTGCCACAGCCGCCAGCAGGATCCAAAAGGACGGTTTCTTATAATTCAATACTTCTTTCACTCTCTTTTTCACCCCTACTTCCCCAAAGGCAAGCGGACATACCGTCACCAGCCGCCTCTGCATACTACAGGAAAGCAGTGCATAGGAGTAATTCTTGCGTCCTTCCAGATCGAGGTCTCTCACCGCACTCTCATCACACGCCAGCTCCAGATCCCGGCAGAACAGGATATATGCTGCCCAGACAAGCGGATTGTACCAGTGGAGCATGAGAAGTACAAACCCAAGAGG
>CAVJMX010000092.1:5685-7030 GCA_963650795.1 Bacteroidales bacterium H4
GGCAATAACATAGGGCAGCTGCGTTTCCTCCATGCCGGAGGACAGATAGATCTTCGGTCGGAACAGCCCCAGAATAAACGGAGACTTCACCTGATCGCAGATCCAGAGATTGTCCCGCAGCCATATCGCCTCACTTACCTGTCTTCGTACCCGCAGATAGCTGCAAATGGCATACGTAAGCAACATGATCACACCAATCAGCCAGAGAATGCTTCCCACAGACAGAAACTGTTGGATCCATTCTTCCCGAAAGCCTGTTGTCACTGCCCCGGCACCTGTCTGGATTCCGGTCAGTCCTGCTGCCCCGGCACCATCCACCACAGTCTGTGACAGATTCCCGCCACTGACCGGCGTCTGCGCAAGCGTCAGATCCGCCGCACTGCCATAGCGGTTCTGCATCCGGAAGACTCCCGGCATCAGGCTGCACCGGCTCTCCGGCACAAAAGGACACACCAGCCGCAGCCCCACGAATCTCCACAGCACGCAGTTCACCCACTTCGGTGCCTGTTTTAACAAAAGCCTGAGAAGCAATACGATCAGGATCAGCCACGCCCCACTGATACTCATCGTAAGCAATGTTGAAAAAATACGGCTCACCTGGATCCCCCTTCCGCTTCGTCAATCATTTTCCGGATCTTCGCCGCTTCCTCCGCGGTCAGCGCCCGATCTTTTGTAAAGGCCGCAAGAAACGCAGGCAGAGACCCTTCAAAGGTATCCTCCACAAACTGTCTGCTCTGCATCGCATAGAACTCTTCCCTGGAGATCAGGGAAGTCACCGTCCCATTGTCATTGCGAAACAGACCTTTGTCGCACAGTCTGCGCAGCACATTATGCGCCGTGGTGCGCTTCCAGTGAAATGCTTCCTCCGTCAGCTTTACCAGTTCCGAAGAAGACACCGGCTCGTGCTCCCAGATCATATCCGCATATCGTGCCTCGACCACACCCAACTGAATCTCTGCCATATTGTTTCCTCCTAATTACTGTTTTCCTGATTACATAGATTTCTTTTGATCTTCTTATTTTACTTTTGCAAAAGTAGAGAGACCACATGTTGTGGTCTAATTACAGACTACAGCATGTGGTCTCTATTGTCAAGCATATCTTCTATCAAAAATTACCGCTGGATATCATATATTTTCGGCCAGCCTGTCCGTTCTCCCCGGTCGATCTCCCGCTGGATCCGCTCATAGATATAAAGGTTCTTATGTTCCAGATCGATCAGCTGTAACAGTTCCTCATCCGTCAGCGACCGTTCCGGGTAGTAAAACTGTGCGTCTGCGATACAATAGGCAAGCCCCTGTCCGTCATATTCTTCTGGGAATGTGATCACTGTAATGGTTGTCTC
>CAVJMX010000092.1:7040-10689 GCA_963650795.1 Bacteroidales bacterium H4
GCATACAGTTCATCAATTTCCGCATCTGACATCTGTTCATAACGATCAAAATAGGACACCTCGGAATATTTCTGCTGCCATATTTTCTCCTGTATGCTGTAATCCAGCTTATGCACATATTCGATGACTTCCAGCCATTCCTCTTCGGTAACAGTGGTATTCGGCAGATAGATGAGACAGCCGTATTCTTCCCCGGGTGTGCTCCGGGCGGCTACACCGCTGCCGGAATAGTTCTCGTCTTCGGTCAGTTCCCTGATCTGCCCTGTAGGGTATTTACCGTCTGCTTCGTATTCTCTTGTCAACTGCTCATAGACACTTCGTTCTCGCGCCGTCAGTTCTCTGTTAAATTCCGCCGTCACATTGCCCTGTTCTGCCACCATCTCCAAGTGTAACAAATCGTCTGCGCTGATATCCGTCATGCGCTCTGCAAGATACCGACGGTACCCTACGATTCCGGCGGCGGTGGCGGATACTGCGGTGACGGAGAGGATGCCCACGGCTAACAGGATGCCTGCTGCCCGAGGGAAGCTCCTGGCTCTCCTGCCCGCGGATCGCTTCTCCTGCGATGCCTGTTGCCTGATCTGTGCATAAGCTGCATCCGCCCGCTCCAACACGATCTGTGGAAGTTCTATCTCTATTTCCTGTATTCGTCTCATTTTCTTCCGCCTCCTTCCTCGGTCTCCGCATAATATCTCGCCAGCTGCTCCCGCCCTCTGGCGAGCCTTGTGCGCACCGTACTGTCCGGCAATTGCAACAATTTTCCGATCTCCGCCGTCCGCAGCCCTTCCGCATAGAACAGCACTACGATCAGACGATATTTTTCATCCAGTCCCCGCAGGGCTTCCTTCCATTCCAGGTTAGCTTCTGCCTCTACCGTGCTCTTTGCTTCCCGTTCCGGCAATTCCTCCACACAGACGATCCGCCTCCGGGGGCGCAGGATATCCTTACACTTATTGATCAGAATGCGGATCATCCACGTCTTGAAATACCGGTTTTTCTGCAACGTATCTATTTTCTCCCAACAGGTGAGAATCGTCTCCTGTATGGCATCCGCAATATCCGCATCCTGCGGCAGGATCGCGCTGGCAGTCCGATACATGTCTTTTTCATGAAGCTGCATCAGCTCCGTGAAAGCATCCGGATCCCGCTTCTTCGCCCTGCGCACCAGTTGTTCTACCTCTCCCATGTGCCTCGTCCTTTCTTCCTCATAACTATACGTCTTATGACCATTAGACGGAAGAGCCGGGGGAAATGTCCCAAGTTAAATTAAAACGTAGCTTTTATTTAGAAAAAACTTTTCGGCATATTTCCAGGCAAATTTCTTTTTAGCTATATATAGTCTGTAATTTTCTCTTTTCTTCCTATCACTACTAAATATTGTATTGTGCACTTTTTTGTTGTGGAATTGTATACGAAATATTAGAATTGAAACACCCTACTCTGCATGATACACTTCTTGAGAAGCAACCGTGTTGCAAGGTGGTAGCCTCCCGGCTTATAGCTCTAACTAAGAAGGGAGGTGGTGCTAATGAATATGTATGAAGTATTAAACCTGTTGTTTTTAGGTGGTACATTTCTCATTGCACTGCTTGCCTACATAGACAGTAGGATCAACAAGCGAAAATAAATAAACCTACCTTGTCACTTGGCCAGTACAGGTAGGTTTATTAAGCCAGCCGGAAGGCTAACCACTTGTGGGCGGTTGCTTCTCTTTATGTCTTGATTATAATATCTTTCATTCTTTCTTTCAAGTCTTAGTTGTAAAAATTATTTCCAGCCGCTTACGGTCTCTGTCCCATAGCGCCTTCCAGCGTCAGGGTCTCACCGCTCATATATTTGAAGTCGGGGGAAGCCAGCTGTACGCAGACGCGGCCGATCTCTTTCTCCACGTCGCCGTAATGTCCCATGGGAGGCATCTTGACATTTGCCTTGAAAGCATCGGGATATGCCTGCTCGAATTTCTCCAGCTGCGCGGTCCATGCCAGAGGACATACGACATTGACATTGATGCCGTCGGGACCCCACTCGGTAGCTGCGACTCTGGTCAGTCCGCGGATACCTTCCTTGGCTGCTGCATAAGCACACTGTCCGAAGTTGCCGAAGAGACCTGCACCGGATGCGAAGTTCACGACAGAACCCTTAGTCTCTTTCAGATAAGGATAGCAGGCTTTCATATAATAGAACGCAGCATACAGACCGGAATATACTGCCAGGTCAAACTGCTCGGTGGTATGATCTGCAAGGGTTACGCCGGAAGCGGAAGCCTGGGCATTGTTGATCAGGACATCGATTCTTCCGAAAGTATCCATTGCCTGCTTCACTACATTCTGTACGATGGCTTCATTGTCTGCACCTGCGCTGACATCTGCCTGTACGGGAAGTACCTTGATACCGTACTTTTTCTCCAGTTCTTCCTTTGCGTCGGTCAGCTTCTGTACATTACGTCCGGTCAGCACCAGATTGGCGCCTTCCTTCGCATAAGCAGTTGCAATACCGTAACCGATGGATCCGCATTCTCCGTTACTTAATACGGCTCTTCCTCCGCCGGTGATGATTGCTGTCTTTCCTGTTAAAAATCCCATAAATAGCCTCCCTTTCCGATCTGACGATCTGTCCTTCTAAAATATACCATGCCTTCCCGGAACATATGTCATTGATATTATTTATGATACAAGTTCATGTAAGCGTTTACATTTATTATGGCACACTTATCAGACTTTTCCACAACTTTTTTCATATATTCAGTATTTATTCCCCTTATTTGAGAAAAATACTCACCAATATTCCAATGATTCCGCCAATAATCAGCGCTGCGGGCATCCCATAGGCATCTTTTTTCGGCATCCGGTCCCACTCGATCCGCCAGGGTGTCATCTTCGTGTGGCACATATTCTGATAACATAGATAAATATGCTTCCAGCGGCACAGATATCCGATCAGATTATAAATGCCATCCAATAAGATTCCCACTGCCAGGACAAACAGCATCGTAATTCTGCCCCCGTGAAGATCCGCCATCATCCCTGCTATCAAAATTAACACCGGATAGCCATAGCGGTCCAGATATGCCAGGATACACAGCACGGTTGTCTGGCTGTGCTTCGGCTTTTTCTCAACGATCATTTTCCTACCCCCAGTCGCGCTGCCTCCTGCAGGAACCGTCTCTCGATCTCTCCGGGCGCATGCTCTGCCAGGTCCGGCACGGAATACAGCTTCGTCACCTCTCTGTCCTCTTCCCCATGAAGCAGCGTCTTCAGCTCCAGTTTCAGGATCTCATCATCGATCTGCTTCCAGCGGCGGTTCTCTTCTTCTGTTAGATCATCCAGTCCGAAATGTATGCGGATCGTTTTCATAATTTTGCTTTCGATCTCCAGATAATTCGTCAGATAGATCTTCACCGGACGAATGATATCGGAAATATATCCTTCACTGGCATCATGGAGCAGGCAGGCAAGCTGCTGCCTCTTGGACCATCCTCTTGCTTTTGCTTCCGCAGCACAGTTCAGGGAATGCTGACCCACCGAATAAAAATAGGTCAGCTGCCCGCCGCCCCGGCACAGCAGACTTAAGGCGTGGGCAATGTCCTCCATATACACATCCTCCGGCGTCATCTGCATGGGATCGAATTTTCTGCCGGAATAGGTCGTCA
>CAVJMX010000093.1:0-10608 GCA_963650795.1 Bacteroidales bacterium H4
TAGTACACAGAAATAGAGTGGCTCTAAAATGGCTCTAAAAATTTTGAAAACCATTTTTTTACATGAGAAACAGACGAATAAGAAGATCCGCAGATCACAGTCCTTGGCATTCATGACACGGCGGATACTTCCACTTCCTGTGGAGCAGACCCGGCAATCATAGAGCTAGGTGATCTACGGATCGCAGTCCTGAATTATACCTACGGAACCAATGGAATTGCCCTGCCGGAGAATATGCCTTACGCGGTGGATCTGTTGGAGGAAGAGCAGGTGGCAGCGGATATCCGGAGGGCAGAGGAACTGGCGGATTTCACTATCGTCTGTCCTCACTGGGGAACGGAATGCCGGCTGACACCGGACTCATCGCAGGAAAGATGGACAAAGTTATTCGCAGAAAACGGTGCGGATTTAATCCTGGGGACACATCCACATGTTATTGAACCCATCGAATGGGTGACAGATGAAGAGAGCAATCATGAAATGTTAGTGTATTACTCATTAGGCAATTTCGTGAATTGGACCTCCGGCACCGGAGAAGGAGTGGCGAACCGTATGGTAGGTGGCATGGCGGAAGTGACGCTTACAAGGAACGATGACGGAGAGGTGGAGATCGCAGACTATGGTGTGAAGCCTTTAGTCAGTCATGTGACCTCCGCTCCGAACGGCGTGACGACGTATTTCCTGGAGGATTACGATGAAGCGTTGGCAGAGGAGAATGAGATTACATCGCAGGATCCTGATTTTTCCAGAGACTACTGTGTCAATCTGTGTGACTCCGTATGGGGAGATTTTTGGAAAAAAGAGTAAGAAATAGGCTAAAGTATGTTATAATAAACTCATGTATAAGGGGTACGCAAACGAGAAGAGAGAAAGCAAAGGAGGAGTTACGATGAAACAACAGTTAGAACCGTTGTTTACACCCTGGAAGATCGGAAATTGCGAGATCAAGAACCGTATTGTTCTGACTTCTATGGGAGGCACGAACCTGCTGGGATGGATGGAAGTGAATCATTTCGATAAGGATGGTGCGAAATTTATCCTGGAGGTAGCCAAAAACAATTGCGGTCTGGTGCTTCCGGGATGTCAGCCGGTATATAATCCCATGTACGGACAGTGGCTGTATAAGAAGAAAAAAATGTATGAGGATCTGGCAAAGTGGATGCCGGAGTTCCACAAGACGGGAGCAAAGCTGTTCGTCCAGCTGACAGCAGGCTTCGGAAGATCTTTTACCATCAGTGAGATGATGGAGACATTGTATACCAATAAGGCATTGCGCGTGCTTGCAAAGCCCTTCATGGATCTGGATAAGATCACCGCAGCCCCCAGCCCGTCTCCCAACCGCTGGTCAGACAAAGTTCCTTCCCGGGAGATGACCGTGGAGGAGATTCAGGAGTTCATCACCGCTTTCGGCAAAACTGCAAAATTATTAAAGGATGCCGGGGTGGATGGCGTGGAAATCCATGCGGTACATGAAGGCTATCTGCTGGATCAGTTTACTTTAAAATATGTGAATCAGCGAACCGATGAATATGGTGGATCCTTTGAGAACAGATATCGTTTTGCAGTAGAGATCGTAAAAGAGATCAAGAAGGTCTGCGGACAGGATTTCCCTGTGTCTCTTAGGTACAGTGTGGAATCCAAGACCAAGGGGTTCCGTGAGGGAGCACTTCCCGGAGAAAGCTTCACAGAAGCAGGTCGTGATATGGCGGAATCCGAAAAAGCAGCGAAGCATCTGCAGGATGCCGGTTACGATATGTTAAACTGCGATAACGGTACATACGATGCCTGGTACTGGGCACATCCGCCTATCTACATGCCGGAGAACTGCAATCTGGAGGATGTGGCGCATATCCGTAAATTCGTGGATATCCCTGTGGTATGCGCCGGACGTATGGATCCGGAGACGGCTGCGGCTGCTATTGCAGACGGAAGAATCGACGGTGCCGGATTCGCCAGACAGTTCCTGGCAGACCAGGAATGGGTGACCAAGCTGATGAATGATAAAGAGGACGATATCCGTCCCTGCATTCTGTGCCACAACGGCTGCTTTAACATGTGCCATTATAAGGGAGTTCCCAACGATCAGGCATTGTCTGATTCCCTGCATTTGGCGCGCTGTGCGGTAAATGCGGAGACCATGCAGTGGGAGAAGCATAAGATCGTTCCCACCACCAGCCCGAAGAAAGTACATATTATCGGCGGCGGTATCGGCGGCATGGAGGCTGCCAGAGTATTGAAACTGCGGGGACATGAACCGGTGATTCATGAGCAGACGGATCACCTGGGCGGAACCTTTATTGCTGCCAGTGCAGAAAGCTATAAAGGAAAACTGCGGGATCTGCTGACCTGGTATCGGAAGCAGATGGCAGATTTGGGAATAGAGATTCACTACAATGAAAAGGTAGAGAGCATCGAATCGTTTGCAGGATCTCCCGTGATCATTGCTACCGGAGCCGTTCCCAGAGTACTGAAAAAAGTGCCCGGTCACGAGAAGATGATCGAGGCATGTGAATACCTCACCGGCACTCACGTAGGAGAAAAGGTTGCTGTCATCGGCGGCGGACTGACCGGCTGCGAGATTGCTTACGAACTGGCATTGCAGGGCAAGCAGCCCGTGATCGTGGAGATGAAGAACGATCTGATCGCCCAGACCGGAGTATGTCTTGCCAACAGTTCCTATCTGAGAGAGTGGTTCGCCTGGAAAAAAGTACCGGTATATCTGGAGACCACGTTGCAGGAAGTGAAGGACGACAGCATTTTGTGTAAGGACGCTTCCGGAAAAGAAATCACTATTCCCTGCGACAGCGTGATCAGTTCCGCGGGATATATTCCTAATCCACTGGCACCGCAGGGCAGCAATGTCAGCCTGGTAGGCGACTGTAACGGTGTGGGCAATCTGCGAAGTGTCGTATGGCGTGCATATGAAGTCGCCATGAAGATCTGAGGGGAGGAAAAAGGATGAATTTAACAAAAGAACAGCAGGAAATATACGATGGAAAACAGGGAGATGTCCTAGCGAAGGTCATGCAGACACTGGTGCGCTACGGCGAGCTGTTCGGCGCAGATGCCATGGTGCCCGTGACCAGCAAGTACAACCATCTGGTAACATCATTTGGATTAAAAGCACTGGCACCGGTGTATGAACTGATGAACCAGCTGATTGATTCCGGCAATGTATCCAAACAGAAATTTTCCGCGGATCCGAGACCGCTGGATCCGAATGTTCCCAGCTCCTTTTTGCAGGACTTCGTGTTCAAGAATTTCATGTATTCCAAACAGGATGACTACGAGAAACAGCTGACCCAGCTGGGAATCATGGAAAAAGATGCCTATACCTGTACCTGCTACATGGAAGAAGTGGGAAATACCCCGGCGATAGGAGAGGTGCTGTCCTGGTCGGAGTCTTCCGCGGTAGTCTATGCCAACTCCGTATTAGGCGCAAGATGCAATCGTAACTCCGGTATCATTGACCTCATGGGTTCGGTGGTCGGCTATGTGCCCCGCTTTGGGCTGCTGACGGATGAGGGCAGAAAAGCCACCTGGATCGTGAAAATCGAGACAACGAAGAAGCCGGAAGCACAGCTGTTAGGATCTGCTATCGGCATGAAAGTCATGGCGGATGTTCCCTACATCGTAGGACTGGATAAATGGCTGGGCGGTGAGCTGGATGATGCAGCCAAAACTTACCTGAAGGACTTCGGAGCAGCGACCGCCTCCAACGGTGCTGTGGGCTTATATCATGTAGAAAATATCACACCGGAGGCTACAAAATACGGCAAAGATCTGATTGCAGAGAATGCAAAGGTCTATGTAGTGGATGATGCGGAACTGCAAAGAGTCTATGAGAGCTACCCGGTGATCTGGAAAAAGAAAGATGCCAAGCCGAAGCTGTGCTTCATGGGATGTCCTCATATGAGCTTACAGCAGCTGATCGACTGGACGGAAAAAATCTCGCAGAGCCTGAAAGAAGCCGGCAGGACAAA
Organism: Bacteroidales bacterium H4; assembly: GCA_963650795.1. Lineage (GTDB taxonomy): Bacteria > Bacillota > Clostridia > Lachnospirales > Lachnospiraceae > Acetatifactor. Next base: position 3,984 of record CAVJMX010000093.1, read on the forward strand.
GGTCTGCATCCCCACCGTGTTCACAGCAGCTCCTGCGGTACTGAAGAAATTTGCGGAGACTCCTTATGCGGAGACATTAAAGGCGACGGGAGTTATTACTTCTTATATCTGCCCGTTAATGTATATGAACAATCCTCTCAGTGAGAAGATGCCGGTCATCACGTCCAGCAACAAGCTGCGGACCTATACCAGCGCAAGATATTATACCGATGCTGAGATTTTAGAGCAGATCACGAAGGGAGGAGCGGACAGATGAAAGAATTCAAAGGAAGAATCGTAGCCCCCGGAACCGTAACGGCGAAGGCGTTAGTATCCCATGGAGGACTGAACACCTTGGCATCTTTCCAGAAAGCATTGCAGTTTGGCGACAAAAAAGCAACCTGCGGAGACCAGAACAATCCGGATCTCTATGGCAAGCAGATGGCGGGAAAAGCCCTGTGTCTGCCGACGACCATCGGCTCTACCACCGGTGGACTGGTATTGTACTGTGCCTGCTCCATGAATAGACAGCCGGCATGCATGCTGTTTTCCGAACCTATTGATTCCCTGGCAGCAGCCGGAGCGATCCTGGCGGATGTATGGCTGGACAATGTGCAGATGCCTGTCATTGACAGTCTGGGAGAAGAGTTCCTGGAATATGTAAAAGATGACATGAATATTACCTTAAAAGAAGACGGTACGGTAGTAGTGGACTAATTTTTAAATAACCTTTAAGACGGCTTTCGGAGATTCTCCGGAAGCCGCATGCTTGCAAAATCTTATTTGGTCAGCTCGGCAACGACCTGGTTGATGACTTTGCCGTCGGCTTTGCCCTTCAGTTCGCCCATAACAGCCTTCATGATCTGCCCCTTATTTTTGGTCGCCAGAACATCAGCGAATTTCTCTTCCAGAATTGCCTTGACCTCCTCAGCGGAGAGCATCTTGGGAGCAAACTCGCTCATGATCTCATAGCGCTTCTTGTATTCCTCCAGCAGTTCCGTACGGTCTGCGGGGCAGGTATCGATCTGCTCCTTCACGGATTTGATCTCTTTTAAGATCGCTTCGTTCGCCATCTCATCGGGAATATTGTCACGGCAGCCGTTGTCGATTCCTTTTTTCTTCACAGCGGATACCAGTGCGGAGATGGCATCCTTTCTGAATTTATCCTTTGCCTTCATGGCAGCGATCATAGCGTCCTGTAATTCTTTTAATTTCATAGTGGTCTCCTCTCTGGAACAAAATTTCCAAATGTTTTCTGTGTTTTATTATACTCCTGTCGTTGAAAACTGAAAAGACAAAATAATTGATAAATATTATGAGAATATCGCGAGGAAAAGATGGCAGAATTTGCACAGGATTGTTATAATAGAAAAAAACTTTAGAGACAGGAAAAACGGTGAGAGAATTGTATGAAAATACAGGAAAAATTATTGGCATTGCAGGATGAAAAATACAAGGATTTTCAGAGCAAACTGATCCCGACGATTTCCAAAGAGACGGTGATCGGCGTCCGTACTCCCGCGCTACGGAAGCTTGCAAAAGAATATGCGAAAGACCCGGAGAGTGCAGCTTTTTTGAAGGAGCTGCCCCATACGTATTACGATGAGAATATTCTACATGCATTATTGGTGGCGGAGATAAAAGATTACGATACCTGTGTAAAAGAGGTGGAGCGTTTCCTGCCCTATGTGGATAACTGGGCGGTGTGTGATATTTTTTCCCCGAAGGTATTTCGTAAAAACAGAGATAAACTCATAGGAAAAGTAAGGGAATGGACAGCTTCTGAACATCCCTATACCTGTCGCTTCGGGATGGAAATGTTGATGACGCATTTTTTGGATGAGGATTTCCGACCGGAATATCTTAAGATCCCGGCAGCAGTGCATTCCGAGGAGTACTATGTGAACATGATGATCGCCTGGTTCTATGCCACAGCACTGGCAAAACAGTGGGATGACACTATCGGCTATATCGAACAAAATCGCCTGGCTCCATGGACCCATAATAAGACGATTCAGAAAGCGCGGGAAAGTTATCGCATCACCCCGGAGCAGAAAGAATATCTGAAAACATTGAAGGTGTAAAGGAAGGATAAGACAGTATGGAAAACATGGAATTTCGCAGGGCGAACCGGGAAGAAGCGGCGGAGATCCTGCAGTTATACCGTTCCCTGATCGGAACCGAATATTGTGTCTGGACGGAAAATTATCCCACGGAACGGGAAGTGGAATTCGACCTGTCCAGGGATGCGTTGTTTGTCCTGCGGGAGAAGCCTTCGGGACAGTTAATGGGCGTAATCTCTATCGATGATGACCCGGAGGTGAAGGCATTACCCTGCTGGTCCGAGGAGCTTACTCCGGTGGCGGAGCTGTCCAGACTTGGTGTGGCAGCGGAATACCAGAACCGCGGCATTGCCAGAGTTTTATTACAGGAAGCCATGGCAGAACTGAAAACGCAGGGCTATCGGGCAGTCCACATTTTGGTGGCAAAAGATAACGTGAAAGCGTTACGTTCCTATGAAAAGCTGCATTTTACCACAGCAGGGGAATGTGAATTATTCGGGCATTCCTACTGGTGCTATGAAAAGGAGTTGAGATAATCTATGGTAACGATCGATCTGATCACGGGATTCCTGGGATCCGGGAAGACCACTTTTTTGAAAAAATACGCAGAGTACCTCATGGATCAGGGACTGCATATCGGTATTCTGGAGAATGATTTCGGCGCCATCAACGTGGATATGCTGATGCTCCATGAACTTAGAGGAGATCAGTGTGAACTGGAGATGATTGCCGGAGGCTGCGATGCGGAGAGCCATAGAAGACGTTTCCGCACGAAGCTGATCTCCATGCGGATGTGCGGCTACGACAGAGTGCTGGTGGAGCCGTCGGGAATCTACGATGTGGATGAATTTTTTGATGTGCTGCGGGAAGATCCGTTAGATCAGTGGTATGAGATCGGCAACGTCATCGCCATCCTGGATGCGAGATTAGAGAAAAATCTTTCCGAGCAGGCAGATTATCTGCTGGCATCGGAGGTCGCCAATGCCGGAAAAGTGATCTTAAGTCATGCGGATGCCGCAACGAAGGAACAGTGCGAGGATACCGTGACACACCTGAACCGGGCACTGGAACAGATCCGCTGCGACCGTAGAATCGATCCGGAGAAGGATATTTTACAGAAAAATCTGACGGATCTGACCAAAGAAGAATTAGAGGAAGTATCCAAATGCGGTTACCTCCTGGAGAGCTACCGGAAAATGGATCTGGAGAACGACCAGGCGTTTGATTCCTTATTTTTCATGGAAGAGAAGATCACTCCGGAAGCCCTGGAGCGGGCGGTGCCCAAACTTTTTGCGGATGCGTCCTGCGGAGAGGTATTCCGTATCAAAGGTTTTGTGAAGAACGAGGACGGACAATGGATGGAGTTAAACGCCACCCGTGACAGCAGAACCTTAGAACCCATTGCAGTGGGGCAGAAAGTGCTGATCGTCATCGGGGAGCATTTACAGGAAGATAAAATCAGAACGATTCTGAAGGAGGAAGAGACATGTCAATCTTAAGTCAGCTGAACAGTGTACCGATGTACCTGATCTGTGGAGGAATCATCGCGTTTGTGGCGGTGGTATGCGTTATTTTTCTGGTGAGAGCATATCGCGCAGGGCAGGCAATCGGTATGGATACCACGAAAATGAAGCGCACGATCATCTCCAGTGCCACCTTTTCTCTGTTACCCAGTGTGGGCATTTTATTAGGGGTGATCGCCCTGTCGGGAAGTCTGGGAACCCCATGGCCGTGGCTGCGCTTATCAGTCATCGGTGCCCTGCATTATGAGACACAGGTAGCTCAGGCGGCCGCGGAGCAGGTGGGAATGACCACGCTGTCCGCGGCAGAGATGACGCCACAGGCATTTTCCACCATCGCTTTACTGATGAGCATCTGTATCATCTGGGGTATGGTTCTATCTATTTTTCTGAACAAAAAATACACGCAGAAGCTGACTTCCGATAAAAAGTCCGATAAGCCGGGATTCGGAGATATGGCAATGACCGCCATGTTCATCGGACTGGTCAGCACCTACATCGGAAGATATATCGGCGGCTTCGTATCGGAGAACGGATTGTTTACTTTTAACGGAGATTATATTCCGCTGGTAGTGCTGGCGGTATCAGCGCTGGTGATGGCAGGATTTGTATACCTGGTGGAGAAAAAGAAGAAAGCCTGGGTAGACAGCTTCTCGATCGCAGGAAGTATGATCGTCGGCATGGCAGCAGCGGTGCTGGTGGGATTGCTGTAATAGCATATCTTAGGAAAACAAGGTGTGAGATTCCGGAAAAGATCTCACAACCGGAAGGGATAAAACGATGAAAGAAAACAACGTAAAAGGAAATCAGACAGAAATACATACACAACAATCAGGACAGGGACCGGACACCTGGCAGACCTATACGAAGAAGACCCATATCATCGGACGGACGGTCAGCATCATTACATTAGTGCTGTTAGTGGGAGCACCGTTTCTCATCGGTAAAATGTTAGGCGCGTACCCGGACCTGGGAGCTGTGGGCAAGGGCTTTCTCTCCGTGGGAATCGTATGGCTGGTCAGCAGTATCGCAGAATTCCTGATCTATACGCCGATGCTGGGAGCCGGTGGCGGATACCTGGCATTTATCACGGGTAATCTGATCAATATGAAGATCCCCTGCGCCGTCAATGCAAGAGACATGGTAGGAGCGAAGACCGGAACCCCGGAAAATGAGATCATCTCTACGATCTCCATTGCGACTTCTTCCCTGGTGACGATTCTGGTGCTGGCGGTAGGAGTGCTGCTAATGGTGCCGCTGCAGCCTGTTTTGCAGAGCGAGGTATTGCAGCCTGCTTTTGAAAATGTGGTTCCGGCGCTGTTTGGTGCCATGGCGTATAAATATTACCGGAAAAATATGAAGATTGCAGCACTGCCGCTGATCCTCATGAGCCTGTTATTTATCCTGGTGCCGTCTCTGATCGGCTCCACCAGCTTTATGATCGTGCCCTCCGGAGCCATTGCCATCGGTGTGGCATATCTGATGTTCCGGAAAAAGAATGCACAAAATAATAAATAAAGAATCATATTAAGAAAAGAGGACAGATATGAAATACATAGGGTTATTACTTCTTGCTCTGTTAGTGGTTATCGTAGTATTGCTTCTGACCGCGGTGATCCGGACGTTACTGATGCCGTCGAAGACTTCAACTTATGTGGCAGACGAACCGGAGGAAGATTCTCTGGCACTGGCACAGAAGCTATCCAAAATGATCCAGTATGATACCACCTCCCATGCCAACGTGGCAGAAGTGGAGAAGTTCTTAGGATTTCACAAGGTGCTGGAGGAACTCTTTCCCCTGGTACATGAGAAACTGGAGAAGACGGAGATCGACGGGAATCTGTTATTTTACTGGAAGGGCAAAAGCTCCGAAAAGCCCATCCTGCTCATGAGCCATCAGGATGTGGTGCCCGCGGAAGGGGAGTGGATCCATGCTCCTTTTTCCGGCGATATCGCAGAGGGAAAAGTATGGGGCAGAGGCGCTTCCGATACCAAGTGCTCCGTGATGTCCTTTTTCCAGGCAGTGGAGGAACTGCTGGCGGAAGGATTCGTTCCGCCCACCGATGTCTATCTGGCAAGCTCCTGTACGGAAGAGTGGGGCGGCGACGGCGCACCGAAGATTGTGGCGGAACTGCAGCGCAGAGGTATCGAATTGTTTCTGGTATGCGATGAGGGTGGCGGCATCATCACCGAGCCCATCGGCGGAATTCACGGTAATTTTGCCATGGTGGGAGTATTTGAAAAGGGGAAAGCGGATGTGAAATTTACCGCGCGCAGCAACGGCGGTCACGCCAGTGCACCGACGAAGGGAACCCCGATCGCGAGACTGTCGGCATTCGTCAACGAAGTGGAGACCCATTCCCCATTCCGCAAAAAGATGCTGCCGGAGGTATCTGCCATGTTCACCAGACTGGCACCCTATGCCGGATTTGGAATGAAGCTGATATTCGGTAACCTGTGGCTGTTTAGACCTTTGTTGAAGGCAGTGCTTCCCTCCATCAGTGCCCAGGCGGGAGCAATGCTTAAGACGACGATCGCCTTCACGGTACAGAAGGGCTCTGATGCCTACAATGTGCTGCCCCAGGAAGCCTATGTGGGCGCCAACATGCGTTTTATTCCTCATCAGGGAGAGAAGGAGAGTCTGGAGATCATCAAAAAAGTGGCAGACAAATACGGCCTGGAGACCGAAGTGCTGCATGGCAATGATTTTACACCGCCTGTTGATATCCACGGAGAGGCATTCCATCTGGTGGAGCAGACCATTGCGGAGACTTTCCCGGGACTGCCCTCCAGCCCCTATGTCATGACGGGAGCGACGGATGCGCAGTTCTATCAGCCTATCTGTAAGAGCTGTATCCGTTTTGCCCCGGTAGTCTACGGACCGGAACAGATGAAGGGAATGCACGGATTGAACGAAAATATTGAGTACAACTGTCTGCCCGGAGCGGTTCGGTTTTACAAGAATCTGATCCGCGCGGAGAAATAAGGAGCAACATCTATGAACACCATGACGACCTATTCCGGCAGAAAATTCGATCCCATGCAGATGACGCCGGAGGATGT
>CAVJMX010000094.1:0-10193 GCA_963650795.1 Bacteroidales bacterium H4
GGCGGTTTATGCTTTGGCGGTTACGGCGGACGGGGAATGTTTTAAAAAAGATGCTTGCTTTTTCTCTGCATCCTCACTATAATATTAGATACAAGATGTAGATACGAAAACACATAAGGAACACAAAATCTAGTAAAACGCGTTAATTTGTGGATGAAGTCGTGTCAGGAACCTGCTTCCGATGCGGCTTTTCTTTCGACTTATGTGGGATTTCGTATCACTTGGGAAATGATATAAAGTGAGGGAATAGCAATGAAGATTCAGAAAAGAGACGGCAGAGTAGTGCCTTATGAAGAGGACAAGATCCGGGAAGCAATCCATAAGGCGAATAACGAAGTGGAGGAGCGGTATCGTGCCAGTGAGGGACTGATCGAGGAGATCCTGGAGGACGTGCAGCAGGAGGGTAAGCAGACCCAGACCGTAGAGCATATTCAGGATATGATCGAGGAGCACCTGGTAGAGCACAATAAGTATACTCTGGCGAAGAAATATATCGTATACCGTTACCAGAGAAGTCTGCTCAGAAAGTCCAACACTACGGATGAATCTATCTTAAAGCTGATCCGGAATGAGAATAAGGAGCTGGCGGAGGAGAATTCCAACAAAAATACCCGTCTGGCTTCCACCCAGAGAGACTATATCGCAGGTGAAGTGTCCCGTGATGTCACCAGACGTCTGCTCCTGCCGGAGCATATTGCCATGGCGCATGACAACGGCGTGCTGCATTTCCACGATGCGGATTATTTTATCCAGCCGATCTTCAACTGCTGTCTGATTAATATTAAGGACATGCTGGATAACGGCACATCCATCAACGGCAAGATGATCGAATCTCCCAAGAGCTTCCAGGTGGCATGTACCGTGACCACCCAGATCATTGCTGCGGTAGCCAGCAACCAGTACGGTGGGCAGAGTGTCAATATCAAGCATCTGGGAAAATATCTGCGTAAGAGCAGGGAAAAATTTGCGAAGCAGCTGGAAGAAGAATTCGGAGATACCCTGGATCAGGCAGCTAAGGACAAAATTGTCCAGATGCGTCTGCACGATGAGTTAAAATCCGGTGTACAGACCATCCAGTACCAGATCAATACCCTGATGACCACCAACGGACAGTCTCCTTTTGTGACTTTGTTCCTGCATATTGACGAGAACGACGAATACGTGGAAGAGACCGTGCAGATCATCATGGAGATCCTGCGTCAGCGTATCGAGGGAACCAAGAACGAGAAGGGCGTCTATGTGACTCCTGCGTTCCCGAAGTTGGTTTATGTACTGGATGAAAATAACTGCTTAAAGGGCGGAAAATACGACTATGTGACCAAGCTGGCGGCACAGTGCTCCGCCAAGAGAATGTACCCCGACTATATCTCTGCGAAGAAAATGCGTGAGAACTACGAGGGCAATGTATTTTCCTGCATGGGCTGCCGTTCTTTCCTGTCTCCCTGGAAGGATGAGAACGGAGAGTACAAGTGGGAAGGACGTTTTAACCAGGGCGTTGTCAGTATCAATCTGCCCCAGATCGGCATCCTGGCAAAAGGAAACGAGGAAAAGTTCTGGAAACTGCTGGACGAGCGTCTGGAGCTGTGTTATGAAGCACTGATGTGCCGCCATAAGGCACTGGAGGGTGTGGTATCCGATGTGAGCCCCATTCACTGGCAGTACGGAGCCATTGCCCGTCTGAAGAAGGGTGAGACCATCGACAAATACCTGCACAACGGTTATTCCACCATGTCCTTAGGATATATCGGTCTGTATGAGACTACGTATCTGATGAAGGGCTGCAGCCAAACCGTAGAGCCCGGCAAGGAATTTGCTCTGCGTGTTATGGATTATATGAAGGACCGCTGCGCAAAATGGAAAGAGGAGACCGGCATTGCATTCAGTCTTTACGGTACTCCCGCAGAGACCCTGTGCTATCGTTTTGCCAGAATCGATCGTGAAAAATACGGCGACATCTCCAATGTTACCGATAAGGGATATTACACGAACTCCTACCATGTGGACGTGCGGGAGAAGATCGATGCCTTTACCAAGTTCAAGATCGAGAGTGAGTTCCAGAATAAGTCCTTGGGCGGTGCAATCTCTTATGTGGAAGTGCCGAATCTGACCAATAATGTGGAAGCCATTGAAGAAGTGATTCGTTTTATTTACGACAATATCCAGTACGGTGAGTTCAACACCAAATCCGATTATTGCCATGTCTGCGGCTATGACGGAGAGATCATGATCAATGACAATATGGAGTGGGAATGCCCCCAGTGCCACAATAAGGATCATGCGAAGATGAACGTCACCAGAAGAACCTGCGGCTATCTGGGAGAGAATTTCTGGAATGCAGGTAAGACGAAAGAGATCAAAGCGAGAGTTCTTCATCTGTAATATGACAGCGGTAAAAGGGAAGGAAATGTCCTATGAATTATGCAACAATCAAGAAAACGGACGTGGCAAACGGATCCGGCGTGAGAGTATCACTGTTCGTCAGCGGCTGTACACATCACTGCAAGGGATGCTTTAACAGTGAAGCCTGGGATTTCTATTACGGACAGGCTTATACCGAGGATACAGAGCAAGAGATTCTGCAGGCACTTGCCCCGGATTATATCCGGGGTTTAAGCCTGCTCGGCGGGGAACCTATGGAGCCCGAGAACCGGGGGACGGTATTGTCTCTGGTGAAAAAGGTAAGGGAGATCTACCCGCAGAAGACGATCTGGTGCTATACAGGTTATCATTTTGACAAAGACCTGCTTCGGTGGATGGAAGAAGGAGATCCGGTGATCACAGAGCTTCTTCCCCTGCTTGATGTGATCGTAGACGGAGAGTACATGGAAGAGTACCGGAATCTGCGGCTGGCATTTCGAGGGTCGGAAAATCAGCGGATTTTGGATGTACCCTTGTCTTTAAAGGAAAAATGCGGTAAAATTCTGCAGCCATAACATGCCTTCCCAATTGATATTTTTTTGTTGTTTTTGAGGACGAATTGTTATATACTATGGTTGATAATTCTGCCAATAGATAAATCGTATTATTAAAATTATGTAAGGATGGTATTACAATTATGAATTTAATGGAACAGTGGAGATCAGTAGCATATAATGAGGCAACCGGTAAAGAGAAGCTGCAGCAGCTCTGGGCAGCTTATTTTCAGGAGGAGAAGGAGATCTATGCACAGCTTCTGAAGAACCCCGATGAAGTGGTAAAGGGTACTGTAAAGGAACTGGCTGACAAGTTCAAAGTATCTCTGATGACCATGACCGGATTCCTGGATGGTATCAATGACAGTCTGGTAGAGCAGAACCCGATCGACGATCTGGAAGAGGATACTCAGGTAAACTTAGGCTTCGACAAGGCTCTTCTGTACAAGAACATGGTAGCAGCAGAGGCTGACTGGCTGTACAATCTGGAAGAGTGGAACGACATTTTCGACGTAGAGACCCGTAAGGCACTCTACAAGGAGCAGAAGTCTTCTACCACCATTGTAAAGGAGCAGAAGGTTTATCCCAATGACCCCTGTCCCTGCGGAAGCGGCAAAAAATATAAAAAGTGCTGCGGCAGAAAGTAAATTGAACATAAAGGGGGTTTTCCGCATGTATGCAGAGAGCCCCTTTTTCGTTTTATCATGCATCTGATCTGGGATAGGAAAGGAAGGTTTATATATGAAAATGCTGAAAGAATTGAAATGGGAAGCAATTCTGACCGGAGTTCTGTACATTCTTCTTGGAATCGTGGCACTGGTGATTCCCGAGACCATGCAGAAGACGCTTGGATATCTGATCGGTATCGTATTGATCGTGGCGGGACTGATATCTATTATCTGTTATCTGCTCCGGGATGCCAGAGAGAACTATTACCACAATGAGTTCGTATTCGGTCTGGTAGGCATGGTGGTAGGCGCGGCAGTGTTGTACAAAGTGGAAGTGATTATTTCCCTGATTCCTTTTATTCTGGGAATTCTGGTGCTGTTCAGCGGATGCAGCAAGCTGCAGGATGCCATTGACCTGAAGAGATTAAGTTATGGCAGCTGGGCAGGAATGCTCGTTGTGGCAGTCATCAACATTATTCTGGGAATCGTACTGATCTGTAATCCGTTCAAGGCAGCGATTCTGTTATTCCGTGTCCTGGGTGTGGGACTGATCTTAAGCGGCGCAAGCGACTGTTTTTCCACCATTTATTTCGCGGAGAAGCTGCGCAGATTTAAACAGGAACAGGAAGCAGTGGACGGTGTTTTCAGAGAGATTGATTCCGAAAAATAAAACAGTATACAGGAAGAGAAGCTGGCAGGAGGAACATTGTGAATATTGCATCTTTTTTGTCTCCGAAGGAGGAGGTTACTTTTCTTCGGGACGATATGACCATCAGGCAGGGGCTGGAGAAGATGAAGCGCTACGGTTACACGGCGATACCGGTGATCGATGCCGAGGACCGGTATGTGGGCGTAATCAGTGAGGGAGATTTTCTGTGGAATATCCTAAGCCACAACAGTGAGCTGGATACCATTACCATGAAGAGTCTGGAGAAGCTGTCCGTGCGGGATATTATACAGAGCGGCAAAATCCGTCCGGTATGTATCGATACCAATATGGAGGAACTGCTGGGACAGGCACAGATGCAGAACTTTGTACCGGTGATCGATGACAGAAATGTATTTATCGGGATCATCACCCGAAGCGAGATCATCAAATATTTTATAAAGAAACAGATCGAAGTTGCAGAAAAACAAATATGATTCGTTAAAATGATGTCGGGGTCATTTGATGCCTACGGATTGTTCCGTGCTGCGCACTCCCACAATCCTACCCTCTATTCGCATATCGTGGGATTAACATCCCGCTTTTATGCTCATATCGGGGCGGACCCCAAGGTCTTTCACCCACATATGAGCAAGCTCATGTGGGCTTAGACCTTTTGCCCCTGGCATCTTAAAATAAGAGAAAGGTGTGTAGAATCATGAAAAAGTTGGAAGAATATGTAAAGAGCATTCCCGATTTCCCGGAGAAAGGTATTATTTTCCGTGATGTGACAAGCGTACTGCAGGATGCGGATGGACTGCATCTGGCAATCGATACCATGCAGGAGAAGATCAAGGATCTGGACTATGATGTGGTAGTAGGACCCGAGTCCCGCGGATTTATCTTCGGAACCCCGATCGCATACAATAATCATAAGCCTTTTGTACTGATTCGTAAGAAGGGCAAGCTGCCCAGAGAGACCGTATCCACCACTTATGATCTGGAATACGGTTCCGCTACCATTGAGATGCACAAGGACAGCATCAAGCCCGGTCAGAAGGTTCTGATCGTGGATGACCTGATCGCTACCGGTGGTACTACCGAGGCTATGATCAAGCTGATCGAGTCCTTAGGCGGTGAAGTAGCCGGCGTTGTGGTACTGATCGAGCTGGCAGGTTTAAAGGGTCGCGAGCGCATCGGCAAATATCGTCTGGAGTCTGCGATCTGCTACGAAGGAAAATAAAAATATTTAACATGGAGCTGTTTCGTCTATGACAGAAGAGAAGAACGAAGTCATCTTCGACGATGACAAGATAAGTAAATCAGAAGAATTCGTAAATCCCGAGGAACTGTATCAGGAGCTTATTCGCTGTGTGCAAAAATATCACCCCAGTGATGATATTTCCATGATCGAGAAAGCCTATAAGGTGGCGAGCGAGGCGCATAAGAACCAGTTCCGGAAGTCTGGGGAACCTTATATCATCCATCCACTGAATGTGGCAATTATCCTGGCGGATCTGAAGCTGGATAAAGAGACCATCGTGGCAGGTATCCTGCACGATGTGGTGGAAGATACCGTGATGACGGAGGATGACCTGCGGAGAGAATTCGGAGATGACGTGGCACTTCTGGTAGACGGTGTGACGAAACTGGAGAAGATCCCGCTGTCCGGTAACGGAGAACAGTCAGATGCCAAACTGGAGATGCAGGCGGAGAACCTGCGTAAGATGTTCCTCGCCATGGCGAAGGATATCCGTGTCATTATGATCAAGCTGGCGGACCGTCTGCATAATATGCGTACTTTAAAGTACAAGACACCGGAGAGCCAGCAGAGGATCGCAAAGGAGACACTGGAGATCTACTGTCCTATTGCCCAGCGTCTTGGTATCAGTAAGCTGAAGATCGAACTGGATGATCTGTCCTTAAAATACCTGGAACCGGATATCTATTACGACCTGGTGGATAAGATCGCAGTTCGCAAGAGCGTCCGTGAGAAATACATCCAGGGTATCGTGGACGAAGTCAGCGAACATATTAAAAATGCGGGCATCGATGCCAAAGTCGATGGCCGTGTAAAGCATTTTTTCAGTATTTACAAGAAGATGAAGAACCAGCATAAAACGCTGGATCAGATTTATGATCTCTTCGCCGTGCGTATTATCGTGGAGACGGTGAAGGACTGTTATGCGGCACTGGGTGTGATCCATGAGATGTATAAGCCCATTCCGGGACGTTTCAAGGACTATATCGCCATGCCGAAAGCGAACATGTACCAGTCTCTGCATACCACGCTGATTGGCAGCAACGGACAGCCTTTCGAGATCCAGATCAGGACTTTCGAGATGCACCGTGTGGCGGAATACGGTATTGCTGCCCACTGGAAATACAAGGAAGCTTCCGACGGCAAGAAGCCGGAGGTACAGGAAGAAGAGAAGCTGGTATGGCTGCGCCAGATCCTGGAGTGGCAGCGGGACATGTCGGATAACAAGGAGTTCATGAATCTGCTTAAGAACGACCTGGATCTGTTCTCCGACAGTGTGTACTGCTTTACTCCCACCGGTGACGTCAAGAACCTTCCCGCGGGATCCACCCCCATTGACTTCGCTTACAGCATTCACTCCGCCGTGGGTAACAAGATGGTAGGAGCCAGAGTCAACGGAAAACTGGTCACCATTGATTACAAGATCAACAACGGAGACCGGATCGAGATCATTACCTCCCAGAACTCCAAGGGTCCCAGCCGTGACTGGCTGAATGTGGTAAAAAGTACCCAGGCGAAGAACAAGATTAATCAATGGTTCAAGAACGAGTTAAAGGAAGACAATATTTTAAAGGGCAAGGAGCTGCTTTCCAACTACTGTAAAGCCAGAGGTATCAACCTTGCCAGTCTGCAGAAGCAGGAATACATGGATGCCGTCATGCGAAAGTATGGATTCCGGGACTGGGATTCCGTATTGGCGGCTATGGGACACGGTGCCCTGAAAGAGGGGCAGATCGTCAACAAGATGCAGGAGCTGTACGACCGTGACCACAAGAAAGAGATGACCAACGAGGAGGTTCTGGCAAGCATTGCGGAGAACAATGCGGCAAATGCACAGAACGGTGGAAATAAGCCTGTCCTCATGAAGTCCAAGAGCGGTATCGTGGTAAAAGGCATCGCGGATCTGTCGGTGCGTTTTTCCAAGTGTTGTTCCCCGGTACCGGGAGATGAGATCGTGGGCTATGTGACCCGCGGAAGAGGTATCTCCATCCATCGTACCGACTGTATCAACATCATCAATCTGCCGGAGATGGAGCGTGCCAGACTGATCGATGCGGAATGGCAGCCGGAGGAGGCGCATGCGGAGAAATATCTGGCGGAGATCAAAATCTATGCCAACAACCGTAACGGACTGTTAGCGGATATTTCCAAGGCGCTGACGGAGAAGAATATCGACATCATGTCCATGAACACCAGAACCAACAGACAGGGACTGGCAACGCTGCAAACGACCTTCGAGATCAGCGGCAGAGAAGAACTGAACCGTATCATTGACAAGATCCGGGGCATCGAGAGCGTGATCGATATCGAGAGAACGACAGGCTAAGCGGGACAGACTGCGAAAAGCCTGCGGAATGGAGAGTAATATGAGCAATATCCTTATCGGAAAAACCATGTTGGGAATCTATCAGACCAACTGTTATTATGTCTACCGGGAGGGCAGCGATAAAGTGCTGATCTTCGATCCGGCGGACAAAGGTCGGGAGATGGTGGAAGCGCTGGCGCCGGAAGGACTCCATGTGACGGCAATCTTTTTAACCCATGGACATTTTGATCATATCACCGGTTGTGAAGCGATGAAGGCGGCAGCCGATGAGGCAGCAGCGGCGAGGGGCGAGGCACCGGTACCGGTCTATGCCGGCGAAGCGGAGCGGGAGCTTCTGCTGGATATGAAGAGCAACTTATCGAAAGATATGGGACGCCCGGTAACGGTTACCGCGGATGTGTATCTGAAGGACGGCGAGGAATTGAATCTGGACGGCATCCGGATCAAAGTCCTGGCAACTCCCGGACATACCGCAGGCGGTGTCAGCTATTACTTTCCGGAGGGAAGATTTGTCATCTGCGGAGACACTCTGTTCGAGGATTCCGTGGGCAGGACGGATATGCCGACCGGCAGCATGAGTACCTTGGTGCGTTCGGTGAAGGAGAAGTTGTTTACCCTGCCGGAGGATACTATCGTCTATCCGGGACACGGCGGACCGACATCCATCGGGCATGAGAAGAAATACAACCCGTTTTGTGTAGATTAAATTAAGAAAACTGTTCGGGCACAGAAAATGTTATCTCTGTGCCTGAATTTATGTAAATTATAAATGAGGAAAATAAGATGAAAGTAGTGAAATTATCCCATCCCAATTATGAATACGATGTGCATTCTCTGGTGAAAGCCTTTTATGCCGAGGATCAGGTCACGGTCATCACACCGGAGACAAAGCCGGAAAAGCTGGCGGAGCTGGAACAGCAGGTCGGTCTGGAAATCGAACTGGAGGACACCGGAGCGAAGATCCGTGTGGGGGAAGAGACTTTTCTGTGGGATGCAGCGACGGAGACAATCGCAGATGGTTACAAAAATGGTTTGAAGCGTTTCCTGTACCGGACGTTATGCAAGGTAACCGGGCAGGAACTTCCCTGGGGGAACCTTACCGGCATCCGTCCCACGAAGATCGCCTACGGTATGCTGGATGAGGGCAGAAGTGATGCGGAGATTCTGGATTTCATGGAGCAGAGCCATTATGTCAGCGAGGAAAAGGCACTTTTGGGAATCGACATTGCGAAGAGAGAGCGGGATCTGTTAAAGGATATTCATTACGAGGGCGGCTACAGTTTGTACATCGGCATTCCGTTCTGCCCGACGACTTGTCTGTACTGTTCGTTTACCTCTTATCCTATTGCGGCATTCCGCAAGCAGGTGGATGCTTACGTGGACGCTGTCATCAAAGAGATGGATTATGTGGCGGAGAATTTTAAGGACAAGGTATTGGATACGGTCTATATTGGCGGCGGTACGCCCACCACGCTGGAACCGGAGCAGCTGGATCGTCTGATCACGGCGTTAAAGTCCAAGTTTGATTTCTCCACTGTGAAGGAATTCACCGTGGAGGCCGGTCGTGCCGACAGCATCACCACAGAGAAGCTGGAGGTACTGTACCGTCATCAGGTCAGCCGTATCTCCGTGAATCCCCAGACCATGAAGCAGGAGACGCTGGACATCATTGGCAGAAAAGCCAGCGTGGATCAGGTACTTACGGCATACCGGTTGGCGAGAGAAGTCGGCTTTGATAATATTAATATGGATCTGATCCTGGGACTGCCGGGAGAACTGGAGGCGGACGTGCAGCGCACCATCGACAAAGTGGTGGAGCTAGCACCGGACAGCCTGACCGTGCATTCTCTGGCTATTAAACGGGCATCCCGCCTGAACCAGTGGATCCAGGAGAACGGCGTCTCTATGCTCCACAACACCGACGAGACCATGAAGATCGCGGCAGCAGGAGCTGAGAAACTGGGAATGAAGCCCTATTACCTCTATCGCCAAAAGAACATGTCCGGCAACTTCGAGAACACCGGCTACGCCCACCCCGGAAAATACGGTCTGTATAATATCCTCATCATGGAGGAGAAGCAGACGATTCTTGCGCTGGGCGCCGGAAGCATCACCAAGAGAGTGTTCCCCGACGGAAGAATCGAGCGTTGCGATAATGTGAAGGATGTGGGACTATACATCGAGAACATTGATGAGATGATTAAGAGAAAGAGTGAATTGTTCAGACAATAAGCTATGAAAAAGGCACTTTTTTGATAGAAAAGGAGCATGTTATACGAAAAAACCTTCTGATAAAATTATATAAAGAGATATTTTATGATGTCGGGGTCAAAAGCCCCCGACTTTGATGCCTACGGATTGCTCCGTGCTTCGCACTCCC
>CAVJMX010000095.1:0-10134 GCA_963650795.1 Bacteroidales bacterium H4
CTTACAACTCGTAATCCCGACAGGAGAGGTATCTCCCGTCGGGGATTATGGGTAATTATTTTGCACTCAGATATTCGTCAATGCCCTTAGCCGCAGCCTTACCTGCTCCCATTGCCAGAATAACGGTAGCTGCTCCGGTCACCGCATCTCCACCGGCATAGACACCTTCCTTGGTGGTCTTACCGTTATTTTCATCCGCAATGATGCACTTCCACTTATTGGTATCCAGTCCCTTGGTGGTAGATGAGATCAGAGGATTCGGGGAAGTACCCAGAGACATGATCACGGTATCTAACTCCATCACGAACTCGGAGCCGGGTACTTCCACAGGACGGCGTCTGCCGCTCTCATCGGGCTCGCCCAGTTCCATACGGATACACTTCATGCCGGTCACCCAACCCTTATCGTCGGACAGGATCTCGGTGGGATTGGTCAGCAGATCGAAGATGATACCTTCTTCTTTTGCATGATGTACTTCTTCCACTCTGGCAGGAAGCTCCTCTTCGCTTCTGCGGTATACGATGTGTACCTCAGCACCCAGACGAAGTGCGGTTCTTGCAGCATCCATAGCTACGTTACCACCGCCTACCACAGCTACCTTTTTACCGTGCATGATAGGTGTTCTGGAATCGGGATCAAACGCCTTCATCAGATTGCTTCTGGTCAGGTACTCATTGGCAGAGAATACACCGTTGGCATTCTCGCCGGGGATACCCATGAACTTCGGAAGTCCTGCACCGGAACCGATAAATACAGCCTGGAAGCCTTCCTCATCCATCAACTGATCGATGGTCACGGATTTACCTACCACTACGTTGGTTTCAATATGAACACCGAGAGATTTTACATTCTCGATCTCTTTTGCCACAACGCCGCTCTTGGGAAGACGGAACTCGGGGATACCGTATACCAGTACACCGCCTGCCTCATGCAGTACCTCGAAGATGGTAACATCATAACCCATCTTTGCCAGATCTCCGGCACAAGTCAGACCTGCGGGACCGGAACCGATGACAGCTACCTTTTTGCCGTTCTTCTGTGCTGCGGGAATAGGCTTAATGTCGTTCTCTCTTGCCCAGTCAGCAACGAAACGCTCCAGCTTACCGATGGAGATGGGATCTCCCTTGAAGCCGCGGATACATTTTCCTTCGCACTGGCTCTCCTGGGGGCATACACGACCGCAGACAGCGGGAAGTGCGCTGGATTCGCTGATAATGCGATATGCTTCTTCGATATTGCCGTTCTTCACCTGCTCAATGAACTGGGGAATCTGAATGGCAACGGGGCAGCCCTTTACGCACTGTGCATTTTTACAGTTGATGCAGCGACATGCCTCTTCCATCGCTTCTTCTTTGTTATATCCGAGACATACCTCTTTAAAGTTGGTAGCACGTTCCTTTGCATCCTGCTCTCTGACAGGAACTCTCTTTAATACATCCATTTTATTTTAACCATGCCTTTCTGATTTATCGTATGCAAACGTTTGCGGTAGAACTACTGGCAGTTGCCGCAGCCGCCGTGATGGGTATCGCCCTCTTCTAAAGCTAACATTGCGCGACCCTCAGCCGTCTTGTAGATCTGCTGACGTCTCATTGCCTCATCAAAGTTCACTTCGTGTCCGTCGAACTCCGGACCGTCTACGCAGGCGAACTTCACCTTGCCGCCGACGGTTACACGACAGGCACCGCACATTCCCGTTCCGTCTACCATAATGGGATTCAGGCTGACTACCGTGGGAATCTCCAGTTCTTTGGTCAGGAGACATACGAATTTCATCATGATCATGGGACCGATTGCAATGCACAGATCGTATTTTTTGCCTTCTGCTACCAGATCCTTGATGGTCTGAGTTACCATACCGCTTCTTCCGTAGGATCCGTCATCGGTAGTCACATAGAGATTACCGGCTACTGCTTCCATCTCTTTTTCCAGGATCAGCAGATCTTTGGTCTTGCTTCCTACGATAACATCAGCGTCAACGCCGTGCTCATGCAGCCATTTTACCTGGGGATATACGGGAGCCGCACCGACACCGCCTGCTACGAAGAGGATCTTCTTCGCCTTTACTTCTTCCAGCGGCTGCTCCACCAGCTCGGAAGGACATCCCAAAGGTCCTACGAAGTCATGGAAGTATTCGCCTTCTTCTAACTGTGCCATCAGCTTCGTACCGGCACCTACGGTCTGGAACACGATGGTCACGGTTCCTTTTTCTCTGTTGTAATCACAGATGGTCAGAGGAATACGCTCGCTCTCACTATCCATTCTTACGATGACAAACTGACCGGGTTCGCAGGTCTTTGCCACTCTGTTTGCTTCTACCTCCATCAGATAGATGTTGGTTGTCAGCTCCTGTTTTTTTACGATCTTATACATTTCTCTTTTCCGTCCCTTCTGTTAGGATTATATATCTGAAACAGCCACCAGTGTATAGCGGCGGCCGCTTTCGTCCGTCTGCAGTTTCCAGAGTTCCCGGGTGTAGGCATTTACCGCGAACAGATTCCCCGTTCGTGTCACCGTACCGTCGGCACCCCTGTAGATCTCCGCAATCACATAAAAATCATCGATCTTATTGATATTGGTCACATATTGATACTGATACAGATATGCGGCACCGGATTCGTCAAAGCTGCCGGATGCCTCCAATATTTTCCCGCTCTGTATCGCGTAGTCGACAATTTCCTGTACCGCCTCTTCCGGAGTAAATTCCGTATTCATGACCAGATTATAGCTTCTTTCCACGATCTCGCTCTTACGCCCCTCCGCGATCCGGATGAACCGGAATACGGACTTGCCCAGGGGCATGGGGATCGGTCCCGCATATACGGTAGAGTTCTGCGTGGGATCCGTACCGTCCGTGGTGTAGTAGACATCCTCCCCGTCCGTCACTTCGATATTGATGGGGAATTCATAATCTCCGCTGACTGCTGTCACATCCGGTGTATTCAGCTGATCGATCTCAATGTGATAATTTTTGGTCACCACATTGCTGCTGACCTCATTTTCGTTTATATATACCGCCTTGATGCAGTAATCACCACTTTCCAGCAGGATCGGCGCCGTATACAGAGAACTGTTCTCATCCGGCTCACTGCCGTCCATGGTGTAATAGATCCTGCCGCTTCCGAAAGTCGTCAGCTTCAGGGGCTGGATACTGGTATAATATCCCTCCTGTAAACTGAATTCCGGCTCCATCGCCATATAGCTCTGGTATTTGCTCATAATGTTGACATTGCCGCAGTTCTGTAACAGATCGTTGATGGTCTTATAATCTTCCCTGGCGGCATAGATAGCAATCAGTTTCCCGTAAGCGCTTTCCAGCTGTTCGGAAGTTGCGGCATCATCCGTCACGATCTCCCGGAGCAGATATTCATATTCCATTTTGTTGTTCTTCTGAAAATAAATATCCGCCAGTTCAAATTTGAGAGTAATATTATCCGGATCCAGTTCCAGTGCTCGGTCGTAACAGGTAATTGCCTGGTCATATTCACCTTCTGCCACATAATCTCTTGCACACTTCGTCTGATATTCCGCGGAATGGTAATGAGAATAAG
Source organism: Bacteroidales bacterium H4 (assembly GCA_963650795.1). GTDB lineage: Bacteria > Bacillota > Clostridia > Lachnospirales > Lachnospiraceae > Acetatifactor. The sequence goes on from CAVJMX010000095.1 coordinate 3,552, forward strand.
AGATTCCAAAGCCCGTGCATACCGCAGCCACCACTGCCAGTACCAGCAAAAGTACGATAAATTTCCAACGAAACGGATGTGCCGGAGGATCATCTTCCGTAATTTCATCCCAGTCCTGAACCTCTGCCGGTTCCGCTGTCTGCTCCTGCTCCTCCGGCTCCGTGCCGGGGTTCATCTCTTTTGCGATATCGTTCAGCGTCTGTGCCATATTGTATTCAATTTCCGGTTCAAAATCAGGGACGATATGAATATCTTCACCGCAATGTTCGCAGTAAAGAGTACCTTCTTTCATTTCTGCCCCGCAATTCGGACACTTCATACAATCATCCTCTTACTGCCTGCAAACACACCGATTCCAGACAGTTGTTCATCAGCATGGCTATGGTCATGGGGCCTACGCCTCCGGGAACCGGAGTAATGGCGCTGCATACAGGTTCTACGCTGTCAAAATCCACATCGCCACACAGTTTATTCTCTGCATTGCGGTGGATTCCCACGTCAATGACAACTGCACCTTCTTTGACATATTCTGCGGTGATCATTTTCGGTTTCCCGACAGCCACCACCAGAATATCCGCTCTTTTGGTCACTTCTTTCAGATCCTTTGTTCTACTGTGTGCCACAGTCACCGTACCGTTCTCCCGAAGCAAAAGCAATGCCATGGGCTTGCCGACAATATTGCTCCTGCCGATCACCACGCATTCTTTTCCGGCGATCTCGATTCCGGAACGCTTCAGAAGCTGGATCACGCCCGCCGGAGTACAGGATACGAAGCCCGGCTTGCCGATGCAGAGTGCACCAACATTCTGTGGATGGAAGCCGTCCACATCCTTTAAGGGGGAAATGGCATCCAGTACCTTTTCCTCGTCGATATGTTTCGGCAGCGGCAGCTGTACCAGAATACCGTAGACATCCGTTCTGTCATTCAGTTCCCGGATCAGATCCAGCAGCTTTTCCTCCGTGGTCTCCTCTGGAAGCTCATACGCCAGAGAACGGACCCCCACATATTCACATGCCTTTTTCTTATTGCGGACATATACGGAAGATGCGGGATCCGCACCTACCTGAATCACGGCAAGGGTCACTTCACAGCCCTGCTCTTTTAAAGCTGCAACTTTTTCTTTTACTTCCTCTTTGATCTGTGCGGAAATTGCTTTTCCATCTATCAACTGTGCCATGGGACACTTCTCCTCCTTACTAGAACAATCCTGTGATCTTCCCGTCGTCATCTACGTCGATATTATAAGCGGTGGGTGCCTTGGGCAGTCCCGGCATGGTCATGACCGCACCGGTGAGCACTACGACAAAGCCGGCACCGGCAGATACATAAGACTCTCTTACGTTTAATTCAAAGCCGGAAGGTCTTCCCAGCAGCGTGGGATCATCCGACAGGGAATACTGGTTCTTCGCCATACATACCGGCAGATCACCGAAGCCCAGCTCCGTCAGGCGCTTTAACTGCTTCGCCGCAGCCGGTGCGAAGTTCACGCTGTCTGCTCCGTAGATCTCTTTTGCGATTTTGGTGATCTTATCCTGAAGAGACAGTTCATTTTCATATAACACATGGAAATGATTCTCTTTTTCTTCGATTGCTTTTAATACTTTCTCTGCCAGAGCGATTCCGCCCTCGCCGCCCTTCTCCCATACTTCGGAAAGTGCGAACTCACAGCCTCTTGTCTCGCAGAATTCTCTGACATAAGCGGTCTCTGCCTCGCTGTCTGTAATAAAGGAATTCAGGGTAACTACTACCGGCACACCGTATTTCTGCAGATTCTCGATATGCTTCTCCAGATTGACGATACCCTTTTTCAGTGCTTCCAGATTCTCCGTACCCAGATCTGCCTTTGCCACGCCGCCGTTGTATTTCAGTGCGCGGATGGTCGCTACCAGTACTACGGCATCGGGAGTAAGCCCTGCCTTGCGGCACTTGATGTCGAAGAACTTCTCCGCCCCCAGATCCGCACCGAAGCCTGCTTCCGTGATGCAGTAATCTGCCATCTTCAGAGCTGCTTTTGTAGCTCTGACGGAGTTACATCCGTGAGCAATGTTGGCAAACGGACCGCCATGTACTAGCGCGGGAGTATGCTCCAGCGTCTGGATCAGATTGGGCTTGATGGCATCCTTTAACAGTGCTGCCATGGCGCCGACTGCTTTTAACTGTCCGGCGGTCACCGGCTCTCCCTGATAATTATACGCTACAACGATCTTAGACAGGCGCTCCTTTAAATCCTTCATATCGTCTGCCAGGCACAGGATTGCCATAATCTCACTGGCTACGGTGATGACAAAATGATCCTCTCTGACGAAGCCATCCGTCTTGTTACCGAGACCTACCACGATATTACGAAGCACTCGGTCATTCATATCCTCACAACGCTTCCAGACGATCTGTCTGGTGTCGATCCCCAGCTCATTTCCCTGCTGGATATGATTGTCCAATAGGGCTGCCAGCAGATTGTTGGCAGAGGTAATGGCATGAAAATCACCGGTAAAATGCAGATTCAATTCATCCATGGGAACCACCTGGGCATATCCGCCGCCGGCAGCTCCTCCTTTGATACCAAAGCAGGGTCCCAGGGACGGCTCTCTGAGGGCAATCACAGCTTTTTTGCCCATTCTGCCAAAAGCTTCCCCCAGACCGACCGTAGTGGTGGTCTTGCCCTCTCCTGCGGGAGTCGGGTTGATGGCTGTTACCAGAATCAGTTTTCCGTTGGGGCGATTCTGAATCTTAGTCAAAAATTCTTCGGAAAGCTTTGCCTTGTATTTTCCGTAAAGCTCTAAATCATCCGCATCGATGCCGATGCTTTCGGCAACCTTGGTGATGGGCTCCATTACCGCTTCCTGTGCGATTTCAATATCTGTTTTCATGTCCTTTTCCCTCCGTTTATTCAGACAGTTCTCCCTCGTCAGATCTCCTCCAGCAATTGTTCAAACTGTTCCATACTCATAAGTACTTTTCTAGGCTTTGTGCCTTCCTCTTCACCGACCACGCCGTATTCACACAGCTGATCCATGATCCTGGCAGCACGGTTGAAACCGATCTTTAACACACGCTGCAGCATACCGATACTTGCTTTATCCTTGTCAATGATAAACCGTGCTGCTTCTTCAAAATATTCGTCTCTGTCATTTCCGCCGGAACCGCTTCCTGAGGATCCGCCGGAAGAGCCGATATTTTTAATCTTCTCTTCAATATCCTCGGCATAGCTGTTATAGACATTGCCAAGGGTCTGATTTTTCAGATAGTCCACTACATCGGATACTTCTTTATCGGATACGAAAGCACCCTGTACACGCGCCGGTTTGGAGTAGCCCTGGGGGTAGAATAACATATCGCCCTTGCCTAACAGCTTCTCTGCGCCGTTCATGTCTAAGATCGTACGGGAATCCACGCCACTGGATACGGAGAATGCCACACGGCTGGGCATGTTCGCCTTGATCAGACCGGTGATGACATCCACGCTGGGGCGCTGAGTAGCGATGATCAGATGGATACCTGCTGCTCTCGCTAACTGTGCCAGACGACAGATGGATTCCTCCACCTCGCCGGGGCATACCATCATCAAATCCGCCAGCTCGTCCACAATGATCACGATCTGGGGCATCTTCTTGGGACGCTCCTCTCCCTCGGGAACCGGCATGGTCTCGATCTTTTTATTATAACCCTTCAGATCACGGACATTGTAATCTGCGAACTTCCGGTAACGGTCTTCCATCTCACTGACGCCCCAGTGCAGTGCGGCAGATGCCTTCTTGGGATCTGTCACGACCGGAATCAGCAGATGAGGAATGCCGTTATAGACACTCAGTTCTACGACCTTCGGGTCTACCATGATCAGCTTCACATCGTCGGGATGTGCCTTGTACAGAATACTCATGATCAGGGTATTGATACATACGGATTTACCGGATCCGGTAGCTCCGGCGATCAGCATATGGGGCATCTTGGCAATATCCGCTACCACAGTCTTGCCCGCGATGTCTTTACCTACAGCAAAGGCAATATTGGAGTTGAATTCCTGGAATTCTTTACTCTCCAACAAGTCTCTTAAAGCGACGGTCATATTTTCTTTGTTCGGCACTTCGATACCGATTGCCGCTTTGCCGGGAATCGGTGCCTCGATACGGATATCCGTTGCTGCCAGATTCAGCTTGATATCATCTGCCAGACCTACGATCTTGGATACCTTCACACCCTGCTCCGGCTGTAATTCATACCGGGTAACACTGGGACCCTGGCTGATATCGGTGATGGTTACCTTGACACCGAAAGTATTCAGCGTCTGCTGTAAGCGCATGGCTGTCTCTTTTAATTCTCTGGAAGAATCTCCCGTGGCAGCTTTTCCCTTCTGTAACAGGCTCAAAGGAGGAATCCGATACTCTGCGGGAGGCTGTTTTGCCGCTTTTGCAATATCCTTATGTATCTGGTCTTCTGCCAGGGAATTGCCCTTGGGAGGTTCCGGCGCCGTGATCTTGGGTCTTGTATCCGCCGCTGTCCTTGCAGTTGTCACGGGTGCCGGTGCCACAGTTTCCGGCTCCGGCTGTATCTGCTGATACTGATAAGGCTCCGGCTGCCTTGCGAGCACTTCCACCGGTTCCGGAATGTCTTCCTTATGGATCCGGATAGCTTCCGCCTGAGGTGTCAGAAGCGCCGCTTCCTCCTGCCAAGACTCTCTGCGTTCAAAAGGCTTTTTAAACGTAGCCGCACTGCTTACTTCCTCCACGGGGATGTCTTCATAGGAAGCCTCATCCACCGCTTCCTGCATAGTCACCTGGTGCATTCCCGTTACGTTGATCTTATCAAAATCACTGGATGTCACCCGGGTCTCTTCTACCGCAGGTGCTTCCTGTGCGTCCTCTTCATATACGATCTCATGGATATCATCCCGTCTGCCGGCAGGCTGGGGCTCCTGCTTTTTCAGGGAGGTGTCCATCATGACTCCGGTCACCTTTTTCTCTCTGCGGGGAATGGCATTCAGAATCTGTTCGTTCTCCTTCTCCTCGGCGCGTAGTCTCCGTTCTTCCTCCCTGATACGGCGTTCCTCTTCCCGGAGGCGTCTGGCTTCCTCTCTCTGGGAAGTACGCTCTTCCTGTTCCTGTCTGCGGATTTCGGCATTTTCACGACGGCGCACTGCGTCCTCTCTGGACAGCTCCCGGATACGGTCTCCGCCGTTTCGCATACTGTTTAAGAAGGATCGTTCCGTTACCAGAATCAGACTGATCACCGAGCATAGCAGCACTACCAGCACCGTGCCTACGGTCTCCAGATAGTGTAACAGCAGATAACAGATACTGCCTGCCAGGACGCCGCCGCCCTTTTTGCCCGTACTGCAATTTGCATATAATACCTTGATATCGTACTGCTCCATGGAACCGGCGGTCTTGGCAATCAGATCGCAGATCACACCGATCATCAAAAACAATACGACACCGGCAATCATTTTCCGCACAGCGGTAGGGTTCCCCTCATTGGCGAACCAGAAAGCCACTGCTAAAAATAATACAATGGGCGCTATATACGCGGTAAATCCGAAGATTCCGAATAAGACCCCGCTGATTGCATTGCCAACCGGACCTATGATACCAAAATTACAACAAAATAATATCACCATCGCCACAAACAGAACGATCAGACCGATCTCGTGAAAAAGTTCACTGTCCTGCGCGGTTCTCTGTGCCTGCCTGCTGCGGCTGCTCGTCGTGCTCTTTCTTGTTCTATTGGAAGATGATGTTCTTTTGCCTGATGAAGATGCCATGTCATCATACCCCTAACTTCATAATAGTCATAATTAGAAGTATATCATTTTTCCCCTGCCTTGTCATCTTTTTTTCTGTCATCCCCTATCATCTCCCTCAGTTTGCGGATCGCCCGGTCGATTCCGCCGACTTCATCGATAATTCCGTGTTTCACTGCTTCTTCTCCCACCAGGATACTTCCCACATCCTTGGTCAGAAATCCGGTCTCCATCATGAGGTCTTCCAGTTTCTGTCTGCTGATCTTACAGTTTTTGCACACAAAGCCTGTGATTCTGTCCTGGATCAGCTTAAAATATTCAAAGGTCTGGGGTACTCCGATCACCATGCCGTTCATCCGCACCGGATGGATCACCATGGTTCCCGTCGGCACGATAAAAGAATACTTGCAGCTCACCGCGATGGGCACGCCGATGGAATGACTGCCGCCCAACACCAAAGACACCGTAGGTTTGCTTAAGGATGCCAGCATCTCCGCAATGGCAAGTCCCGCTTCCACATCTCCTCCCATAGTATTTAACAATACCAGCACGCCTCCGATTTCCTCACTGTCCTCAATGGCGGCTAACTGCGGCAGAATGTGTTCATATTTCGTCGTCTTGGAATTGCCCGACAGATTGTCATGTCCTTCGATCTCTCCGATGATGGTCAGCAGATGAATCTTTTTCCCGGAAACTTCATCTGACAAGGTAAGCTGCCCTGTTTTTTCGATTCGTTCGTCTCTGTGCTCTTCTGCCTCGGTCTTCGGTGTCTCGTTTCTGTTCTGATCGTTTGCTTTCTGATTCTGCACGTTCTGTATCCTCCAGTTTCATGATTATGGATTATGAAA
>CAVJMX010000096.1:0-9980 GCA_963650795.1 Bacteroidales bacterium H4
GTCAAAGACCTGTCCAATGATGCGGTAGCGGCTGCGGTTCTGCACGGACAACAGCTTTTCTTCAAACAAATTCATCTGCTGTACATTCTTTATCTCAGGCTCGATCACTTCCGCGGTCTCCGGGCAGATGACAGGCTCGGAAGGTGTCCCCGCCTTTTGCTCCGGCTTTTGTTCCATCGGTTCTGCTTCTACGAAGAAATCATCCTCTTTCGGTTCCGGTGCTGCCGCCGGTACAGAGCTTTGTTCCTCTGTCTGCGCACTTACTGGCTTGGGGTTGCGGATACTGGTCTGCACGCCTGCATGGGCTTCCTGCCAGATGGGCTTCTGTATGAATTCACTCCGGTCTTTCGGTGCCGCCTCGTATTTCGCAGCCTCCATGACACGGTAGTTTTCTTCTCTTTTTTTCTCAAAGACTTCCGGAGTATGCTCTTTCCAGGAAGCTTTTCTGTCTTCCTGTTCCTTTTTCTGAATTGCTTTCTCATCCTCTAAGGAAGCATCCGGGATCATCTCCCGATTCCGCAGTGTAGTGGCAATCTTCTCACTGAGCATCCGGGCAAATGCCATGCCGTCGGAGAACCGCACATCCATTTTGGAGGGGTGTACGTTCACATCTACCGTCTCCGTATCCATAGTGATATGCAGTACGCACAGCGGGAATTTATGCTGCATCAGGTACTGTTTATAACCCTCTTCGATGGCTTTCGCGATTACGCCGCTGCGGATAAAACGACCGTTGATAAAATAGATCTCAAAATTGCGATTGGAACGCACCAGTACCGGTTTGCCGAGATACCCTTCCACCTTAATGCCATTCTCTTCGATCTGAATGGGCACCAGCTCGGAAGCGATCTCCCTGCCGTAGATCCGGTAGATGACCTCTCGCAGGTCACCATTTCCGGAGGTGTGGAATCTGGTCTGATTCCCCAGAACGAATTTAAAGGAAATATCCGGTCTGGACAATGCCAGATGTTCCATCAGATCCGTGATATAACTGCCCTCCGTGGCAGGCTGCTTTAAGAACTTTCTACGTACCGGCGTATTGAAGAACAGATTCCGCATGAGGAATGTCGTGCCATCCGGCGCGCCGATCTCATCGATGGACTGTTCCTTCGCCCCTTCCAGTACCATACGGGTTCCGGTAAGATTTTCTTTTCTCTTGGTGATGATCTCCACCCGGGACACCGCCGCAATACTGGACAGTGCCTCACCGCGGAAGCCCAGGCTTACGATATGATTCAGGTCATCCGCATCTTCAATCTTGCTGGTGGCATGCCGCAGGAATGCGGTGGGCAGCTGATCTTTTTCGATTCCGCAGCCGTTATCCGTCACGCGGATGAATTCGATACCGCCTTCTTTAGCCTCCACGGTGATTGCCGTGGAGCCGGCGTCAATAGCGTTCTCCACCAGTTCCTTTACTACGCTGGCAGGTCTCTCCACTACCTCTCCGGCAGCGATCCTGTCGATCGTCCGGGAGTCCAGTACATGTATTCCCATAAATCTCCTCCGTTAACCGTTCCAGCGGTTCTTCAGCTTATTCTGCAGCCGGTACAGGGTATTCAGTGCGTCTAACGGTGTCAGTGTCGTCACTTCGATCTCCATCAGTTCTTTCAGAATATCCTCATCCGTCACCGTATCGAACAGAGACATCTGTGCCAGATCCACCTCATCGTATTTGGGCTGTTTTTTCGCCTTGCCTTCGCCCTTATTGTCGATAGCAATACTCTGCACCTTTTCCGTAATGTCATTGTCTGACAGCTGTTCCACGATCTCCTTGGCACGGTCGATGACCATATCCGGCACGCCTGCCAGTTTCGCTACCTGAATACCGTAGCTCTTGTCCGCACCGCCCTTTACGATCTTACGTAAGAACACGATATCGTCGCCGCATTCCTTGACGGCAATGCAGTAATTGTTCACGTTGTTCATTTTGCCTTCCAGTTCGGTCAGCTCGTGATAATGGGTGGCAAACAAAGTCTTTGCTCCCAACAGCTTACGGTTGCTGATATGTTCGATCACCGCCCAGGCAATGCTTAAGCCGTCGAAGGTAGAAGTACCTCTGCCGATCTCGTCTAAGATCAACAGACTCTTGGAAGTGGCATTCCGCAAAATGTTCGCCACTTCGTTCATCTCCACCATGAAGGTGGACTGACCGCTGGCAAGGTCATCCGACGCACCCACACGGGTAAAGATCCGGTCCACAATGCCGATATTGGCACTTCTGGCAGGCACGAAACATCCGATCTGTGCCATCAGTACGATCAGTGCCGTCTGACGCATGTAAGTAGACTTACCCGCCATATTGGGTCCGGTAATGACGCTGATGCAATGACTGCCATTGTCCAGATAGGTATCGTTGGCAATAAACATGTCATTGGTGATCATCTGCTCCACCACGGGATGTCTGCCGTCCTTGATGTCGATGACACCCTTTTCATTTAACTTCGGGCGCACATAATGATTGCGCTCCGATACCAGTGACAGAGACGCATACACATCCAGCTTTGCTATGGCTTTCGCCGTATTCTGGATTCTCACCAGTTCCTGGGCAATGGTATCCCGGATCCTGCAGAAAACATCATATTCCAGCGTCTGGAGCTTGTCCTCCGCATTCAAGATCGTATCTTCCAGCTCTTTTAACCGTGGTGTGGTATACCGCTCCGCATTGGCAAGGGTCTGCTTACGGATATAATCCTCCGGCACCAGATCCTTGTAAGAATTGGTCACCTCGAAATAATAGCCGAATACTTTATTGTATTTGATCTTCAGATTCTTGATGCCGGTACGTTCTCTGTCCTCTTCCTCCAACTGTGCCAGCCACTGCTTTCCGTCGTGTTTTGCATTGCGCAGGCGGTCTATGGTCTCATCGAACTGATCTTTGATCATTCCGCCCTCCCGGATAGATATGGGCGGTTCGTCGATGATAGCTTCATCGATCAGCTGGTAGATATCCTCCAGTCCGTCGATCTGTTCCCGAATTCCCGTAAGTTCTTCTTTTTCAAAAGCCGACAGCACCGTCTTGATGGGCGGCAGCATCTGTAAGGAATTCCGGAAAGCGATCAGGTCTCTGGGATTCGCCGTCTTATAAGTCACCTTGCTGAGCAGACGTTCCAGATCATAAATGGGATTTAAGTACTCTCTGATCTCGTCCCGGGAAATGGAATCCTGATTCAGCTCCTGGATGGCATCCAGCCGCTTCTCCATCTCCTCTTTTTCGATTAAGGGCTGCTCGATATAATTGCGCAGAAGTCTGGCACCCATAGCAGTCTTCGTCTTGTCTAACACCCATAGAAGAGAACCTCTCTTCTGCTTTTCTCTTAAAGTCTCCGTCAGTTCCAGGTTTCTTCTGGTGGAACTGTCAAGCAACATGTATTTGCTGGTAAGGTACGGATAAATATGGGTAAAATGCTCCAGATCCGTCTTCTGGGTATCATACAGATACTGTAACAGTGCACCGGCAGCCAAAAGTCCCGTAGGGAATTCTTCGATGCCCAGACCGATTAAAGTATTTACCTTAAAATGCTTCATCAGGATCCGTCTACAGCCATCATCGTCGAACATGTGGGATTCCAGTGCGTTGACTGAGATATGTAACCGGGACTTTAAGTCATTCACATCAAAACCACTGACTAAAAAAGCCTCATTGCAGATGATCTCGGAAGGTTCATACTTCATCAGCTCATCGTTCAGTTTTTTCAGGTCTTCCACTTCCGTCACATAATAATCACCGGTAGTTACATCCGCTGCGGAGATGCCGATACCGTCGGAGGTATAGGCAATACACATCAGGTAATTGTTCTTGCTGGCTTCCAGCGACTGGACATTTAAGTTCGTACCGGGTGTCACCACGCGGATGACCTCTCTCTTCACCAGTCCCTTGGCAAGCTTGGGATCCTCCACCTGTTCGCAGATCGCCACTTTATAGCCACGGCTCACCAGCTTGGTGAGATACCCTTCCACTGCATGGTAAGGGATGCCGCACATGGGAGCTCTCTCATCCAGTCCACAGCTTTTTCCGGTCAGAGTAATCTCCAGTTCTTTGGATGCCACCAGTGCATCATCAAAAAACATTTCATAAAAATCCCCCAGACGGTAAAAAAGGATACAGTCCTTATACTGTTCCTTTGTCTCCATATATTTTTGCATCATTGGTGTCAATTCAGCCATGATTTTCTCCTGTTCTGTAAAAGAATACACGACAAAGCGGACACGCAAAAGCTTGCGTATCCGCATCTATCTTAGCACAAAATATTGAGGTTGTAAATTAAAGAACCCTTATGACAAATGATAGTTTTTCACTCTTATTGGAGCTGTGCCGCACGCTCTAAGGCATCATCAATATGGGCGCATACATTCTCTCTGCCCACCTTGTCTAAGAACCCGCTCTTCTCCATGACATGCATAGGCTGTTCCCCTACGTGGGACAAGATGATCTGGATGTTTTTCTTCTTGCAGTCCGCATACAACTGTTCCAGATTGTGCATGGCAGTGGCGTCAATGGCGCTCACACTGCGCATACGCAGTACCAGGCAGTTCATTTTCTCATCCAGGGTGATCTTCAGAATCTTGTCTGCTGCACCGAAGAACAGAGGACCGCTTACTTCGTAGACCATAGTGTTGTGAGGTACGACTCTTAAGGACAGGCTGTCCGCGTCGTCCTCATCATCCACGTATTTCCAGCCTTCTACCTCGGTTACATCACTCATACGCTTCATGAACAGGATCGCTGCCAGCAGAATACCTACTTCAATTGCCACTACCAGGTCGAATACGACGGTCAGTACAAAAGTAGTCACCAGTACGATAATATCACTCTTGGGTGCGGTCTTACACAGTCCCACGAACTTCCGCCAGTCACACATATTATAAGCCACCATGAACAGGATCGCTGCAATGGTCGGCATGGGGATCAGCGCCGCATAAGGCATCAGCACTACCAGGATCAAAAGCAGAGTCACGGAGTGCACCATTCCGGCAATGGGAGTACGTCCGCCGTTTTTCACGTTGGCAGCAGTTCTGGCGATGGCTCCGGTGGCAGGGATTCCTCCGAATAATGCGGAAGTAATGTTACCGGCACCCTGGGCAATCAGCTCCATGTTGGAACGGTGTCTGCTGTTCACCATACTGTCTGCCACCACGCAGGACAGCAGAGACTCGATTGCTGCCAGAATGGCAATGGTAAAGGCATCCGGCAGGACATTCTGTACGGTCTTCAGGCTGAACACCGGCAGGGAGATCGTCGGAAGCTTATTGGAGATCTCATACAGATCACCGATGGTATTTACATTCATATTAAGCAAAGCTACCATGGCACTTCCCACCAGTACCGCAATCAGAGAAGGGGGAATCTTCTTGCAGAAGCCCGGCAGATACTGCCACAGGATCAGGATCAGCAGGCTGATCACTCCCACGAAAAGTGCCTGTAAATTGGTGGTGGAAATAAACTGAAATACTGCTTTTAATTTATCCATGGTCTCGATCAGCGGTTCCTCACTGACGATGGTCAGCCCCAGGAAATCCTTGATCTGTCCGATGAAGATCGTCACAGCGATACCGGAGGTAAAACCGGTGGTAATGGTATAAGGGATAAACTTGATCAGGTTCCCAAGTCGTAAAAGCCCCATCAGGATCAGGATCACACCGGCAAGCAGTGTAGCAATGATCAGACCGTCCATGCCGTTCTTAGCAACAATTCCGGCTACGATAGTGGCAAATGCCGCCGTCGGTCCTGCAATCTGCACACGGCTTCCGCCTAAGAATGAGATCACAAAGCCAGCAGTGATGGCTGTGTAGATACCCTTCTCCGGAGTCACACCGGATGCCAGTGCCAGTGCAATGGATAAGGGCAGTGCAATGATTGCAACGATAATACCGGCAATCACATCTTTTAAGAACTGTTCTTTGGTGTAGCTCTTCATCACAGAGAAAAGCTTCGGTTTTAATTTTTCCATAATAATCTCCTCACATATAATAAGCCCATGTGAAATTATAAAATTTTTATAAAGTCACACGAGCCTTATCATATCTCTATTTCGTTTGGTTTGCAAGGATTTTTTAACAAATCACGTTCAGCCGCGCCATTCGCAAAGTCGCATTATCATGCGAGCATGATTTTCGCTCTCAAACAAGTTCATGACTGAACTTGATGTCCCATGTAATAAAACCCATGACACTCATCCAAAGATACATTCACGATCTTCCCCACGAGTGATGCATCTCCCGGAAAATGTACCAGCGTGTTGTTGGACATTCTTCCCGTCACTAAACTGCTGTCATTTTCATTGATCTCTTCCACCAGCACGTCCGCGGTCTGTCCCTGATAACGGGATACCTGTTCTCTGGCAGTCTCCTGCACGGTCTTAAGCACCCGGTCGAACTGCTCCTTCACCTGGGCTTCCGGTACCTGCTCCATGGCTGCCGCCGGAGTTCCGGTACGCTTGGAATAGATAAAGGTAAAGGCATTGTCATATTTTACACGACGGATCACATCAATGGTCTCATCCACATCTTCTTTCGTCTCTCCCGGGAATCCTACGATAATATCTGTGGTGATCGCCATATCCGGGATCTCCTTACGAATCTTCTCCGCCAGTTCCAGATACTGTTCCTTGGTATAGCGGCGGTTCATCGCCTTTAAGATCTTCGTAGAACCGGACTGTAAGGGCAGATGCAGGTGCCTGCAGATTTTCTTGGAATTTTTCATAACTTCAATGAGTTCATCGGACAGATCCTTGGGATGGGAGGTCATGAAGCGGATCCGCTCCAGCCCTTCGATCTTCTCCACTTCCTGCAAAAGCTGTGCAAAGGTAATGGGCTCCTCCAGGTTCTTGCCGTAGGAATTCACGTTCTGACCAAGCAGCATGATCTCTACCACGCCGTCTGCTACCAGTCCCTCGATCTCCCGGATGATATCCTTCGGATTCCGGCTGCGCTCTCTGCCACGGACATAAGGTACGATACAGTAGCTGCAGAAATTGTTACAGCCGAACATAATATTGATACCGGACTTGAAGGGATATTTTCGCTCCACCGGGAGATCCTCCACGATTTTGTCCGTATCCTTCCAGATGTCGATGACCATTCCTTCGTTCTCAAATAAGGAGCACAACAGCTCTGCGAATTTGAAAATATTGTGGGTTCCGAAGATCAGATCTACGAAACGGTAGCTTGTCTTGATCTTCTCGATTACGGAAGGTTCCTGCATCATGCAACCGCACAGGGCGATCTTCATGTGAGGATTTTTCTTCTTGTAGCCGTTCAATACTCCCAGTCTTCCGTAGACACGCTGGTTGGCATTGTCTCTGACGGTACAGGTATTGTAGATCACGAAATCGGCATTTTCATCCTCGATGATCTCATAGCCGACTTTTTCTAAGATTCCCACCAGTTTCTCGGAATCCCTGGCGTTCATCTGACAGCCGAAAGTGGTCACACAGCAGGTAGGCTTCCTGTCCAGTTCTTCTCCAAGCTTTGCCACATGACCGGAGGCTTTCTCCATGAAATAGTATTGTCTTTCGGTTTCATTCATTTGTGTTACATTTGTCATATAAAAAGTGTTGCCTTTCTATTTCTAATATCGATATCTGTTATCTGTCTGCGTATTTTGCCGCAATGGCGATCAGCAGTTCGGTCGTCTTCTCCATGGACTGTACGCAGGCGTATTCATATCTGCCGTGGTAGTTCTCTCCACCGGTGCACAGGTTCGGGCAAGGTAAACCCATGAAGGACAGTCTTGCACCGTCGGTACCGCCACGGATGGGGGATATCTTCGGCTCGATGCCCAGCTCCTCCATGGCAGCCTTGGCGTTGTCGATCAGATGCATATGCTGCTCCATGATCTCCCGCATATTATAATAAGAATCCTTCATATCTACTACGACCGTGCCTTCCCCGTACTTCCGGTTCAGGAAATTAGCGCAGGATAAAAACAGCTCCTTCTTCTGCTCAAACAGCTGTCTGTTGTGATCGCGGATAATATAATCCGCTGTCACCTCTTCCACATTGCCGCTTATGGCATCCAGGTGGAAAAATCCCTCGTAGCCTTCGGTATACATAGGATTTTGCTCTGCTGGCAGTTCGCTCTGGAATTCCTGCGCGATCAGAATTGCATTTTTCATTTTGCCCTTGGCGGAACCGGGATGTACGCTTCTTCCATAGACATGAAGCTTTGCTCCCGCTGCGTTAAAGTTCTCATATTCCAGCTCGCCCAGTGCGCCGCCGTCTACCGTATACGCGTAATCTGCACCGAACAGCTTTACATCAAAATGATCGGCACCGGCACCCACTTCCTCATCCGGGGTAAATCCGATGCGGATCTTGCCGTGCTTTTTCTCCGGATGTTTTAACAACGTCTCCGCCATGGTCATGATCTCGGCAACACCTGCCTTATCATCTGCGCCGAGCAGGGTCGTTCCGTCCGTCACGATCAGATCCTGTCCCACATAATGTAACAGTTCCGGGAAATCCGCCGTCTTCATCACGATATTCTCTGCCGCATTTAACACGATATCTTTTCCATCGTAATTCTCCACGATCCGGGGATTCACATTGGTATCCGTCACTGCCGGAGAAGTATCCATATGGGAGATAAAGCCCAGTACCGGGGCATTCTCGCAGCCTGCGGATGCCGGAACGGTGGCATAGACATAGCAGTGTTCCTTATCGTAAGTAATCTCTGTGGCACCCATAGCCTCCAGTTCGCTCACCAGCTGACGCGCCAGGGCATGCTGTTTCATGGTGCTGGGGGTGGTGGTGCTCTCTTCGGAAGACTGGGTATCGATCTTCACATATCTTAAAAAGTTCTCAATGGTTTTCGTCATAATCTCACTCCTAACATAATTGCATTACCCAAATCATATCACGGCAGGAGCGGTGCTTCAATCATTATTTTTATATTCCCGAATATCCCTGCACACCTCCCCGGACAATACAAGTACCGCCAGGAGATTCGGTACTGCCATCAGTCCGTTGCAGATATCCGAAAAATTCCATACTGCCTCCAGGGAACAGACCGCTCCCAAAAACGTTACCAGACCATACCCGATCCGATACCACCGTGTGCGGTCACAATTTCCTGTAAGGTATTCAAAAGCTTTCTCTCCCTGATATTCCCAAGCGATGATCGTAGCAAACGCAAACAGCACGATGGAGATCGTAAGCATCCGCGCCCCCACCCTGCCGAAGGCGGAAGAAAATACAGCGATCATTAACGTAGTTCCGTTCAAAAGCTCGCCTCCCGGATCCCGCTGTCCCAGCATCCCGCTGGCGGCAATGGCTAACCCCGTTAACGTACAGATCACAATGGTGTCGATAAAAACTCCCGTCATACTGATATAGCCCTGCCGCACCGGGTCTTTTGTATTGGCAGAAGCCGCGCTGATGCCCGCGGCACCCAATCCCGCTTCGTTGGAAAACACACCCCGGGATACCCCGTACCTCACCGCGGCAGCAACACCTGCCATCCCGCCGGTAACTGCCTCCGGGCAAAAAGCTCCTATTAAGATCTGTCGGATGCCTTCCGCCAGGTTCTCTCTGCGCGTCACGATCACCATGCCACATCCAAACAGATAAAACACCGCCATGCAGGGCACCAGATATTCCGTAACTTTAGCTATGCTGCCGATTCCTCCCAGAATCACCAGAATCGTAAAAAGGCATAATACCAGCCCTGTCACGGAAGGTTTCATCCCAAATGTCACCTCCAGCGCCTCCGCAATGGAATTGCCCTGTGTCATATTCCCCATGCCGAAGGATGCCATCACGGCAAATACCGCAAACAACATTGCAAGGATCTGACCTGTACGCCGATGGGGAAACACCCATTTTAATACATACATGGGACCTCCCACCGATTCCCCTCCGGCATTTCGTACACGATACCGGACACACAGTGTACTTTCCACCAGCTTGGTGGACAATCCGATAACGCCGGATACCAACATCCAGAACAGTGCTCCCGAACCTCCCAGTACCATAGCGGTGGC
>CAVJMX010000097.1:0-9760 GCA_963650795.1 Bacteroidales bacterium H4
GACACCATACAGCCGAGTGGTAAAAGAAAGGAGAAAAAGTATGCAAATTTTTAACACAATTATAGGTATGGGCGCAACCGTAATGATGCCGATTATCTTCTTCGTGCTCGGACTTATTTTCAGAGTTAGTCCTGGTAAGGCATTTAAGGCAGGTATGACGGTTGGTATAGGTTTCACGGGTATTAATATGGTAGTTAACCTGCTGCTTGGAAGTCTTGGACCGGCAGCTCAGGACATGGTTACCAGATTCGGACTTAATCTTACAGTTGTAGACGTTGGTTGGGCCACAGGCTCTTCTATAGGATGGGGGTCTCCTCTTATTCCATTCATCGTAATTGGAGCAATCGTTCTTAACCTTGTCCTTCTGGTAATTAAGGCAACAAAGATCATCAATATTGATATATTCAACTACTGGCTTATATCATTAGTTGGTACACTTGCTTATCAGCAGACAGGCAATCTGGCACTCGGAGTTGCAGTTGCACTTGTTTATTACCTTATCGCATTTATCATAGGTGACCTTACAGCAAAGCCTATACAGGAGATGTACAATCTTAAGGGTGTTGCATTCGTACACGCAACCTGTGGTATCTATGTTCCTATCGGTATCGCAGTGAACTGGATAATAGAGCACATTCCAGGACTCAACAAGATAGAACTTGATCCAGAGGGCATTAACAAGACTCTTGGTATATTCGGAGATCCTGTAACACTGGCAACTATACTTGGTGCAGGACTTGGTATTCTGGCAGGATGGCCTGTAGAGAAGATTCTTCCTCTTGCAGTAGACGTTGCAGCGGTTATGGTTCTTCTTCCCAGAATGGTTGATGTTACAGTTCAGGGCGTCATGGTTATCAGAGATGCAGCGGAGGTACAGATGAAAAAGCTGTTCCCTGACCGTGAGTTTTACTTCGGTATGGATACAGCACTTCTTATAGGTGAGCCTAGCATAATTGCAACATCACTGCTGCTGATCCCTACATCACTTGTACTTGCTATGATACTTCCTGGAAATAAGATGCTTCCGTTTACAGACCTTGCTTCTTTAGTATTTATAATCTCTATGGCAGCTCCGTTCTGTAAGCGCAACATGTTCCGTATATATGTAGCAGGCGTAATCATACTTATCATCAGCCTTTACGCCGGAACAAGCCTTGGACCGGAATACACAGAGGCAGTTCATACATATTCAACGAATGAGCTTGAGATAGAAGGCCAGGAATACGGCAACGTAGTATCTCCTTACAATACTCCGCTTGGTTGGGTTATGATTAAGGGATCTGAGTTAATATTTGGAGACGAATAATGAAATTTAGCTATTCATATTTTACAGAGCTTAAAAGTTCTGGGACAGAGAGGAGAATTTGGTAATGAAAATTGTAGGAATAGGCGATCTTCTGATTCCCGAGGAATACATCAAAATAGGATTTCAGGAATTCGAGAAGCAGGGACACACAGTAGAGACGGTTCAGTGGCAGATGAAGGATTATGAGGAGCTTCAGAATATCAACCTTAAGGTTGAAACGCAGGGAGCAGAGAGCGTACAGCCTTCAGAAGAGGTTATAGCAGCAGTTAAGGATGCGGATGTAATTATTACGCAGTTCTGCACTATCACAAGGAAGCTTATAGATGCCTGTACCAATCTTAAAGTTGTCGGAGTGCTCAGAGGCGGATATGAGAATGTTAACGTTGAGTATGCTAAGGAGAAGGGAATACTTCTTTACCACACACCGGGACGTAACTCTAATGCAGTAGCAGATTTTACAGTCGGTATGCTTCTTGCAGAGTGCAGAAACATTGCTAAGAGCCACTTGAACCTTAAGAAGGGCGAGTGGGTACGGGATTACACAAACAAGGATACAGTTCCGGATCTTCCTTATAAAACAGTTGGAATAGTAGGCTTTGGCGAAATCGGAAGAAAGGTTGCCCAGAGACTTCGTGGCTTTGAGATGAATATACTTACCTACGATCCATATGTCAAAGAGGTTCCGGACTATGTCACAAAGATTGATTCTCTTGAGGAACTCGCGGGTCAGGTAGACTTTATGACATTACATATGCGTCTGACAGATGAGACAGAGCACATTATCAATGCTGATATTCTCAGCAAAATGAAGCCGTCTGCTTATCTTATCAACACAGCTCGTTCGGGATTAGTTGATGAGAAAGCATTGTATGAGGCACTTAAGAACAGGACTATCGTCGGTGCGGCTCTTGATGTATTCGATGTAGAGCCACCGGCTGCTGACTATCCGTTAGTAGCTATAGACAATGTAACTATCACTCCTCACTTAGCAGGCGGTACAGTAGATGCATTTACAAATTCACCCAGGTTGCTTGCAGCAGAGATGATCGGCGTTACACAGGCTAAACCATCTCGCTACATAATTAACCCGGAGGCATTAGCAGAGGTATCTAAGAAATTATCATAAAAGAGGCGTGAAATGGAACTAGGATTAAAAGGTAAGAATGTTTTGATAACAGGCAGCACAAGCGGAGTCGGAAAGGCTACGGCACAGATATTCGCAGCAGAGGGTGCGAACATAGTTATATCAGGCCGCAATAAGACCAGAGCGGAGGATATAGCAGGTGAGCTTAAAGATGCCTATGGGGTACATGCTGTCGGAATTGCCGCGGACCTGGAAGTTAAAGATGCAGCAGAAAAATTATTTGAAGATGCAGCAAATGTTCTCGGACACCTTGATATTCTGGTTAACAGTGCGGGCGTATGGCCTACAGCCTACGTAGCGGATATGGAGAAGGAGGATTTTGAGAATACGATATATATCGATCTTGAGGTTCCTTATATCCTTAGCAGGCTTATGGCAAATCAACTCATAGAAAGAGGCATGCATGGGAAGATCGTGCATGTTGTATCGCAGGCAGCATTTCACGGTTCTACCACGGGACACGCTCACTATGCGGCAGCGAAGGCAGGACTGGTAACCTTTATGATCTCGCAGGCCAGAGAGGTTGCTAAGTACGGAATTAATATTAATGCGGTCGCACCGGGAATCGTACATACCAAGATGATAGGAAACCAGCTGGAGAAGAATCCGGATTATTATCTTAACCGGATTCCGATTGGCAGAGTAGCGGAGCCGGAGGAGATAGGAAATGTTATAGCATTTCTGGCTTCTGATAAGGCAGACTACTTAACCGGAATTACAGTTGATGCCACCGGCGGTATGCTTATGAGATAGCAAAGACTTATAGGAGAGCAAGGTAAATATAGACAGTTAAAAGCGATACTGCAGAAGGAGAAACAAAATGGCTTTAGTAAATATAAAAGAAATGCTGGAAAAGGCAAGAAAAGAAAAATATTGTGTAGGCGCTTTTGATGCCAGTACTCTTGAGATGGGGCAGAAGATTATAGAGGCGGCAGAGGAGAAGAAATCTCCGATTATTATAATGGGACTTACACCGGATCTTCAGGGCGATATGCTCGATTTCTGGCTTTACGGTATGAAAAAGATGGCAGAGAAGGCTTCTGTTCCGGTATGCCTGCATCTTGACCATGCTACAGATATGGATTTTCTTAAGAAGTGTGTAGACAGCGGATTTACATCAGTTATGTATGACGCATCTGTACATCCGCTTGAGGAGAATATCCGTCTTTCTAAGGAAGCAGCAGATTATGCACATGCCCACGGAGTAACAGTAGAGGCTGAACTCGGACATGTAGGCGACGGAATCGTATCAGGAGTAGCTAAGGCTGACGGAAACTATGATAATCCTGATGATTACCTTACAAATCCAGATGAGATGAAGAGATTCCTTGAGGAAACTCGGGTAGACTGTCTGGCAGTTGCAGTAGGAACTTCACACGGAGTATACGTACATACACCCAAACTTCACTTTGACCGCTTGGATACTCTTAATAAGATATCTACAGTACCCATGGTTATGCATGGCGGTTCCGGTACACCTGATGACCAGATTAAGAAGGCTATAGAGAGAGGAATCTGCAAGCTGAATATCTACTCAGAGATGCTTATAGCTTACTATGGAGAGCTTAAGAAGAAGCTCGAAACATCAGCTTCACTTGCTATATGGGTTAGCAAGGCAAATGAAGAGCCTTTAAAGGCACTTAAGGAAGTTGTTAAGGAGAAGATAGACCTGATGGGTTCTGCAGGAAAAGCTTAATAATATATGTGGGGGGTAAAATTAGTATGAGTGCATATTTAATAGGAATCGATGCTGGTAATACATCCAGTAAGTGCGTTGTTTTTGATCTTAACGGAACGATTATCTCTACAGCAGGAACACCTTCCATGCATTTTGAGCAAAGAGGTCCTGGGTTCGAAGAGTTTGATATGGATGAGCTTTGGTCACTGATCCATAAGAGCATTAAGGAAGCAGTAGATAATGCTAATATTGATCCCAAGGATATTAAGGGAATCGGTGTAACAAGCTTTGGCAATGGCTGTACATTTGTAGGCAAGAACGGCGAAACTATAGCTCCAGGGGTATTTTCACAG
This sequence comes from Bacteroidales bacterium H4, assembly GCA_963650795.1. Taxonomy (GTDB): domain Bacteria; phylum Bacillota; class Clostridia; order Lachnospirales; family Lachnospiraceae; genus Acetatifactor. Next base: position 4,482 of record CAVJMX010000097.1, read on the forward strand.
GATCACCGTGCAGACGATATAATTGAGATGTACAAAACGACTGGAGTTTATGATAGAATTAATGCGATAGTTAAAGGTTCGCTCTGGGCAGGAGAGCCGGGACCTATTCTTCGCTGGTATAAGGAGCACGACAGGGCAACCTATGACAAGATAGGCGGAGTTATGCTCTTTAAGGATTATATAATGTATAAGCTTACAGGAGAGGTTGCTACGGATCTTAACTGCTGCGGTGGTTCATTCCTTGTAGATATGGATACAATGGACTACTCTAAGGAGCTTATGAAGCTTTACGGAATAGAGGAGCTCTACGATGCACTTCCCAAGCTGGCTTCAGAGCCAACAGATATTATCGGTAAGGTTACAGCAGAGGCTGCTAAGCTTACAGGACTTGCAGAGGGAACACCTGTTGTAGCAGGTATGATGGATATCCTTGCTTCTCTGGTTGGTGCAGGTGCTACGGGCGAGGGTGTATATACAGCAGTAACAGGCAGCTGGTGCATCAATGAAACACATTCTAAAAGAGTGATCCCTAACGCTTCTTCTAATATGCCTTATCTTCACAAGGGAGAGTACCTCAACTGCTCTTATACAGGAGCTTCAGGTTCCAACTATGAGTGGTTTACTAAGACACTTGGAGCACAGGCTAAAAAGGAAGCCAACGAAAGAGGCATGTCATTCTATAAGGTGCTCGACGAGCTGATAGCTTCTGTACCTGTAGAGAAGGCTAAGGTATTCTTCAGTCCATTCGTAGCGCAGCCGAGTATACATGTTAATGCAAGAGCAAACTTCATGAACATAGATACGAACACTACATATGCTGAAATCTGTCATTCAGTAGCTGAGGGTTGTGCATTTATACATAAGTTACATATAGACTTCCTTAAGAATGCCGGACTTCCGCTTACAAGCATACGTCTGACAGGCGGTACAGCAAGAAGTAATGTTTGGAACCAGATTTTTGCGGATGTTCTGAGAGTTCCTATGGTTGGCGTTGACTGTGACGAGACCGGAGCGCTTGGGGCAGCGATTGTAGCTGGTATAGGTGCCGGAGTTTACAGCAGCTACGAAGAGGCATTTACTAAGGCTGTTAAGGTTAAGGATCCTGTTATGCCAAACGAGTCTACATTTGAAACTTATGATAAGAGGTACAAAGAGTGGACTAGAATTAATGAAGTATTGACAGAGTATTGGGACAGAAAGGAATAGGTATCAAAATGGAGAGAATAAAAATTTTATGTGTTTATGATGGTGGTATTACAAAGGATCTAATGGAGCAAATGAAGGAGCTCGAAAATTACGGGGCTGAGGTCACTCTGGTAGAGGATAAGGACATGTATGCTATGGAACCTATTACTGACCGGATGCTGCTTATAGAGCAGCAGGGGGTGGATGCAGCACCAGATTGTCAGGCACTTCTGGACGCATGTGCAGACAAGGATATCATCGTCGTACACGTTGCATCCATTAACAAAAAGGTTATAGAGGCCTGTCCTAACCTTAAGGTGGCTGCTGTGCTTAGAGGAGGATATGAGAACGCCGATATAGAGGAGCTGACGAAGAGAAACATCCCACTTATCAATGCTCCCTGGAGAAGTGCGGATGCTGTTGCAGATTTTACGGTTGGTATGATGATTGCCGAGAACAAGAATATAGCAAGAAGCCACAAGCTTATATTCGAGGGAAAGTGGTGTAAGAAATATGTGAACCAGGCATACATTCATAACATGCGTAACTGCACGGTAGGACTTATAGGATACGGCTATATAGGAAGCAGGGTAGCGAAAAGGCTTTGGGGCTTTGAAAGTAAGGTATTGGTGTACGATCCTTTCACAGATCCCGAAAAGCTCAAGGCAGAGGGTGCGAACCCTGTGGGTCTTGATGAACTGCTCAGGGAATCTGACTTTGTATCTATACATCTTCGTCTTTCTGATAAGACAGAGAAGTTTATGGGCGAGGAAGAGTTTGCTAAGATGAAGGAAACAGCATACTTTATCAACACAGCTCGTTCAGGTCTTGTAGATACAGATGCACTGGTTGAGGCTTTGAAGAATAAAAAGATAGGAGGAGCAGCTATCGATGTATACGATACAGAGCCGCTGCCTTCAGATCATCCTTACCTGAAATTAGATAATATTACACTTACATCTCATCTGGCAGGTACCTCTTGCGATACAATGCGTACCAGTGTTGAGATAGGTATAGAGGAGCTTAAGCTATATCTGCAGGGTAAACCGATGAGAAATGTCAGAAACAACATTCACTAAAAATCCATGCATTACATATGCCATATATCCCGCCGGTTACTCGCCGGCGGGATAAAATGCGTTATAAAGCACAGAAGGGAATACTTACATGTTTGAAGAGGATAAATTTTATGTCATACCATCGGTCAGGGATGTACGAAATTTGGATAATGCTCTGAAGCAGTCGCAGAAGTGGGTACTGCTTTCATGTTCACATATAGGGAATCTAAAGGAGCTTGCCAGCCGTTGTCATCAGGCAGGAAAGAAGGTGATAATTAATCCGGAGCTGGTTGGCGGATTGGGTAACGACAGAACGGCCTTTGCGATGATGAGGAAGATGTTTGATGTAGATGGAGTGATGAGCGGAAGCAACAATAAGCTTCTTATGGCTAAAAAGGAAGGAATGCAAACGATAAGAAGAGTTGCACTGGAGGATTCTCTTGCAGTAGATCAAGTAATAGCATCCATTAACGAGATGAAAAGTGATGCTATAGAGCTTAGACCTTCCTACTATGCACTTAGATTTCTGGAGTTGTTTAGGTCACAGAGGGATTGTCCTTATATAGCAGGTGGCTTCGTAGATACTCCAGAAATGCTTGCAGATCTAAAAAAAGCTGGTTTTTCCGGCATTACAACAAGTGATTATAGACTTTGGGGTATAAAAGATTTTAACAGTAAACCGTAAAAATCTTCAATAGAGTGTCTATGACTTCCTACTGAATGAGAACAGTCTGGATAATTTTAACAGGAGTGGTGAGGATATATGGATAAGGAGACAGTATGAAAACAGGAGCTTTGATCATCGCTTCCGGTGATTATGGAGAAGGGCAGCAGGACAACGAAGGAATTCCGGTATTTCTTCCCATGTATCCGCTGGATGGGACGACGGTTATCAAGGGAGAGATTGCAAAACTGCGGAAGGCAAAGATTTCGCCTATCCTGGTACTGACTGGATGTCACAGTGAGACGCTGAAACTGCATTTGAGTCATAATAATGTGGTCATCATAGAGGATGAGGACTATCAGAGGCACAGTTTTTCTGACGTGCTGGCACTGGGACTTCGCCATGCAAAGGAACAGATGGATCGGGTACTGGTGCTTCCGGTGGAATATCCGGTTTTTGCGAATGAAACATTAGAGCAGCTGCTTGCCTGTGAACATGCAGTGGTACCGGTATATCAGGAACAACTGGGATGGCCCAGAAGTATTATGCTGGACACGGATTTTGACGGACAGAATACGGAGGGTTTGTGGTCGCAACAGGATACAGAACGTTTGTTCACTGATGATCCAGGCATTACCTATTCTCTATTAGAAACAAATGGGATCGACCGTATCAGTCAGCATCTGAAAGACCGCTGGAATGCCAATACGCTTCATTTTCGGAATAAGCTGGTCATTTCCAGAGAGGAAGATTTCTTCGGTCCTGGCGTTTACGATCTTCTGAAATATATCGATGAGACTGGTTCTATTCAGGCAGCGGCGGCAAAAATGAATATGTCCTATTCCAAAGGCTGGAAGATCATCAATCGGGCAGAAAAAGAACTTGGATTCCGGTTCCTCCACCGATGTAATGGTGGAAAGAACGGTGGAAGCTCAACCATTACACCGGAAGGACGAGTCTTTATGGAGCGGTATCATGCCATGGTGGAGGATATGCGGAGGATGACGCAGAATTTTTTTGATGTGTATTTTGGGGAGTTTCAGTGAAATATTTATACCCGAATGGGAGTATTTTGAGTATCAAGGAATAAATTATACCCGAACGGGAGTATATATAATATGAGTATTATTGGAGATTATGTAAAACAAGAAAGAAAAAGAGCAGGCCTGACGCAGGAAGAATTTGCGATGCGTTCCGGATTGGGTCTTCGTTTTGTGCGGGAGCTGGAACAGGGAAAGGAAACCGTGCGGCTTGATAAAGTGAATCAGGCATTGGCAATGTTCGGGAAAGAAGCTGTACCGGGGGAAATGACGAGGAATATTCAGTAAATCCCTTGCACCTCCTCAACCTTTCCGTTATAATATACGCGGCGTTATTCTTTGAAAAAAATAACGATAGCCGTAATGAAAAAATACAGAAGAGAGGAACATGATTATGAAGAAGAAATTGATTGCAGGTTTACTGGTAAGTGCGATGGCAGTATCCATGATAGGCTGCGGCGCATCCAAGACAGAAGAGGCACCGGCAGCAGAGGATACTGCAACGGAAGAGACTGCGGAAGTAGAAGACACAGACGCAGAGGCAGATGCTCCGGCAGAGACCGATGCGGAGCCGGTAACGTTAAATGTATTTGCGGCAGCATCCATGACGGAAACCCTGACCGAGATTCAGGAGATGTATAAGGAAGTTGCTCCGAATGTGACTCTGGTATTTAATTTTGATTCTTCAGGAACTCTGAAAACCCAGATTCAGGAAGGTGCAGACTGTGATGTCTTTATTTCCGCAGCGCAGAAGCAGATGAACCAGCTGGACAAAGATGCAGATCCGGAAGTGAATACAGAAGGGCTTGACTATGTACTGGAGGGAACCAGAGTGAATCTTCTGGAGAACAAAGTCGTTCTGGCAGTTCCGGACGGAAATCCAAAAGGAATCGAGTCTTTTGAGGATTTGGGAACCGACAAGCTTTCCCTGCTGGCACTTGGCAATGAGGATGTTCCGGTAGGACAGTACTCAACTGAAATTCTGACCAATCTTGGTATTCTGGACAGCCTGGAGGCAGAGGGCAAGATTACCTATGGTTCCAATGTAAAAGAGGTAACGACCCAGGTATCCGAGGCAGCTGCAGACGCAGGTATCATTTATGCAACGGATGCTTTCTCCGCAGGACTGACCGTAGTTGATCAGGCAGGTTCCGATCTTTGTAAACAGGTCATTTATCCGGCAGCGGTTCTCAACATTTCCCAGAATCAGGAAGCAGCGAAGGAATTTCTTGCTTACCTGCAGACGGATAAATGCATGACGGTATTTGAAGCTGTAGGATTTACGGCAGCAGAATAAAGAGATCCGGAGGCGTGTATGGACTGGTTCCCACT
>CAVJMX010000098.1:0-3449 GCA_963650795.1 Bacteroidales bacterium H4
CTCATCATGTTTTCTACTCAGTATAGCCATTTCACGATTTGTATCACCTAACTGATCTGACAATTTCCGATACTCTTCCGTGGCTTTGACATCTTTAAATGCAGTACCATCTTCCACCATTGCTTCCAGTTCACCTTTGGCATACTCAATGGTATTTTCGAGATCTGCCATGTCATACTGCATATTCTTAAAAGTGGAACTGCTTTTTTTACCACCCAGTTCCAGGAATTTTTCCATACGATCATTCAGGCCTGACAGCTTGTCCTGTGCCTTCTGAATCTGCGTCTGAACTTCCTTATATTCATCAGTGGGTATCTTCCGATTTTCCATTTCCCGCATAGCCGCTTCCAATTGCTGCGCCTTGCGGGCGGTCTTCTCCATCCGGTTTTCAAGCTGCATCAGCTGGCTGGACATATCCGCATTTTCAATTTTTGTCTTTATCCTGATTTCTCCATCATATCCGCCAGCCATTTATACAGCCTCACTTTCTAAAGATTCCCAGTGCTTCCCGTTCTTCTTTTTTCCTTGCTCTTATCTGTTCCATCATGGCATCATAGTCGTCGATCTTCTCTTTTTGCTCTATGGTGTACTCCGGTTCCGGCTGCTCCAGTGCGTAGATCTGCTGTGCATCTTGGATAGCCTTCTTCTCCGCATCCGTCCTGGCTTCTTCTTTTTTCTTCCGCCGGATCTCGATCACCTGCAGAAAAGAGGACTGCCTATGGGGCATATTCCAGAGCAGCCCACAGAACTTCCACCAGTGCATGTCCTCCGTAGCAAGGTCAATCCCGTAGATTGCCCAGAAGTCCGCGTAAATGCGCCACTGGTCAATATCGTAATCTACCAGCCGACGCTTTTCCTCACTGGTTCCATGCCCGTCATGGCACCAGCCATTCATGTACCACTGAATACATTTTCCTGCACTTTCTCCCTGCGGCATTGCCCTCACTGACTTTGTATCATCATCGAAAAACATAAGTTCCAAAGTCATTGACACCCGGTCATAATCTGTCAACTCCGGATCATACTGTACCAGTGATATCTGTATTCCGATGCGGTAGTCGCAATTGACAAGGTACACTTCGCCGGTCTCCGGATCTTTCCATTCCTCCGGGAGCGGATCGAGCATAACGTTCGTCATTTTCTACCACCTTTTCTCCCGGTGTTATATCGTTTCTTCAGCTGTTCAAATCTGCGACCAAACAGATTATTCATTACGGGGATGACCTGCTCGACAAACTCAAACAGTGCCGTCTCATCCGGCACGATATCACCATAGATGTTCCTGATTGTGCCTTCACCAAACAATTCATCCAGTGCCTCAATGATCTCCTTCAGGTACTTTACGCGGATGCTGTTAATATCCAGTGCCACCTTGATAGCATTTCCGGTGTCTCCCGCCGTAAGCTGCTCATCTGAGTGGTTTTCCTTCCATTCTTTCATTTCCATGTCGCATCTGACAGAGATACTGTTGAGCTGATCGATGATATGGGCAAACCGGTCTGCAGTCTGTGCATCTGCCACGTTAATACGCAGGACGGTCACTACCTGGTCATCGTCCTCGTCTTTAATCGCTATACTTTTATATCCTGTGCTTAATTTTACCTGTTCCATAATTACCATCCTTTCAGAAATGGGGCAGGACTGAAAGGAACCCACCCCATTATGCTAATTATTCATTAACACCTACGTTATTCGCCGTCTGACGCGTCTTCCTTCGCAGCCCAGCTGTATCCGCTTGCGCTTACCGTGATCGTGCCGACCTCCACCTCTCCATTGCCATTGATCTGAATCGAGGATGTGAGGTTGTCACCGCCCGCGCCACCGGTGCTGGACGGGCATACCGTAACAGGCACCCGGATGCAGTCTCCAACTCCATTGGTAAGATCCGTCTTGTAAAACCTGTAGTAATAGGTCTCGCACTTCTCTCCGGTCGGGAACTTCTTGAACATCTCATTGATTGTGGTCTGCATCTCATCAGACAAATGCTCCCTCTCCGGGGTCATGCTCAAAGCATATCCCTTTACAGAGTTACTCGCATTTTTCATATTTACATACTGCGTAGATTCCGTATTCGGTCCCCAGTCCTCCGTGATCTCCTTATAACCGTTTCCCATCTCTGCGAGTTTTTCTGCAGACCCGCCCATGAGGGATCCGATATCCAGTATAGAGACCATGTTCGTTCTGTCTTTTGCCATCTCGTTGCTTCCTCCTTATTTGTCGTAAAAATATTTAAGTTTCATATTCACAGCATAGGTAACTGTGTTGTCGTTCTTCTCCGCCACGAATACCAGTGATGTCCTCTCAATAGATTCCAGCTGCATCTTAGGATCGCTGAATGTGATCCCGCTATCTTCCAGCCATTCTGCCAGTTTCTCCAACATCGTCTGATCATCTATATTTGCCCGGTTAGTATCCACAGAGCATTTGTAAGCCATCTGGAACGGTAGTTGTGCCTCGTAACTGCCGCTCACATACCGCTTAAGATATACAGCTCCCTGCATCGGAAACAGTCCGATAGATCTGTACTCGCTGAGATTGCTCCACTTCACGGTGCTGTTGTCAGCCGTGAATCCTGCCGGATAATTCGGATATCCAATGACAAGTTCCAGTACGCCTTTCTGCACGCTGGTTGCATCCTTAACAGTCAATAATTCCTGCTTTTCTTCCATTATTTGCCCCCTATTTCAAAGTGTGGTAACACATCCTCGTAATTATCCACAGATGTTATCCGGTATGTTCCGTAATAATGATCCCGAAAATACTCGTATACCCTGCTGTCCGGCAGAGTTGCACCGGTGCAATTTCCCTTTACGAAGAAATCGTTCTCCGGGGAAAATGTCAGGTACTGCTCTTTTTCCTCTGCTGAGAGCTTCTCCCATTCCTTCGGATCCTTGTATGGCTTCGGCAGATTCTGATAGGACACATACAGAGTGACTGCTGCCGCTTTGTCCTGTCCACTTTTCGACACTGTCACACTGTTCTTTTCCACAAGATCTGCCTTTTCAAACACCGTGAGATAATACTTTTCTTCCTCTGTTTTGGGATCAAATGCCCGGTTAAACAGAGTAACTACCTTGTTATCCCAGAACATCATCCCACCCCCGCATACAACAGTCCTGTGCCTGTCAGGTACTCGCAAACCGTATCATAGAAGAGATGATTCTGTGCTGTCTTGTCCCCCAACACCTTATCTATCAATGTTTCATTGCCGCCGAAGCTGACAGATCTGCCGCCGGAAGACATGGACTTAATGTTTGCCACAGTCTCGTCGTTAGAATGTGAGCTCTTATAATCGATCTGATACATAAGGTCTGCCAGGGCGCAGGTAGCTTTTTGGATTTTCTCTCCGTATTCGGCGATTGCATCCGCATCAATGTTTCCAAAGGTCAGCTGATCCAGCTTTGTGCTGGCATGGTCGTTCCATTTTGGAAAAGCGGTATCCGGAATAG
>CAVJMX010000098.1:3459-5736 GCA_963650795.1 Bacteroidales bacterium H4
CCGGAATAGCATCCCCATAATATTTTTTTGTGTAAAACTCATGTGTGGTATATGCCATCCGATACCGCTCCTTCCTTAACCTCTGGTTACGATCTGCATGATGCTGATTGCCTTGATAGGATAATACTTGGGACTGTTGGAATCATTATTCTGAGCAATCCCCCAGTTACTTCCGTTTTCCAACTGCTCTGCTGTGGGAGATACCACATTAGGGTCCTTCCAGGAGATACCATAGGGAGCAAATACCTTTCTCTGTCTGGTATACATAGTAGTCTCACCGCCGTTCTTCGCAGCAGCACGCTCCATCTCCGCGGGCACTTTTGCACCACAGTTGGTATATTCGATAGACGCATTTCCTAATACGTAGGAGGTGTACTTGGTATATCCTTCAGCTGTCATCTCATAGTAGTCAGAGGATGCAGGTACTCCTGTAGGTTCAGCAACCACTTCGTAATCCTTACCGCTCTTGGTGTAATAAGTCTTACCTTCCTGCACAGCCTGATCCTTGGATGCTGCATAAGTGGGTTCAACATACTCTGCAGGCATGGTATCATCTACCAACACCAGTCTGCCGTTCAGGGTTGCCAGAGGCAGGGGACGCTCGATACCATTTGCATCGGTATATTTCAGGTACTCCAGCAGATTAAGGTTCTCCAGCGCAGTAGCTACTGCAGAGTGCATGACCACAAGTGCAAAGCTTGCTTTCTTATCGCCCAGGGCTTTCTGCATGCCGGTATTGAGAGTAGTGGGACCAAAAGTACCGTCCGTTCTGCCAGAGATATCATAAGTATGAGTCTCTACAAACTTCTTGCCCTCACCAGTACTCATAGCAAAAATGCCTTTCAGCACACTCAGCAGAGTATCCTGATCTACATCATCCCAGAACTCAGCAACTTCTCCCGCTGCTGCAGAATAGTCATCTCCGGAAATGTCGGACACAAAGTCCTTCTCCGTCCATCCCTGTGCACGTCCTACCACGATACGCCCCATAGAGTAGTTACCGCGCTGTGTTGCATCAATGTTTGTTTTGCCATCATAGTTCACGGTATTTCCGGACAGTCTTGCCTTGATCAGTGTGGTGATAAAGTTACCGCCCTTCTGCTCAGACAGCTGAGATGCATACTCGGAACGTTCGATAATTGCTCCGGAATGCAGCAGTTCATTCAGTCTCAGGTTGGGAGTTTCACGCACAAAGGCGTCAAATACGTCGCCGTTAAAATTTACTACATCAAATAATGCCATAGATTATTTCTCCTTCTTTCTGTTCTTCAGATATGGTGTAATATCCAAATCCGGGTGTTCGTTTTTCAGTTTCATAATTTCCGCCATAGACAGACTTACGCCGTCCGGGTGGTTAATGTTATTGCCGAGAATCTGACTGCGGTTCTGCTGCGCCTTCCAGGTCTTTTCATCAATGACGATATCCGGCTTGTAATTGCCCTCATCATCCTTGACGATAGCATCAAACAAATCATTGATACTCTTGCCCCTGGCTTCATCAGAACTCAGTTTACCGACAAGCTGCGTCTTAATGGCTTCTGCAGTAATCTCGTTCACAAAATGCTTGTCTTTGAAGAAATCCTCCACCAGCCCTGCCAGTCTGGTCTCCTCATCCTTCTGTTTCCGCTCAGTTCGCTCCTTTTCCAGGGTAGCTGTCAGTTCTTCGATTTTGTTCTGCATTGCGTCTGCATCAGGCTTAGAATCTTTCAAAGCCTGCAGTTCCTTTTCCAGATTTTCCTGATCTGCAGCTAATTTAGTGTTGGTTTTCTCCAGTTCTTCAATCTTCTCTGCCTTCTTCTGGACTTCCAAACTGGACACCCACTCTCCTGCAAACGTTTTCTCCATTTCTGCTGTGATTTCAACACCTAAGCTTTTCAACTTGTCAATAATGTTCATTTCTCTGTTCCTCTCATTCTTAAAAGTTTTTAATCCGGTCAGCCCGGCACGATTGAGTTGCTATTTGATCCATAGCTGGCAATGGGTACCAGAGGAATCGAACCTCTGCATCATGTATAGCGCCATGTGCTCTACCACTGAGCTAAATACCCTAAAAGACAAAAAGAGCCAGTCACTGTTAATAGTGACTAGCTCCATTAAGCTGTTACGTGCAGCCACCGCCACACGCCGTTTTATTAAATTGTCTTCTTTTTTACCTCATACACCCTGAGTCCATCCTTCGCGATATATATTTCTACCGCTTTTCCAGATCTTAATGCTTCTGCTATCTGTTTCTTTTTTTCGTTCAAAGATTCTTCTATACTGCCCATATGTCTTCTC
>CAVJMX010000098.1:5746-9711 GCA_963650795.1 Bacteroidales bacterium H4
TTATAACATAGCAGATAAAAATATTTGTACCATCTTTTATTTCTGAATAAATTCTATTCTTTTTCCAGCTTGATATATCTTTAAATTTTGCAATGGTGGCACCGGTAAATATATTTTTCGTATAGTTCCCTCTTTGTCGATTGCTATCTTAATACAGCTTGTATAATTTTCACCTTTTGGAATGTAACTAAACCACCATTCTTGTTCAAATTCCAGAACATCTATTTTTTCGTATACAATTCCTTTTTCCTCTGCATACTCTTCTGCTTTTCTGCAGGCATCTACATATTTCATTTTACCTCCTCACAGCATTCATAGATCAATGCACTCGGTTCCAAATTGTCTATTCTCACAAACGACGTCTTTCCATCCTCCACATAGTCGAAATATTCCTGACAGTCCTCATATCCCGGTTGCGGATCATAGTATACTGTCTTTCCTTGCTCTTGGACAGCTACAAATACGTGTCCATCGTCCATTCCTTTCCATTTCACCCTGACTTCCGCTCTGGCTCCGTCTCCGTACTCTGACATCTTTTGCTCCAGTTCTGCCCTGCCGTTCCCGTTAATACATACTATCTTCTTTGGATCTTCCCATGCCAATGTATAGTCATTCGTCAATGGATCATAGTCAAGATACTTTCCTTTTGCAGTTACATTGTATCCTCTTTCTCTCATTTCAAACGTTGGCACACACCGCTGGCAATTCGTTGAAAATGCTTCCTCCGTTCCATACTTAGGATTTGCTTTCTTCACATTCTCCCTAGTAGATAGCGGTAAGCTCTTTTTGAATTTAATTGTAACACCTTTGCTTTCGTTTTCAAAGTTCTTTGCTTGATTTTGATATGCCGTTGCTCTTCCATTTGCAACCGATGCCTGCTTTTTCTTAAATCCTGCCACCTTCAGACGCTCCACCTGAGTCTGCAGATCATGTTCTGCACAGAAATGATCATATGCCTGGTTCTGTGTCCGCAGCTTATATGCCAGCTTATCATACTGCGGCTGTAACATCTCTTTTACATCCGTTTCTGCCACTCCATCGATTTCCGACTTTTTCATCAGTAATTCCCGCTTGGTCTTCCGGATGGCGCGTTCCATTCGACGCTGTTCCTGCTGCCGCTGGTAAAGTTCCTGGCTCTCGTGGATGTCAATCTTCGGCTTACCATCTGCATCCACGTAAGGATTCCGGAGTGACGGATCCCACGGCTTGTGAGAATGTCTGCAGTTATACCCATGCAAGCCCAAAGGATTCACCACGGTTCCCTGTCCGCTGTCAGGATCTATGGTATACCCTGTCGCTTCCAGCAGATTTTCTATTCCATCATCCCGCCCAACAATTTTATAGACCTTGCCCTGCCAGTGATCATGCGATCTCAGATCTTCCGGATGCTTATCATCGTGTCTGGCCCCCATATGAGCCGATACCAAGACATATTCTATCCCGCCCTCTGCTATGTACTGATTCGTTACCTGTGCCGCCGTCTGATTCATCGATGTCACGATGCAGCACCGGACTGCTGCCTCCAGCGATCTGGTTGCTCCTGTCGGATAATCAATCGTCACTCCTTTTTGAGCATATCGGTCCAGTACCTCACATACAGCACTGCTATAAGACTGAAATCCGGTTGCTACTCGCAGATCCACCTCATTCAGCAAATTCAGCAGATCTTTCTGAGACTGCAGCATAGTTGTTCTTGTCAGATTATTCAATTCTCCGAACGTTTTCTGCATCTCTGCATTCATGGCAACTATCACAGCATTATTCTGTAGCGGAGGTATCACAGTCCCCAATTTACTCAACACCTCTTCATCATCAGAAAATGATGTCATTACACTCTCTCGCAGAATCCTGCGGACTTCTTTTTGACTCAGACCGGACAATTTTGCAATTTTCTTTACTATCTCATCATTATGCAGTCCCAGCTGTTGTAATCTCCACAGTTCCCTGTCTGCTGTCCCAGAGATCTCACCATTTTTCAGTAAACGCATAGCTATGTCCTGCAGGATCCAGTCTTCCAGTTCCTGGTACAGTTCCACAAGTTTATCTGATTTTCCATAAAAATAATCCGGTGTCAGCATTAACCCTTTCCTGCCTCTCTCTTGACCAAGTCAACCCATTCTGAACCGTGCGCCTGTTTTGCTCTCTCAAACCAGTGATCTCCGGTTCCCGCTGTATGATACTGTAAAGGTCTCCCTGTCGGCTCCTTTTTCTCGTACCTGTCCGCAAAAGATCTACCATCTGGTGTAAGGTACAACTCTCCCGTATACTGGTAATGCGCATAGGGTGTGTTGTACGCTATCTCGCCACCATAAATTCCTTCCGGGTAGTTCGCACTTCCTCTTAGTGCCCCCTGAGAAAAAGGAATATATTCATCACAGTCAGCCACTACCTGCATATTCAACAGTTTCTGCGCATTTGCAATGTTTTGATCCAGTCTTTCAGTATCAATTCTGATGTTTACACATCCGACTGTCTTGCCATATTTCATCCTTACTCCTCGTCAAACAGTCCCTTCTCCTGCTGTTCGTTGCTCTTCTCCTGCTGGATCTCCGCCATCATCTCATCAATTTCTTTGTCATTAAAGCCCTCATATTCTTTGAGGTACTTCCGCTTACTGTATACCCCCTGCACCATCAGCTGATATGCACGGGTTCTGTCCTGTTCAAAGGATGCCAGAAGATCCTTAAAGTAAAACACATCCTCGTCCGCCACATCATCGTCCAGGGCATTCACGTAGCCACTCGGCATGTTGTAATATACATCACAGTACTTATCCAGCGCATAGATCAGGTCCTTGATTGCCCGTTTCAAGCCGACGCGCATATCATTGATTGTCTCCACTGTTTCGCTGTCATCGCTCTCGATCTGCGTCGCTGTTACCATACCTGTCTTACGGTCCAGGACGAATTGCCCCTGGGAGAAGCCGGCTTTTGTGGAGATCATGGACAGAATGGAATTGATGTCTGTGATACGCTGATCCGTCAGAAGAGTGGGAACATGCTCATCAATCGTGTTCTGCGCATCCACCCCATGTTTCAGACCATGTACAAATCTCGGGAGACTGACCTTCTCCTTATTTCCATTATCCTTATTTCTCTTTTCCAGTGCATTTTCGTCTATAAAGGTCAGATGCTGGGAATCCTCTATCTCGTCACTCTTGCGGCTCCATGCTACATCCAGATCATTCAATTCCTTAATGCAGTTAGCAAATATAGCCACACCTTCGGGAGAGGAATAATCAATAGTGTTGTTGTACGGCATCTTAAAATATCCGAACAGTGGCCTTTCCACATTCGACATCGTCTGTGTCTCAGGGATGCTCCCCCACTCCGGTACATCCGACAGATGAATTTTACTACCAAGACTGTCGTTACTTTTTGATTTGTATGCCCTGTTTTCTATCGTATACGTTCTTCCAACGTTTCCTACCTCGTCCATAACAGAAGAAGTAAAATGCTGATATTCCAGGCGTGTGTAATAATCTTCGCCTTTCACCAACCGATCGATAAAAATAATCCCCAGGATATCCCCGTTGCTGTTCTTTTCTGTAACTGCGAAGCTACCAGGCATTACGTAATCAATAGCTCCGGCAGGATTGTATGTACCGTTCGGCTTCAGAATGATTCCGCCGGTGCCACATGCATCCTCCACCTTATCTCTGATAGACTTCTGAATCATGGCTTTGATGCACTGGTTGATATAGTCAGCTCTCGGGCTGCCGCTGACGGTGACATTGAGATCCATGCAAGTCTTCTTAGCTGTGTAATAACAGAGAAACTTTGCGAAATTAATGGTCTTGACATTATCTTTCACCCAGTACGGACGCCCCTTTATAATAGCCTGCCACTCATTCTGTGCCAGTTCCATAATCTCGGAGGATATGATATCCACCTTAAATTCCTTTTCAGCATTTGTTTTAAACAGATTCATGATAAACTCCTTTACTCTCGCAAATATGCTCATAT
>CAVJMX010000099.1:0-9553 GCA_963650795.1 Bacteroidales bacterium H4
ACCCTTTTATTTTGGGGCTTTCTGCGTATCCGGGGCATAGAGGCACTTCGAGCTGACGCCGGGGATCATTCCCAGCTTTCCGGACAGCGCACTGACCTTTTCCTGCGGGGCATCCATGACCACACTGATGATGTTCATCTGCTTCTCATGATAAGGTATCCCCATTCTGCCGATAATATATTCTCCGTATTCATGCAAAAGTCCGTTGATCCTGCCTGCTGCCTCCGTATCTTCCACAATAATGCCGATCAGGGTCACTCTTGTATTTTCCGTATCCTTCATCCTACGTCTCCCTTCTGCACGTCCGCTGCCGCATCCTCCCACGGACGGATATGCGTGGCGATCATTAAGATCCGCCCTTTTTGCTGTGTCCGGATATATTCCGCCGCTTTCCTGCGGTTCTCCTCATCCAGCCCGGTAAAAGGCTCATCTAACAGTACGCACTGCGCTCCGGCTTCCATAGCCCGCGCCAGGGATACTCTCCGCTTCATGCCGCCGGACAGCTCCTTGCAGGGCTGCTCTAACGCCTCCTCCGGCAGTAACTTTGAAAGCGCTGCCCTCGCCTGTGTCGCATCTCCCAGAATCATTTCCAGATTTTTCACTGCACTGTATTCCTCGCAAAGCCTGTCCTCCTGAAACTGTACGGAAAAGGTATCGATTCCGGAGCCTTCTCCTTCCTCCGGCTGCTCCAGTCCGCACAGACACCTAAAAAAGGTGGTCTTGCCGCTGCCCGAAGGGGTATCTAAAAGGTACGGTTCTCCTCCGTGAAATTCGTGATTCACATGCCGGAAGATCCATTTTTCGTGATAGCATTTCCCAAGATCCTGTACTTGTAATACCTTACGTTCTCTAGTGGCTTTTTTCTGTGGCATCGCAGGTCTCTTACAGGCAGGTTCCCACCGGAAAAAGACTTCCAACCAATAGAAAACTATTTTTTCAAAAAGCACACTGAGTACAATGATCACCGCCGTCCAGGCAAACAGATCCGCGGTATCCAGGTAAATTTTCGCCAGATACAGTGCCCCACCGATGGAATGCACCGGTGTGCCGATCACTTCCGCCGCCACTCCCGACTTCCAGCACATTCCCAGGGATAACTGAAATGCACTGAGCAAAAAAGGCTTTAGCGCCGGGCGGTAAATATAGAAAAAGCGGGTGCCAAAGGGCAGACGGAAGGTCTCCGCCATTTCTATAAGTTCTGTGTCTGCACTTTTTAAGCCTTCCAGTGTGTTCAGATAAATATTCGGAAACACCACTAAAAAGCAGATCGCCACCGCCAGCAGGGAAGAGCCCCACCAGATCAGTAACAGCACGGCAAATACCGCCACCGGCACTGCCTTGCAGAATACCATGAACGGGCGGAGGATCTCCTCTGCCAGTCGGTATCTGTAGCTTGCCGCCGCCAGAAGCAGTCCGAATACTGCTCCCAGCAGGAAGCCTGCGGCGATCCGCCACAGAGACCCCAAAGCGCTTCTCCAAAACTCTGCCTGCAAGGCGAGGGCAAATAGCGCCCGCAATGCCTGCATGGGTGTCACCACCAGCAGGAAATTGTCCACCAGCATTGCGGTGATCTGCCATACTCCCAGCCAGAAGAGCAGGATAATAAATTTTTTGATGTATTTTTTATACTTATTCTGCATCATAATAAAAATCGGATTCCGGAAGTCCTCCGCCGACAGACTGGGGATCCTGTGCAAATAGCACTTCGAGATAACCGGAAAGTGCCTGCTTCATGTCTGCCTTGTCAATATAGGTAATGTTGCAGTTTGGAATTGCTTTCTGGGCAATGGGCTCCTTTGCCACGATCTGCGCCTCCACTGCCAGAGCGGCACCTGTGGCGGGATCTGCATTAATAGCTTCCGCACTTGCCTTGTGATCTTCCATAAAAGATTTCACCGCAGCTTCGTTTTCCTCCAGGAATTCCTTGCGGACCACGGTGACGCCGGTGACCATGCTGCTGCCGTTCTCGCCCTGTACTTTATTCCATTCTTCGTTCAGATCCAAGATCACCTTCAGGGCATCGTTCTGCATACAGGCTGCGGTAACGAAGGGCTGGGGTAACAGACCGATGGCTGTGGGATCCTCAGCCAGTACGGATGCCACTTCCGTCGCTTCGGATTTGTATTCCAGTGTCACATCGTCCACGGACATGCCGTTGGCTGTCAGCAGATACTGCAGTACATAATCCGGTGTGGTTCCTTTTCCGGTTAAGTAGATGGTCTTACCCTTCAGATCGGTGAAATCCGCAAGACCGTCCTCTCCGGATACCATATACAACACGCCCAAAGTATTGATGTCGATGACTTCCACACCACCCTCTGTCTTATGATAGAGAATGCTTGCCACATTGGCGGGCACCAGTGCGATGTCCAGGTCACCCTTTACCATCAGGGGCAGGATCTCGTCTGCGCCGGTAGCCATCTGGAATTCGTAAGTGTTGGTGGTCTCACCCTTGTCCGCTTTGTCCATTAAAAATAAAAGTCCCAAAGAGGTCGGTCCCTTTAAGGATGCCACACGGATCAGTGTGCCATCCGTCTGCTGAGACTCTTCCACCACCGTCGTGCTCTCTGTTGCACTACTCTCGATAGTTTCCTGCTGTACGCTCTCGGTTGCAAGGCTCTCCGCCACGCTTTCTTCGCTCTTGGTCTGTCCGCATCCTGCAAGACCGCTGCATAACAGTCCCAGAGTCAGCGCCAGTGCCAGTGTTTTTGTGAATCTTGTTTTCTTTTTCATTGTTTTTTCGCCTTTCTGTCATAGAGTAGTTACATTTTGACAACAAAAAAACACCTTCTCTTCTCAGCTTCCCGCTTCAAAGGTCAGTCACTTTTGTGGGATCCCGGTCAGTGGTCTGTGACGGCTCGCTTTCCGCTCTCCTGTTCTACCGTTGCCTTTTTGATTATAACTTAAAAATACAAAACTTACCAGCATGAAAAAAAAGCCCGTGCTCATACTAATACCAAGATAAGTGATCACAAAAAACGCTTATCTGAAACAAGCAAACCCAAATCCAAACGGAGGTGAACGAAATGGCAAGTAAAACCAATAGAGTAGAAGTTCCCGAAGCAAAGGCTGCAATGGACCGTTTCAAGACTGAGGTAGCATCTGAGCTGGGTGTTAACCTGAAAGAGGGTTACAACGGCGACCTTACTTCTAAGGAAGCAGGAAGCATCGGCGGTGAGATGGTTCGTCGTATGATCAAGAAGCAGGAAGAGCAGATGAAATAAGCTCTGTCTGAGTCTTCGGAATCGACAGAATCCAAAATTCAAAATTCCAAAAAGAAGCTGTACAGGGGAATACCTCTGTACAGCTTCTTACTGTGTATTCGTCTTATTACTTATTCACCGAAGACAGCCTTGTAATCAGCCTGGAACTTAGCGATACCGGCATCGGTCAGAGGATGCTTCACCATCTGCTCGATTACGGAGTAAGGCACGGTAGCGATGTCCGCACCTGCCAGTGCACAGTCGGTTACATGGATAGGATTACGTACGCTTGCTGCGATGATCTGGGTATCTAAGTCGGTTACTGCGAAAATATCTGCGATATCACGGATCAGGTCTACGCCTCTGGTGCTGATATCATCCAGTCTGCCCAGGAAAGGAGATACATAGGTAGCGCCTGCGCGTGCTGCCAGTAATGCCTGGTTCGCGGAAAAGATCAGTGTTACGTTGGTCTTGATGCCCTCGGAGCTTAATACTTTACAAGCCTTCAGACCTTCTACGGTCATAGGGATCTTAACAACCATGTTGGGATGAATGGCAGCGATCTCTCTTCCTTCCTTGATCATGCCTTCTGCATCTACGGTGGTAGCCTTAACCTCACCGCTGATCGGTCCGTCTACGATGGATGCGATCTCTTTGATTACTTCTACGAAATCTCTGCCCTCTTTTGCGATCAGGGAGGGATTGGTAGTTACTCCGCAAATAACCCCCATGTCATTTGCTTTCTTAATGTCCTCTACTTTTGCAGTGTCAATAAAAAAACGCATAACTCTTCTCCTTTTGCTATGTAAATTTGCTTGCTGCCGGTTCTCGTAAATCTTCTTGTGAACCTTTATCTACAGTATACTCATTTCCCTCTCATACGGCAAGTACTTTTTTCTTAAATTTCTTGATTGTGTTCGAGCACGGAATGTACAACTACGGACAGTACAACTTCCGGATATAGTAAAATTTCGCCGCTTTTGCAGCCCTTCTCTGCTCCCTTATGCCTGCGTCCGTCGCAAGGAGCAGTCTCTTTAAATTTTTCATATCCGGGACGCGTCTTTTCCGATCCACACAGGTGGTCATCTCCACGATATTGCGCAGCCATTTTTCTCTTCGTCTCTCCCTGCAGGTTCTCTTCCGTACGTCTTCTTCCCCCAGCATCGCCGCCAGGAGCTTTCCCACTGCATAGACATCGCTTTCCTCTCCCGGCAGTTCCTCCTGGTTAAACTGTTCCGGCGCACTGTAAGAGCGGTTCCCCGCTCCCGACCACTCATCCTCCCGGTTCCACAGACATCCCAGATCCAGGATCCCTGCTTTGCCGTTCCCCCGGATGCGGATATTCTCCGGTTTCAGGTCTCTGTAGAGAAAAGGATGCTCCCGCTCATGCAGATACTGCAGCCCCTCCGTGATCTGCAGCGTCACATCCAGCGCCGTGGCAGTGGATAATCTGCCCCGTCTGTCCAACATTTTCCGCAGATCCATTCCGTCCCAGAATTCTATGATCAGATATCCCGTTTCACCTTCCGTCCAGTGCTCTCTGTATGCCGGGAACAGTGGATGCTCGATCTCCTGCCAGTTCCTGCATTCCCGCTCCCATTGCTTGGAACTCTCCGATACCCGGCATGCCCAAAAGTGTCCTTCTCTATCTTTTACACGATAAACCTTCGCAAAGCTGCCTTCCCCGACAAATACCGGGTCTGCATATCCATGTTCTGTTATGCTTCTCTCCATAAGTTTCCTCCGCTTACCGGCAGGATCCACACAGCTCCCATATGTCTTCCGCCCTGTGTTACCGCCTTTTCTCCCAGTTCCTTTAACCGTTTTTCCGCACGCCTCTCACAGGCTTCTGCGGAAATATTCTCCGTGATCTGCGGCTTCAGGCACTCTGCCAGTTCCTCTTCACTAAGGTTAATAAAAGCATTGTCTGCCGCCAGTATGGCAGTTCCCGGTTCCACTTCCCCCACCAGGCATTGTGCGTCCAATGTCTTCCATCCCACTTTTCCGAACCGCCGGAAAAATGCAAAATTCTGCATTCTTCCGTGGCTGAACAGTATCACACGCTCCTCTGCGCACAGTATTCCCGCATAATTGCTGTCTTCTCCAAGCACCGACAGTTCCTCCGTCCAGCGCTCCCGCAGGGTCTCTTCCCTGCCCGGTCGCCAGAGCGTCTTTCCCGCCAGTTCTTCGTCCATTTTATCCTGCAGATGCCTCACCAATTCTCCGTTGTCGGAGATGCAGGCACTTACCGCATTTTTCCCGCTCTTACGGTATCTGCGCTGCTGCAGGGACAGATACAGACCTGCACCTTCCTCCTTTTGCCGGTAACAGGCAGTCACATACTCCATACACGATCCTCCTTTTACTTTTAAGTCTAATTTTGCTCTCAATTCAGGGATCATTTGCCGATAGGCAGAGATTTCAGAATCGCGCTCCGCGCGAATGTAAAAAGAGCATACCATGCGGCATGCTCTTTGTCAACGAATATTCTGTTCCGGAATTCTATCCGAAAATATTTACCAGATCATTGAATAACAAAAATACCATCAGTACCATGAAAAACATCAGTCCGATAAAGTGTACGATGCCTTCTTTTTCCGGCGGCACCGGTCTGCGGGTAATGGCTTCCCAGAGTAAGAATACCAGCCGTCCGCCATCCAGTGCCGGAACCGGCAGAAGATTCAGGATTCCCAGGTTCACCGTAAGCATCAGAGTAATGTTCAACATGCTTAACAGTACACTCTGCCATCCGTAATCCTTGGCAGTCTCATACGTCTTGCCTACGACATTCACGGCGATACCCACCGGTCCTGCCACATCCTGTCTGGATACCTGCCCCTGCACCAGCATTTCCAGGCTCTTCCAGGTCATTTTTACACAATAGCGCATCTCATACCAGGCATAGCGGAAGCTGTCCAGTCCGGTCAGCTCCACGAAGTCCGCATTTTGGATTCCCATCATGTAATATCCGACGCTCTCATCATACTGCGGTGTCAGCGTTGTCGTTCCTTTGACGCCATCTCTTTCGTACTGTACCGTCACCTCACCGCCACGGTAGGTCATGTTGAATAACTGTATTTCCTCAAAGAGATATATCCTGCTGCCGTTTAACGCAAGGATCCGGTCTCCCGGCTGCAGTCCGGCTTCCTGTGCCGCTCCGCCGTCCACAATCTCTGTCGCCACCGGATCTCTCACCGCCACAAGCATATTTACCATAATAAAGGCGACGATAAATCCCAGGATGAAGTTAAATACCGGTCCCGCCAGCACCGTGGAGATTCTCGCCCACACATTGGCATTTAAAAACGATCCGCTGTGATCTTCCCCGTCTTCCTTCTCATTCAGACCGTCCTCGCCCTCGAACATACAGGCTCCGCCGATCGGAAGAAGCTTCAGGGAATATTTGGTGTCTCCTTTTTGAAAAGAAAACAGATTCGGCCCCATGCCCACAGAAAATTCTATCACATGAATTCCATTGGCTTTTGCCAGCAGAAAATGTCCGAATTCATGTGAGACTACCACCACCCCAAAGATCAGTACAAACAAGATCAATGTAACCATTTATTGCCTCTCATATCAAGCTTTTATTTTTCAGGATCAGAATCCCTTTCCATCTATATAACTGTAGACAGATGCCTCTGTCTCTAAAATCTCCTCCACGTTCGGGTTCTCGATCACCTTATGTTGCTCCATGGCTTCCTGAATCAGCTCCGGGATCTGCAGATAAGCGATCTTGCGGTCTAAGAACAGTCCTACCGCCTTCTCGTTGGCTGCGTTGTATACCGTAGGCATACTGCCGCCGATACGCTGTGCATCATACGCAAGCTTTAATCCGTAGAAAGTGTCCATATCCGGCTTCTCGAACGTCAGCTGCGCCAGCTCGTAAAAATCCAGACGTTTTCCGGGCATCGGTCTGCGATCCGGATAGAACAGGGCATACTGGATTGGGAGCTTCATGTCCGGTGTTCCCAGCTGTGCGATCACCGCACCGTCCACATACTGTACAGCGGAATGAATGATGCTCTGGGGATGCACGATGACCTGGATCTGATCCAGATCCACGCCGAACAGCCACTTTACTTCCATGACCTCCAGTCCTTTGTTCACCAGGGTGGAAGAATCAATGGTGATCTTCCGTCCCATGGACCAGTTCGGATGCTTTAGGGCATCCTCCACCTGAATATTTACAAGCTGCTCTCTGGTCCTGCCCCGGAAAGGTCCTCCGGATGCGGTAAGCAGGATCTTCTCGATCCTGTCCTTCGGTTCCCCGTTCAGGGACTGGAAAATTGCACTGTGTTCACTGTCTACCGGCAGGATCTTCACTCCCATTTTCGCCGCTAACGGCATAATGATGTGTCCGGCAGTCACCAGTGTCTCCTTGTTCGCCAGGGCGATGTCTTTTCCTGCCTCAATGGCTGCAATCGTCGGTCTGATACCAATCATGCCCACAATTGCCGTCACTAATACCTGCGACTCGGGCAGTACGGCAATCTCTAACAAGCCGTCCATACCCGTTACGATCTTCACGGGTAAATCTGCCACACGGCTCCTCAGATCTGCTGCCGCTTCCTCGCTCCACATACCTGCGATCAGAGGATGGAATTCCCTGATCTGCTGTTCCATCTGTTCTACGCTTTTTCCGGCTGCCAGTGCTACTACCTGCAGCTCCGGATTATTGCGAACGACTTCCAGAGTCTGAGTTCCGATGGAACCGGTAGACCCCAGAATTGCTATTTTTTTCATAGTTCTATGCTCCTTGTATCTTTCCTTCACGCTTAGCGAAGTCCCATCAAAAGGATGGTAAGGAAATACGTCATGGGTGCGGTCACCGTCATGCTGTCAAAACGATCCATGATGCCGCCATGCCCCGGAATCAGCTTGCCGTAATCCTTGATATTATGATTCCGCTTGATTGCCGAAGCCGCCAGATCTCCCACCATGCTCATCACCGCACCTGCTGCGCAGATAAAGGCAATGATCCAGGTGATCGTCTGATCCGGGAATGCCGCTTCCACGAAGAAACGGGCATACAGTCCGCCGATCAGAGCCGCTCCTGCGACACCGCCGATACATCCCTCCAGGGACTTATGAGGACTGAGTTCCGGGAAAATATGCTTCTTCCCGATCAGTTTTCCTACCACATAAGCACAGGTATCACATCCCCAGGAGCTGATCAGAATCAGCCATACCAGATAGATTCCGTTATCACACTCGCGGGTGAGATAGACAAAGGACAACAGCACCGGTGCATACAGGAAAGAAAATACCGCTGCCATGACCTGACTTGCTTCGTATTTCGGGAACAATACCACATAGCAGAACATCTCCGCCATGAACAGTCCCACGATACACATGAGAAGCAATGTATGGTCCTTCGTGAAAAACAGCGTTACATAATACGCCGTCACGCCCACGAAGCCGATCCATTCCAGTGCATTAAATTTTTTCTCATCCGTTGCGCATTTTAATGCTTTGGTAAGCTCTCTGTATGCAATCAGAGAAATAAGCCACAACGGCACTGCCAGAAATACATTGCCGAAGCTGAACGTAGCCAGTGCAATAACGAGCAACACGATGCCACTGAGCAAACGGGTCCAAAACATAAGCTATTCCTCCTTCAGACCGCCATATCTTCTGTCTCTATGATTATATGCTTCCACAGCCTTCAACAATTCTTCTTTTGTGAAATCCGGCCAGGGAACCGGTGTAAAGTAAAACTCCGTGTACGCTAACTGCCACAGCAGAAAATTAGAAATTCTCTGCTCATTGCAGGTGCGGATCAGCAGATCCGGATCCGGAATGCCTGCAGTATCCAGATAGTCTTCCAGGGTATCCGCTGTAATTTCCGCAGGATCCACTTCGCCGCTTTTCACTTTCGCGGACAGCTTTTTCACGGCACGGACGATCTCATCTCTGCCGCCGTAATTAATAGCGATCTGGAAGTGCAGACCGTCATTGTTCTTCGTCGCCTCTTCGAGCTCTGCGATCCTCGTCCGGATATCCTCGTCCAAACCGGTTTTGTCCCCTATGACTCTTACGCACATGCGGTTCTTCGCAGCAGTTTTCAGGCAGGTCTTCATATAATTCCGGAGCAGCTTCATCAGGGCGTCCACTTCATCCTGCGGGCGGTTCCAGTTTTCTGTGGAAAAAGCATATACCGTCAGGAACTGTATTCCCATGCGGTACGCTTCCTCGCAGATCACTTCCACCGTCTTAGCCCCCTGGACATGACCGTAATTGCGGGGCATGCCTTTTGCTTTTGCCCAGCGTCCGTTACCGTCCAGAATGATCGCTACATGATTGGGAATTTTCAGATTCTCTTCCATAGTTCTAAGCCTTCTTAATATTAT
>CAVJMX010000100.1:0-775 GCA_963650795.1 Bacteroidales bacterium H4
AAACAGAACAGTGGAATGAATCGGTGCACACATAATCGGCATTCCTAATAAGATTTAAAAAATCAGATGCGTCAATATCATATGGCGTTTGATCTGCATAAGTATCATCACTCTTAATAAATTCGTCCAAATGAGTTAGTGCAACAATCTTATATCCTGTTGTTTGCTTCAATCTTTTTGCAAATTCTCGATGCTGTGGATTGTTTCCTAAGAAATAGCAAAGAATATATTTTCCATCAACAATAGGTTCTTCCTTTTGAATTACCATCCATTCATCGCCTGTAAACAGCAGCGTTGGATCACAAACCACCGGAACATTGCGGTTCGCAATGTCTTTTACCAGTTTTTGACCTGTTTCTTCCCTAACACTAATGTGCTTTATTTTCTTTAAAAATACCTCTGCCTTTTCCACAGAATCTCTCGGCAAGCTCGACTGGCCAAAACTCGTTGCATACGCAATTGAATTTACTGTATCTGGCACAAAATTAAGCGTAAAATAATCAGCAGCAATATTTCCTGGAAGCCATAACTGATCGCTTCCAACAAGCACACTCGAATATTTGTCTTTACATTTAATTCCTAATTCTGCTTTCGAACTATATTGTTGAGAAAGCCTAAACTGCTTACGGCTAATTGCATTAAATTTTTCTGCACGAATTCTAGACAATTTCGCATATCGATTCCTAGATAATTTCTTAATCAATACACTTTTTGCCCTCCCAAATTTAGAGAGCAAAATATCTGAGGTTAAACTTGCCTTGGCAAAATACAGTAA
>CAVJMX010000100.1:785-9535 GCA_963650795.1 Bacteroidales bacterium H4
CCACATTATTCTCGCTCTTCCAATAATGTGTCACACAAAACCAAAATACCTTCTGGTTGTCTGCTCTTCTTGGATATTCCATCCTCTACCAGATAAAAATGGATTTTCTCCCAGTTATTCGTCAGCATCATTGATTTAATGGATACTACCATGATTTCTGCATAATTTTCATCTGCTGCATACATTACATTCATCATGCCGCCACCCTTCTGTCAGAAAGGTGACCATATTCATGTACGCTGCTTAATTTAAGGAGTACCCCCCCGAATATATGTTTGTCAGCTTATGCATTGCGCGTTCCAGGGAAAAATTAGTTATAAAGGTCTCTTTTACTGCCTCTGATGTCAGAGTTCTTCCGGTTATCTGCTTCATAATCAGTTCTGTTCCTTTTTGGACATCACCAACTTCAAACATATATCCATTCTTTCCTTCCATAACCAGTTCATTATTCCCAATACAATTTGTAGCAATGATTGGGACGCCAGCTCTCATTGCTTCGATCATCGAATACGGAAGTCCCTCATAAAGTGCTGTGCTTAAGTAAATATCAAGTGCTCCTACGATTTCTGCCGAATCGTTTCTGAATCCTAACATGTGGATTTTCTCAGAGAGTTGATTCTGTTCGATCCATTCCTTCATGCTATTTTCCAGATCGCCATCCCCTATATAGAGAAACTCCACATCATCCCTCATGCTGATTACCTGCTTTGCAATCTTAAGAAACGTCATTGGATCCTTTTGTTTTGCACATCTGCCGGTAAAGCCAACATATTGAATATCCTGCTTTAATTCCAATTTGCTTCTCAGGGCATTCCGATCCGGTATGTCCATTTGAGGGATCCCGTTGTAAATGAGTGTAAATTTTTCAGGTCGGTCTACCTTATACTTAAGTGCCTTGTTCATCTCACCTTTAGATACATTTATAGTCATAGAGCAGGCATTTCTGGATAAATATCTCTCAGCCCATATATATAACCACTTTTTCATTGCAGAACATTCCGGGCTTTGAAATGCATATGCATTCGGCGTATATAAGATCAATGGCACATTGTACTTCTTAGCTGCTAGTCTCCCAACAACTCCCGCTTTAGAGCTATGGCAGTGTACGATGTCCGGCTGAATATCCCTTAGAAGCTGTTTGATTTTCTTATAGGCAGCAAAATCATGCCGTCCTAGTGAACGCTGCATTTCATTACATTTAATCAGTTCAACGGTTTTCCCAATTTCTTTTATTTCTTCAAAGAATTTCTCATCCGCCCTCGCATCGCTGTAAATGAGATATACCTTAAATTCTTCCTTATTCAGTTCTCTCGCAATATCAAACACATGTTGTCTGATTCCTCCCAACATGGCTTCTGCAATAAGTACCACTTTCTTCATGATTTAATAATTTTCTCCTTCATGCCACTTCCATGCATGTTCAACAATCGCATCAATATCTCCGTAGATTGGTTTCCAGCCCAGCACCTCCTGTGCTTTTTTGCTGCTTCCCACCAGCTTCGCTGGGTCGCCCGGTCGTCTATCTGTCAGCGTCACCTTAAAATTCCTTCCTGTGACACGTTTTACGGAAGCTACTACCTCCAGTACGCTGGTTCCCTTCTCATTACCTAGATTGAAGAACTGGCTCTCTTTTCCTGCTTCCAGATGATGCAGGGCTAACAGATGTGCGGTGGCAAGATCATATACATGTATATAATCCCTTACGCAGCTTCCATCCGGTGTATCATAGTCCGTACCGAATACCTTGATATCCGGTCTTTTGCCGCTGGCGGCATCCAATACCAACGGGATAATGTGTGTCTCCGGATTATGGCTTTCACCGATCTCACCCTCCGGGTCAGCTCCGGCTGCATTAAAGTACCGAAGAACTACATACTGGAGTCCGTATGCCTTGTGGTAATCCTGAAAGATTCTTTCTACCATCAGCTTTGTTGCACCGTAGGGATTGATCGGATTCTGCGGCATGTCCTCGGTGATCGGAACTCTTTCCGGCTCTCCATAGGTTGCACAGGTGGAAGAAAAGATGATCTTTTTACAGCCATATTTCAGCATCACATGCAGCAGATTTAAGGTATTCGCCACATTGTTATAGTAGTATTTCTCCGGCTGCTCCACGCTTTCACCTACATAGGCATACGCAGCGAAATGAAAGACTGCATCGATCTGGTGGTTTTTAAATACTGCCTCTATCTCATCCAGATTCTTCAGATCCCCGACAATAAGCTCTCCCCACTTGACAGCTTCCTTATGCCCATAAACCAGATTGTCAAAAACAACTGTTTCATAACCTTCCTTATTCAGCTGTTTGTTAATATGGGAACCGATATATCCGGCTCCGCCACAGACTAAGATTGCCATTAGTACGCTCCTTCTTTTTTAAGCACAGCTCCAAATGTCATAAAGATGATTTTCAAGTCTGTCCACAGGCTTGCTTCCCTTATGTATTTAAGATCCAGTTCGATCCACTCATCAAACGGAATATCATCTCTTCCCATGCACTGCCAGTAGCAGGTTAATCCGGGTTTTACCAGAGTCCTCTGGTTCTGATAAGCATTACACTTTTCTGCTTCATAAGTTGGCAGTGGTCTTGGACCGACGATACTCATTTCGCCCTTTAAGATATTGATGATCTGGGGAAGCTCATCCAAGCTTGTCTTTCTTAAGAACTTTCCTACCTTTGTGATTCTGGGATCCTCCTTCATCTTGAATGCAGGACCGTCCAGCTCATTCTGCTCTAACATCTGGAAATGCATCTGCTGTGCATTCCGGCACATGCTCCGGAATTTATACATCTTGAATACTTTTCCATTCATTCCGGTTCTTTCCTGTGTAAAAAAGATAGGAAATCCATCTTCGATCAGGGTGGCGATTCCAATCGGAATCGTGACAATGATCAGTACCAACAGCGCAAGCAGACACAATACAACATCGAAAAAACGCTTTCCTGCTTTATAGAGAACATTCTGCTGACTAACTAAAGCTTCATAGTCCATCGCTCGACATTCCGCACTCATATTCAAATCTCTCCCTCTTCACAAACTTTATCCTCTGTACTTTCAAATCTTATCTTCTGTATTCCACGAAGGTTCTGTAATACATCTCCGGGATTCCTACGTCATAGCTTTCGCCGTCTACGTCCACACCGACCAGCTCGCCTTTTTGTGCCTGATTCATCAGCGCCTTCGTAACGTCCACTTCCCCGCTGTTTGGGTTCTGCTTCTGCTTCTGGATCTCCTGTTCGAGATACTGGAAGATCTCATCGGTCAGTACATACTGTCCGAAGGTGGCGAAGCATTCACCATTTACGGCTAATTCGGTTCTTGCTCTTTCCTGATCCGGCTTTTCTACCATGCGGTCCACATCCATCAGATAGGTACGTTCGGTCTGGAATCGTCCGTGGATGATGCCGTAATTCTTACTGTCCTCGAATGGGACTCTCTTGATGGATACCACGGCTTTGCCGCCGGACTTGTTATAGGCATTGATGGTCTGTTGTGTGCAGCTTAGCTCCAGATTCGATTTATAAATAAAGTCTCCCAGCAGCATGACTACCGGTTCCTTCTTCAGGTATTCGCGTGCCTGGTATACGGCATGTCCGAAGCCTTTTTTCTCCTTCTGCACGATCAGGTGTACCTTCTGTCCGATCTCCCCGATCCGGTCATAGTAAGCTCTCACCGACTCTGGGAGGGAAGCCCTGTATTTCTCGTCCTCTTCAAAATCAAACAGCCTGCGGTATTCCTCTTCCTCGCCTTCCCCGATGATCAGGTAAATATCCTCGATCTCTGCATCCACCAGTTCCTCCAGCATGTACATCAGGGCTGGTTTTACCACTCCGGCTTCATCGATGATCGGGAGAAGCGCCTTTTTCGTAAAGAAGGTCTGCGGGAACATTCTGGTTCCTGCCCCTGCGATCGGGATGATGGCTTTCTTGATCTTGCCTCCGGCATTTAAGCGGAAGCCAAAGGCTTCCATGTGGCGCTCCTGGTTCAAGTAGTCGATCAGCTTCTTCTGTGCTTCTTTATTCTTCGCCAGAAGCTGGACCGTTCCGTCTCCCTGGGAGCCGACTCCCTTTGCCCCGTAGATCCACCTTCCGATCTGCGGGTCATTCAAGACGGAATGCAGCACCGGGGATGCAAGCTCCTCCATACATGCCGGTGCGACCTTTTCATCAAACAGCTCCTGCGCCTGTGTCATGATGCGTCCCAGCTCCTCCGGGTCACCTTCTTCGATCGCTTTTCTTGCTCTTTTTATAATTGCATGGTTGTCCCTGCCGAGAGCCTCCTGCTCTCTCGCACCGATTTCATCGGTGGCGAAGGGATATGCCTTGTTCAGATATGCCAGTATCTTTTTCGTGTCCTTCCCGGCACACAGGTCTGCAATGACCCAGTAAAAGGTCTTGCCGACACGCAGCTTCTCCACATCGATCTCTCCATAGTTAAAATGCATCAGCACCGGAGTCTCCCCGTAGGCGCATGCCTGATCCAGTCGTCCGCACCGGGAGCCGGTCAGAAGCTCGCCGCGGTAGGCGATCTGCATGATGCCCCTTGTACTGATATGTAAGCCGTATAATTCGTTAAATGCCTTTGCCACCAGACAACAGACGGCTGCGCTTGAGGATAAGCCCTTTTTCATCGGGAGGTTGACCTTGGTTACGGTAATGCTGACTCCGCCCACCTGATAATTCTCACGCATATGGGCGGCTACCCCACAGCAGTAGGCAAACAGCATGGATTCCTCCGCATGCTTCTTCAGCTCCTTGGTGTGCATCCCGCAATGAAAATAAAGCGGATTGCCGTCCGCATCAAAGGAGGACACCTCGAAGTCGTCACTTTTTACCGCGGTAGCGTAGATCCCGAGATTGATTCCGGTTACAATCGCCTGACCCTCTACCAGATCGGCATTCTGTGTCATATAAGAGCCAGCCCAGTCACTATGTTCACCGAACAGGCATAATCTTCCCGGCACAAATAAGGACACCGATTTCTTCATAAACTTCCTACCTCCACACCATCCCGATGCTTTCAAGCTGCCGGATCCGATTCTCATCCAGTACCATGCCTGATGCAGCGGGATTATTCCTTTTACACCTTATATTGGAAAGCCATCTTCCAAGCTTTACTCCATCTATACTGTACGAAACCGGGATATTGAGATTACCCTGCTGTTCAAAGTAGACCTTTGCCAGAGCAAAGTTCCGGTTCCATTGTGTTACATATTTTGATTCCAGGCAGATCCCAAGCTCCGCAAGCTGCGCCTTCTGTTCCCCGGTCAGGGTATCGGAACGCTTTTGGTTTCCGTTCCATCCGCTTTTTAGGGAGGAAAGCCACCTCCCGAGCGGGATGCCGTCCTCGGTGACATATTTCACCGGCACCTGCAGATTTCCATGCGCCGCAGAATACTCTCTGGCGGCAAGGATATAGGTCTCCCAGATCTCGTCATTTTTATTCCAGACAAAGCCGATTGCTTCTAATCTGTCCTGCTGTTCCTTGGTCAGAACTGCATCTCTTCCGCTTGTCTTGACACGCACCCGAAGATTGCTGACCCATTTTCCCAAGGGAAAACCGCTGTCACTTATGTATCTTGCCTTGACATCCACATCCCCGGTCTTGTCATGGTATTCCTGCAATTCCTCATATGCCCGGTCGAAGCCGCTTTTGCGGACGCTCCAGAGCATACCGATCTGGTTCAGCTTCTCGATCCTGTCCTGTGACAGTCCTTCGCCTATCTTCCCGAAGTATGCCTTGCGCTGTGTCTGGATCCAGCTTCCGAGGGTCATGCCCTCCTCAGTGACATAGTTCTTCGCGATCCGCAGATCGCCATATGTTTTGTAATAGGCACATGCCGCCAGATAATAGTCATTCCAGTCATGGGAAAGCTGGCTTTGAAGCTGTTCAAACAACTGTCTGCATTCCTTCACCTCGTCATAGATCTGGAACCGGTCCGTAAAGCCTTCCCGTTCTGCCTTGGTACAGGGCATCAGGGTAAATGCCTGCTCGATCTCTTCCTTCAGGCAGTCGATGCTGTACAGGCTACCGAAGTTGTCCACCAGGTCAAAGATCACCGGTGTCCTTTTCGCTCCGGCTGACAGGCACCTTCCGATCTGCTGCAGATAGATGATCGGGGATACCGTGGGACGGAGCAAAATCACGCCATCGATGTCATCCACATGGACTCCCTCATTCAGCATGTCGATACAGTAGAGCAGCTTCAGATGATTACTCTCATCTGCCTTAAAATCTGCAAATGCCTTAGATGTTTCCGGGTTGCTGTAATACGCCTCATAGATATGAGGCTCCTTATCTACCCGTGCGAACCATTCCTTCGCATGAGCCGCCATCTCATCCATATGCTTCCGGTCAGAGCAGAACACGATATACTTTCCGTGCCTTCCTTCCTGCTTCATATGCTTTTCAAAGATCTTGTCGGGTCCGTCCGCCATTTCCAGCGCACGTCTTAGTTCCTCAAGGAGCTTTAAGCTCTTCCCAGCATCACGCTTCTTTTCCATCGCCCGGATCTGCTGATTCAGCTTCTTAAGCTCCTCATCGTAGGAGTACATAGCCGAAACATACTTCGGTGTGGAGAGGATTCCACGTACCATGGCTTCCCCCAGCGTCATTTCTGAAGCGATACATCCATCAAAAAGCTCATATGCCATATCCCGCTGATGATCGAGATAACGGATATTCGTTGCAGACAGCCCAAGGATCCTGGCATTTTTATGAGTGTCCAAAAGCTTCTGAACGCTCCTTCCCCATTCCCTCGCACCGCATCTGTGAAACTCATCCAGTACGATATAATCCGGGTGGATCTCATCGATGAGCTGTTCGTTGTGCAGGAGCTTGCTATACGAAACAAATATGATATTTTTCAGGGATTCTGGTTGTACAGATTCTGTGACCCTCTGCAGATTCTCAAGCTGCGTATGATAGATATACGTGCTTGGTGCGAGCCAACAGATGAGAGCCTCTGGATTCTCCAGCGCCAATTCAAACGCCATCAGCGATTTGCCTGTTCCAGTCGGATGTACGATTGCTGCCTTTCCCCTTTGCTTCATCATTGCCATAGCTGCTTCGTATGCCAGGCGATTGTGTTCAAAAAGATCAATTTCCATAGCTTCATGACCTTTCTGCAGATACAACCCCTCTCATCTGTAAGATGCGCTGCTATGACACGCTTTACGCAAATGCATACGAACGGCTTGGTTATGTTCCCCGTCATAATTCTGTCATCCGAAAATCGGACCGTTTTGACCCGGTTTTGATTTCGCAGATTAAAACAATCTGCGAAATTATGCCGGTTTTTGGCTTAAATCCGGCATTTGTGGATTTTCCTGACCCACATTTTGACCCAGAATATCGGAATATGTAACTCCCAGCGAGTTCATATACTGGCGCTTCATATCCAGCGTCGGATGCACATAACGGTTTAGCGTGATACGCACATCGGAATGCCCCATGATCTCACTCAGGCTCTTGATATCGATGCCATTGTGAATGCAGTTCGTCGCAAAGGTATGCCGCAAAATATGAAAGTTGGTCCTTGGAATCTGTGCTTCCTCCAGATATTTTGCATACCGGTTCTGATAGGTTCTCGGCTCCATAGGCTTTGCCTTCTGTAAGAGATAGCCTTCATCCTTCTGATAGACCCGGAGAACCTCCACGATGTAATCGGAAAGCGGGATTTTCCTTTTGGAAAAACAGCTTTTCGGTTCTCCTTCCAGAAGCATTGTTTTCCGGTCGCTTCCTTTGATGGAAATCCGCTGCACGGTTCTGTGGATATGAAGCACGTTGTTTTCCAGATCAATATCCTCCCATTTCAGGGCGCAGATTTCCCCCAGCCGGATTCCGGTCGTCATGCAAAGGAGAATCCCGGCTTTGCTGATATCCATATCCTCATGAAGCCACTTGATCAGCCTCGACTGTTCGGAAAAGGTCAGCGTCTCCACCTCCGTCCGCTGCTTCCGCTCCGCCTCAGGCTTCCATTTGCAGGGAGTGACCCCGTATTTTTCTACACCATATTTCATAATCTGATTCATCACACAGGAGATGCTTGCGGAAAGGCTTCTGGATATGATTTGATCTGATGTGAAGACCTGACTGATATTCTCTGGTGTAAAGCCGGCAGGAGACAGACTGCCGAGCATGGGCTGAATGTGCTTTTCATACACCTCGGAATACTTGATATAGGTGGAATACTTGCGCCTTTTATGGACTTCCTGCAGCCAGCTGGTAGCTATGCCATCTAGCGTGATATCCCGGTCGCATTCCGCAGCCAGTTCCGGTTCTTTTGACTCAGGCTGCAAGGGCTGTGCATTGTTTTTTGCCGCAGCCAGCTTCTTCTTCACTCCGGTATAAGTTCTGTCATACACGGAGTGGCACTTCCGCGTTCCACTCGCTTGATCGAGGGCATAATAGCGCCCCTCCCATCGCCCATCTTTTCTCTTTCGTATGTTATCCCCACGTCTTGACATGCTCTTCCTCCTCGCTTGACCACTTTTTTGACCCACAATAATTTAAAATCGGCATTATTTTCGACCCCTATCTTTAAGATTTTCGCAAAATATTCACAGAATATTGACAAAATTCGACTAGGAAGTCATAATAGGGGTGTTAATCAAGGGCAAAAATAGTAAAAAGTGATACAACATAGCTGCCATAATCGTAAATTTCCATTTCGCAGATTGTTTTAATCTGCGAAAAAACGACATCCACCTGACCCCTATTGGTGAATGCCGTTTTTGCATTTTTACG
>CAVJMX010000101.1:0-9507 GCA_963650795.1 Bacteroidales bacterium H4
TGCCGCCGATACCCATCAGCAGTCCCAGGCTGTATATAATATTCCAGACCGGCGCTACGACAGCCAGTGCAGCGGTACCCTCCGGTCCGTGGTACTGACCCACCATTGCGGTGTCCACGATAGAATAGACCGATGTGATCATGGCACTGCCAAACGCCGCCGACAGATATTTGAAGTACATCGGCTTGATTTTTCCGTTCAGAAAATCCATTTCAGATTCCTCCCTTGCCAAAAAAAATAAGCCGGACAAGAAACAGATATCTCAATCTGCCTCTTATCCGGCTGTCGCTTCTCTGAACAACTCGCCCTCCGAGCATTTGCCACCTATTGTAGCAAAGTCAAAGCGCTCTGTCAAGATTAACCGAAGTATCTCTTTAATAATCCCTCGAATGCCTTACCATGTCGAGCCTCATCACGAGCCATCTCATGGACGGTATCGTGGATGGCATCCAGATTCAGAGCCTTGGCTCTCTTCGCCAGGTCGAACTTGCCTGCAGTAGCGCCGTTCTCAGCATCGACTCTCATCTCCAGATTCTTCTTGGTGGAATCGGTAACGACTTCACCTAACAGCTCTGCGAACTTTGCAGCGTGCTCAGCCTCTTCGTAAGCAGCCTTTTCCCAGTACAGACCAATCTCGGGATAGCCTTCTCTGTGAGCTACTCTTGCCATAGCCAGATACATACCAACCTCGGAGCACTCGCCCTCGAAGTTTGCACGCAGATCTGCGATGATATCTTCGGGAGCACCCTGTGCAACACCTACTACATGCTCAGCAGCCCAGGTCTTCTCACCTGCCTGCAGGGTGAACTTGGAAGCGGGAGCGTGACAGATGGGGCACTCAGCGGGAGCCGCATCACCTTCATAAACATAACCACATACCTGACATACATACTTTGCCATAATTTTTTCTCCTTTTCTCTGATAAAATTTTTTGTTATTTTTCTCTGTTTGCGTTTGCCGTACAGGCGGGACAGGTACCATAGAAATAAGTGACATGTCCCCGGATCTTGCCATCGAATCTCTCTCCGGCAGTCTCCATGATAGAATCAATACTATCCATATCCAGATCGATGACGCTTCCGCATTCCGTACATATGAAATGATAATGCTCGGAAGTATCGGCATCAAAATGATCTACTCCGTCACCAACCCGGAGCCGTAAAATCTCCCCCATGTCTGACAAAAGTGTCAGATTGCGGTAGACTGTGCCGAGACTTAAGTTCGGATCCTGCTGCTTCAGATTAGAATAAATCACATCTGCGGTAGGATGATCCTTACGTTCCATGAGAAAAGCCTTTATCATTTCCCGTTGTCTGCTTCTTTTCAGTGCCATACGAACCTCTTTCTTAATAATAGTAATGGTTACTGTTTTCTTATAAGCCTATTATACATGATATGAGAATAATGTCAACAGAAAAATAAAAAAGTTTTGTTTATAATTTTTTTAGGATATTCCCGCATCCTTTATACACAGAAGATGGCATTTTATGCTATAATGAGCCAAAGTGAGGGTGTTATTATGAAATTTAAGACAAGACTTCGGGTAACATTTATAAGTATTATTTTACTTCCGCTGTTGCTGACGATCATGGCGTTCGTGATGATCGCTATTTACCTGATGAATTTCTCGCAGGGACTCAGCCTGACGGACATCGACTATTCCATGATGTCGGAGAATTTCCGGGAATTCACCAACACTACGGACCAGGCATATTATGTGCTGTTGGATCAGGCGAAGGAAGACAGCAGCAAGCTGGAGGACAAGGAATATCTGGAGCATGTGAATGCGGATGTATCCCGGAAGTCTACTTATATTATAGTAAGAAAAGGCGACGAGCTGTACTATGCGGGCAATGAGGAAGCCGCGCAGAGGATTTTCGAGAAGCTGCCTGCTTACGGGGATGATAAACTGTCGGATGACAGCGGTTACTTCTATAATGAACTGGAAAAATATGTAAAACAGATCGATTTTACTTTCCGGGATGGAACGCCGGGCAGTGTATTCATCGTCACGAAGGTCAATTCCCTGATCTCCCGACATTTGCTGGTGGATATGTTCATTGCCATCATTGTGATCCTGATTTTTACCAGTCTGATGCTGACCCAGTGGATTCATAAGGGAGTGTTTGATCCCATCAATGAACTGAACGTGGCAATGCGTAAGATCAAGGAAGGCAATTTTGATTATGTCCTGGAGACGGATGCCAAGGGTGAGATCGGTGATCTCTACCGCAATTACGAGGACATGCGCCTGCGTCTGAAGGAATCCACGGAAGAGAACATTCAGCATGAGAAGCAGAATAAGGAGCTGGTCAGCAATATATCCCATGACCTGAAGACCCCTATCACTGCGATCAAGGGTTACGTGGAAGGAATCATGGACGGCGTGGCGGACACCCCGGAGAAGATGGACAAATACATCAAGACCATCTACAACAAAGCCATCGATATGGACCGGCTGATTAATGAGCTGACGACCTACTCGGGAATCGATAACAACCGCATCCCTTATAATTTCCACCGGATCAATGTGGCAGACTACTTCGGAGACTGTGTGGAAGAGGTCGGACTGGATCTGGAACAGAGGGGCATCAAGCTGAATTACTCGAATCTGGTATCCCCGGACACGGTGGTCATCGCAGATCCGGAGCAGATGAAGAAGGTCATCAATAATATTATCAGTAACAGCGTAAAATATATGGACAAACCCAACGGGCACATTGATATCCGTATTCTCGACGAGGTGGATTCCATCCGGGTAGAGATCGAGGACAACGGCAAAGGCATTGCGCAGAAGGATCTACAGAAGATCTTCGAGCGTTTCTACCGCACGGATGCATCCCGTAACTCCGCCCAGGGCGGCAGCGGCATCGGACTTTCCATTGTGAAGAAGATTATCGAGGATCACGGCGGTTATGTATGGGCGACAGCCAAAGAGGGCGAAGGCACCTGTATGCATTTTGTCCTGAGAAAATATATTGAACTGCAGCCCGGTAAATAAATTCGTAAAAAGTAACAGGAAGATAGATTGGAGGAAAAACCATGAGTAAGATTTTAATTATTGAAGATGAAGTGGCGATTGCAGATCTGGAGAAGGATTATCTGGAACTCAGTGACTTCAAGGTAGATATTTGCAATACCGGCGATGAGGGACTGAAGACCGCACTGGCAGGTGATTACGACCTGATCATCCTGGATCTGATGCTGCCCGGCATGGACGGTTTTGAAGTATGTAAGAAGATCCGTGAGGAGAAAAATATCCCCATCCTTATGGTATCTGCGAAGAAGGACGATATCGATAAGATCCGCGGCTTAGGCTTAGGTGCGGACGACTATATGACCAAGCCCTTCAGCCCCAGCGAACTGGTGGCGCGTGTAAAAGCGCATATGGCACGTTATGAGAGACTGGTAGGCACGAATCAGAAGCAGCAGAATGACATCGTGGAGATCCGCGGTATTCGTATCGACAAGACCGCGAGACGTGTCTATATCGATGGTGTGGAGAAGACCTTTACGACCAAGGAATTCGACCTGCTGACCTTCCTGGCAGAGCATCCGAACCATGTATTTACCAAGGAAGAGCTGTTCCGCGAGATCTGGGATATGGATTCTATCGGTGACATTGCCACCGTTACCGTGCATATCAAGAAGATCCGTGAGAAGATCGAAAAAGATACCGCGAAGCCCCAATATATCGAGACCATCTGGGGTGTGGGATACCGCTTTAAGGTATAAGAAGTAATAACCTTGTAACGAAAAACTCCTGTCGGAATGCCGTACGAAACGGTTTCTGACAGGAGTTTTTTACTGGGAGGAGCAGACTAATTGTCCGCCCGGAAAGTTTTTTCGTCAAAAGCATCCTGCTGCTTGGCAACAATGGTGGTACATACGGCATCACCGGTGATATTTACGGCGGTACGCAGCATGTCGAGGATACGGTCAATACCCATGATCAGCGCGATGCCTTCGGTGGGAAGTCCAACGGAGGTCAGTACCATGGAGAGGGTCACCAGACCGACACTGGGTACACCGGCGGTACCAATGGAAGCAATCGTTGCGGTGGCAATGACCGTTGCAATGGCAGCAGGTGTCAGAGGAATGCCGTATGCCTGCGCAATGAAGACGACCGCCACACCCTGCATGATGGAAGTACCATCCATGTTGATGGTGGCACCCAGCGGGATGGTAAAGGACGAGATCTGCTTGGAAACACCGATTTTTTTATACAGCGTATCGATGGACAGTGGGATCGTCGCATTGCTGGTGGAGGTAGAGAAGGCAAAGGTCATAACCGGGAAGAATTTTTTGATGAACTTAAAAGGATTCAACCGGGTGAAGGCAAACAGCATGACCTGATATACCACGAAGCACTGCACTGCCAGCGCCAGGATGACGCTTCCCATATATTTCAACATTGGAACGAAAGCGTCGAAGCCGATACCTGCGAAAGTCTTGGCTATCAGGCAGAAGACTCCGACAGGTGCTGCCTTCATGACAGAAGTTGTCATTTCCATCATAATATCATTGAACTGACTGAAAAAGTTCGCCACAGTGGAGACCCGGTTGCCCATGGAAGCCAGCAGGATACCAACAAACAGGGCAAAGAAAATCACCGGGAGCATATCTCCATCTGCCAGGGAAGTAAAAATATTTTTCGGAATGATATTAAGCAGGGTTTCCGCAAAGTCTACCTGTGTGGTGGCAACTTCGGCGGCATCCTCCGGCAGCGCGATATTTAAGCCCACGCCGGGATTGATCAGGCTGGCAATGCCCAGTGCCACACAGACGGCCAGAGCAGTGGTGCAGAGATAGAACAGGATCGTCTTCACACCGACGGTTCCCAGTGTCTTCGTGTCACCGATCGCCATTGCACCGCAGACCAGGGAGCAGAATACCAGAGGTACTACCAGCATCTGCATCAGGCGGATAAAACCGTTGCCCAGTACATAGAGGATACCGTTGATCAGGATCGTATCCCGGAAGTAGCTTTCCGGCATATAATAATGGATCAGTACACCGAATACCGCACCGGTTAACAGCGCGATAAAAATTTTGGTGGATAAACCTAATTTCTTTTTCTCAGTTTTCTTCTCTGTTTCACGTTTTTCCACTATTCCAGTCCTCCTGTCTCTTTCATATAGGCGGCAAGCGTCTCTTTCCAGTCGTCAGGTTCGTCGATGTCGTTCAGACGCAGCATCATATTATCCAGTACGGAATATTTCTCCGGAGCGCCTTCTTTTACCGTGACAGTAAGCTGGTCTTCTTTTCTGGCGAGGCGCAGGATCTCTTTTGCAAATTCCAGACGAGTGCAGGAACCGCCGCTGCATACGGCATGATAGATGCCGTAATGGTCGTTGTCGATGAAGAATTTTACCACCCGGGCAAGCTCTGCAGCGGAAGTGGGAACGGCGCGGTCATTGTTCCACAATTCCATGGAAGTAACTTCCGGATCTGCGGCAGCTTCCAGTATATCATTCAGGAAATCTTTACCGATTCCGTAGATCCAGGAACTGCGGATGATGACATACCGGGTCATCAGCTGCGTAACGAATTTCTCTCCGGCGTATTTGGACTTGGCAAAAAGTCCCACAGGATTCACATCATCGAATTCATTATAGGGTGTGTCGGATACGCTGGAAAATACATCATCCGTAGAGATCTGGATGAGTTTCGCCTGGATACTCTCCGCCGCCTGCGCCAGATTTCTCGCACCTACGGCATTTACCTTATATGCCATATCTGTCTCTGACCGGTCTGTCGTGGAAGAAGGATGGTATCCGGCACAGTTGATGACCACATCGGGGCGGTTACGGTGCATGAACAGAGACACTTCGTGTTCGTCCGTAATGTCCAGCTCGTCCTTGTCGGTCTCGTACAGCTCATATTCCATCATATCCAATAATCTGATTAACGCCTGTCCCATGTGACCCAGGGAACCGACGATCCATATTTTCTTCATTGTAATATAGCCTCCTTTGAACTAAGGGTGTCTGTTGCTGAAAAACAGTATACCATAGGAAGTGGTGGGAACAAAAGAAAAAGTTCTGAATGGATGAGAATTCAGTATTAACAGAGGCAGGGGAATTTGCTA
The DNA here is from genome assembly GCA_963650795.1 of Bacteroidales bacterium H4. GTDB lineage: Bacteria > Bacillota > Clostridia > Lachnospirales > Lachnospiraceae > Acetatifactor. The sequence continues at coordinate 6,092 of CAVJMX010000101.1, forward strand.
TACTTGCCTCAGAATGATCATGATAACGACGCTCTGTCAGGAGGAGAAAGATATGGCTAATTTACGTCTGGGTGCATTGGAAGCCGGCGGCACGAAAATGGTCTGCGCCATCGGCAATGAAAACGGTGAGATCTATGAACAGGTATCAATTCCTACGACCACGCCGGAGGAGACGATTCCGAAGATGATCGATTACTTTAAGGACAGGAAAATCGATGCCCTGGGAATTGCCTGTTTCGGACCCATCGAGCTGGACAGGGACTCCGCAAAATACGGTTACATTACGACGACGCCCAAACTGGCATGGCGGGACTGCAATATTGTGGGACAGATGCAGGAAGCGCTTCACTGCCCGGTGGGCTTCGATACGGATGTCAATGGCTCTGTCCTGGGTGAGGTGACTTTCGGACAGGCAAAAGGGAAAAAGTGTGTCCTGTATCTGACCATCGGCACCGGTATCGGCGGCGGTATCTACAGTAACGGAGAACTGCATCACGGAATGCTCCATCCGGAGACCGGACATGTGCTGATTACAAAGCGGAGCACGGATACCTACCCCGGAAGATGCCCTTATCATAAGAATTGCCTGGAAGGGCTGGCAGCAGGACCCGCCATCGAAGCGCGGTGGGGCAAAAAAGCGGTGGAACTGGCAGACTGCCAGGAGGTATGGGAGCTGGAGGCGGATTACATCGCCCAGGCGCTGACCGGTTATGTCATGACAGTTTCCCCGGAAATGATTATCTTAGGCGGCGGTGTCATGCACCAGGAGCAGCTGTTCCCGCTGATCCGTGAAAAACTGAAGGAGTACATCAACGGCTATATCGTAACGGAGGAGCTGGCAGATATGGAACATTATGTGGTACCCGCATCTCTTCACGATGATCAGGGCATCATGGGATGCCTGGAGCTTGCCAGAAGAGCCTTATAGTTCTCAGAGTGACACGTGAAAACGAGCAGGAATACGACCTGCTCGTTTTTTAATGTAGCTTTTCCCACGGCTCAACCGTATTATAAGTATAAGGCTTGAACAAAAGCTCATTTACAGAGACACAGGGAGAGGGAAGATGGAGAGACAGACCGCGGAGGAAGTGATCCGCCAGTACTACAAAATGGTATATCGGCTGGCTTTTGCCCAGACGGGCAGGCGGGAAGATGCGGAGGAGATCACCCAGGAGGTATTTTTACGTTTCTTACATAAGGCACCGGAATTTACTTCGGAGGAGCATAGAAAGGCATGGCTGCTTAGAGTAACGGTGAATTGCTGCAACTCGGTGCTTCGCTCCTTCTGGAGACGGCAGGTGGGCGAACTGACGGAGGATGTTCCCTTTGAGGAAAAAGAGGATCTGTTGCTCTATCGGGAGTTGCAGAAGCTTCCGGAGAAATACCGGCAGGTCATTCATTTATTCTATTATGAAGAAATGTCGGTGGCACAGATTGCCGGAATACTTCATGCCAAGGAGTCCACCATACGGACACAGTTGACAAGGGCGCGGGCGATGCTGAAGGAGGTGCTGGGTGATGACTACGCAATTTAAGGACAGATATCAGGAATGGAACGAGAAGGTGCAGCCTTCTGGGGAACTGCTTGGGAGACTGCTTTCGGAAATACCGGAGGAGCCGCACAGACGGCGATGGGGCAGAGGAGTCGCCGCGGCAGCAGCACTTTTACTTGCCGTAAACATCAGTCTTCCGGCGCTGGCAGGGACAGTTCCCGGTATTTATGAGTTGATGTATCTGGTGTCTCCGGCAGTGGCGCAGTTCTATAAACCGGTGCAGATGGCAGACGAGTATGACGGTATCCGCATGGAAGTGGTAGCAACCTATATTCATGAAGAGACAGCGGAAATATACATTACATTTCAGGATCTGGAGGGGGATCGGCTGGATGAGACCACGGATCTCTATGACAGCTATTCGATCCATACGTCCGGCAGTGCTATAGGGAGCTGTCAGAAGGTGGGATATGATCCGGAGAGCCGGACATTAACCTATCTGATTACGGTCACTCAGGAGGAAGGACGGAAGATCGAGGGAGAGAAGCTGACATTTTCCGTAGGAGGGTATCTTGGTCATAAGCAGAATTATGAGAATATAGAGATTCCCATAGACCTGACACAGGTGACAGATGCACCGCACAGGTATGTTGACAGTCCTGCCAATGGTGGTACGCTGACAGGATACAGCGGACTTATGGCAGAGATGTCAGAAAATAAAACGAACGGGTACCCCGTGTTGGTGCCGCAGCCTGCGGATCCGGATTTCCCGGTGGAAGGTGTGAAATTCACCGGCATTGGCTATATTGACGGAATGCTTCATATCCAATATGCAGTGGAAAACGCTCTGAATAATGACAATCATGGCTTCTTTTTCTTGCAAAATGGGACAGGGGAGACGATAGAAGAAGTGGGAAGTGTCAGCTTCCGTGAGGGAACCGGAGAGGACAGAGTCGATTACAGAGATTCCGTATTCCCGGTTCCACAGGAAGAATTGCAGAATTATAAATTATATGGCGATTTTGTGATATCGGAAGATTTTCACGAAGGAAACTGGCAGGTGACATTTCCTATAAAATAGCGGACTATTCTGCCACACCTGCAGCAAGGCTCATTTTATCCTTGAAGAAATGGTTAAACGCGGCAATGCATCTGCCTACACCCAGGACCGACAGTACGGTACCCAGTCCCACACCCACCAGGTGTCCGGTGAAGAGCAGGCTGATGGTAATGGTGATGCAGATATTGCAGAGGTCGAAGCAGTTCTTCGTAAATCCTACGGGCTTATGGATGCAGTCCGCAATTGCCTGTACAATGCCGTCTCCGGGATTCGGGATGATCCGCATGTTCAGAGACATGGCGGCACCGATACCGGTCAGGGCAATACCGAAGAGCAGCAGGATCAGCTGTAGCCAAAGATTATTTTCCGGTGCGGGGATCCAGGCGGAGAACAAGTTCATAAAGCGGGTAAAGATAAGGCTTAAGGGCAGCTGCAACAGATCCATCAGTAAGATGAGAGGGAGGGATCTGTGCACGGCGGGTTCGAGAGCCTTATTTTCTGTTTTACGCTGGCGGAGATTCCGTATCGTGTGCAGAAGAACTTCAATGAGCACGAAGACCGCATACAGTGCAAAAGTAGTATTTCCGAAGTTGAAATTCCAGATTGTCGAGATGCTGTAAGCCACGGAAATGATCGGGGAGACACCCAGTCCGGATTTCGTATTCAGAATGATTCCGAGGGCAAGGATGAGAAGCCCCGAGATGTAAAAAAGGATTCTTAAAACAGTAGATTTTTTAGATGTATTCAATGTATTCACTCACTTTCCGTAGTTATCATAGCACATATTTTTTTCTACGGTAAATTAAAATACACCACTTTACAACTTTTTCATAAAAAAATATCGTACAGGGCTTTCTGATGTA
>CAVJMX010000102.1:0-8951 GCA_963650795.1 Bacteroidales bacterium H4
CTCCTGTACTCCCTTACGCTCCGCCGCTTTTTGCAGCAGATACTTCACATTTTCCGTAAATCCTGTACTGTTCACCGTTCCCAGGCTGTTCAGTCCGTAGCGTCTTCGCAATGTCGCCGGCAGCCGGATACTGTCCCTGGATAACTCCCACAGAAGGGAGACCATTACAACCAAAAATAAGGATACGACCGCCGCCAGTATTACGGCGCGGAGTGTCCGCACATCCGGCACTACTGCTTCCGCCCGGTTGCCATGATCCAGCACTTTGATCAGCCGGATCTCCGCTATAGTCTCTGCAAATTCATTGCACATGGTCTCTTCCACTGCTTCTGCCAGGGCAACACTCTTCTCGGGATCCTGCATGGTAACTTTTGTTACGGGAATGCTGAAATCGGAAGGAAGTGTAGCGGAAAGTGCATTGGAGACGCTCTCTCTTCCCATCGCCAGGACCTCTGCCGCCTTCGTCTCTCCCCGGTCTGCCTCCTCCTGCAGATGTGTCTCCACGCCATCTAAAAACTCTCCGGTGTGGATCAGGCTGTTCCAGGTAGCCTCGTTGATATAGTAGGCTCCCGCCGCATTGGGGTTCTCAAAATATTCTACCTTATAAGTGGAAGAAGCCGCATACCCGGACCTAGGCTGCAGCAACACGTTTTTGACATAATAACCGCCGCCGAACAGTACTGTTCCCAGTACTGTCACCGCCAGTATTTTCCATAGATTACGGCATAAGCACAAGACCGCCAGCCGCAGATCAAAGGGTTCCTTACCATAGCTTGTCTCAATCATCGTCTTTCTCCGCTCTGCCATCGTACTCTGCCTTGAAGGCTGTTACCTGTTCGCTCTCCACGCCCTCGGTGCTGTCCGGCCAGAACAGTACTTTCAGCGTCAGAAGCATCAGCTTCAGATCCAGCCATACCGAATAATTTTCAATATAAGTTAAATCCAGTTTTAATTTATCATAAGGAGACGTATTGTATTTTCCGTATACCTGGGCAAATCCCGCCAGTCCGGCTTTCACTTTCATGCGGAATGCAAATTCCGGCATGACCTCGGTATACTGGGCAATAATCTCCGGCCGCTCCGGTCTCGGACCGATGAAGGACATGTCTCCCCGCAGGATATTGATCAGCTGCGGCAGTTCATCCAGTCTGCACTTGCGGATCACCTTACCTACCGGCGTGATACGGTTGTCGTTCTTCTGCGCCAGGCGCGCCACGCCGTCCTTTTCCGCATCGGTACGCATGCTGCGGAACTTCATAATATAGAATTCTCTCTGACCGATGGTGCACCGTACCTGCTTGTACAATACGGGACCTCCGTCGTACAGCTTGATTGCCAGTGCTGTCAGCAGCATCAGCGGAGAAGTCACTACCAGCAGAATCAGGGAACAGATTACATCAATGGATCTCTTGATGAACCGCTGCTCCATGCTCAGGGAATATTCTCTGGTCAGCAGGATCGGAGTATCAAACACATGCAGTTCCTCGGAACCTACTAAAATAACATCTGATATTTTAGGCATCACATAGACTCTGACGGAGTGTGCATAGCAGAATTTCAGGATCGTATTGCGTTCCTTCTCATTGATGTCCCAGATCACCACCGCGGTGATCTCACCGTTCTGATAATCCTTTAAAATCTCGCGGCAGAGCTCTGCCGGACCCTTTTTAATATGTTCACATTTTGTGATCTTGTATTTGTCCTTGCGGCTCTCGAACTTTTTACAGATATCCTCAATGGGACGATCTCCATGGATCAGCATCAGCTCTCTGGGAGGGAATGCCGTCCGGTAGATCTTATTGGCGATATTGGCATAAATGATGACTGCAATGATCTGCAGGAACACCATCAGCAGGAACATATCCGGCGGGAAAATGCTTCGCGCCATCATACACAGCTCCGCATAGATCAGCATGTCCGCCATCAGGGTAGCGAATACCTGGGAGAAGATGATCTCCGTATTCTTCAGGTATCCCAGGCGCATGCCGCCGTAGGTTACGGAGAAAAAGATCAGTATCACGCTGTAAATACCGTTCTCCAAAAGGAAACCTCTGTACCAGATCTGCTGCAGGGGATCTACCAGCTGGAACTGGAAGTGGAACTGCCACATATACGCAAACAACGCAATCTCCAGAAACAGGCAGATCGCTGACAGTCCTATATTGATCAATCGCTTGAAGGATTCCCTTCTCCGCAATCTGTTTACATAAAAATTACCGTTTGTATCCAAGACAAACTCCTCCTGATAACTACCAAATCTATTCTATCTATATTCTGCGCTGAACCGCTCTTACCGCCCAGAAGCAGAAATGCCATGCGCTGTTTATCACCGACATTCCCTCTGCCTTACGGTACAGGTTCCAGATCCTGCGCAGAGCTTCTATCTTATTGGAAGACAGGGATTTCCCCGCTCTCCGATATTTTACCAAATTTTCATCCAAACCACAAGCTACATAACCCTGCCGCAGTATTCTCCACCACAGAGCGGTGTCTTCGCTTTTGATCTGTGGCATCTGCAGCTGCTCTTTGGACAGCTGTTCCATGTCAAACATTACCGTGCTGGTGAAGATTGTGGTGTTCTTCAGTGCTTCTTTGTAAGTAATCGTTGCCGGAACCCGGACCACCTTACCGGTGCCCTTGCCGTTCTCGTCCGCAAACTCATACCCGGTGAACACGAAGGCCGCCTGCTTTTCTTTCAAAAAGTTAAGTTCCTTCTCCAGCTTGTCCGGCACCCACAGATCGTCCGCATCGAGATACGCAAGATACCTTCCTCTTGCCTCATTCACCCCCAGGTTCCGCGCTCTCGCCGCTCCTAAGTTCGTCGGATGGGTCAGCAGTCTGATTCTGGCATCTCCGGTGCGCTGGATATACTCCTCGATCCGCTGCCTGCTCTGATCCGGACCGCAGTCCTCGATCAACAACAGCTCCCAGTTCGTATAAGTCTGGGCACGCACACAGTCCATGGTCTCTTCAATATATTTTTCTGCCCGGTACACCGGGACCACAATACTGATCAAATCCTGTTCCATGTCTCTCTGTTTCTTCCTCTATCTCTTTTATTACGGATTATGTTTTCTCAATCCTTTAACGAAAGCAGGTAATAACCTGCCACCTGCGTAAATTCGCTTCCCGCCGTCTTCTGCAGTTCTGACACCGTCTCCTCCGGCAGATCCCCGGGGAGTAGAATTACATCCACGTTTTTCTCCGCTGCATATTTCAGGCAGCTGCCGAAATCAATGGTTCGCGCACCGCTACTCTCATCCATGCGCACATATTCCGTCTCCCCCGTGGCTTCCAGGTGGCTCATCCACAGGTAAAGATCCTCCTGTCCGGTCTCATAAGTATCATAAGAATAGCTTCCCAGGGAGGCATCCCAAATGCTCCTGCCGTACACCGGATAGATATCCGCGCTGTACGCCCTGGCTGCTGCCATGACCTCCTTCGGTGCCCACAGGGTGCATGACTGCCCGATTGCCTCATCCAGCGCAGGTGTCTGCGCAGTCTGCTCTTTCGTCCATTCCGATACCGGATTGCCGCTTAAAAATACAATTCCCAGTAAAATTAACGTTGCCACAATATTTTTAAGCGTTTTCTTTTTCCATAACTCACTCAAAAACTCTGTAGCAGCCCATGCGATCAGTGCCGTCTCGGGCACGATTGCCCAAATCCATACATAAGAATAAAATGCCGTCTGGTATTTCATCAGAAAAATTGCTGTCACCGGGCAGATGCACGCAAGTGCGGTCAGCCCCGCATATATCCATAGTACCACGGTTCTCTCATTCCGTCTGCGGATCGTCATTCCGAGATACAGAATCGCCACAAGGAAAAGCGCTGCGAATTTGCCATGTTGTGTATAATCGGTCCAGCCGTTCACGGCGGTATTTAACAGTGTCATTCTGCCGCCTCCTTTTTACGCCTGCCGGAAAGCAGCAAAAAGAGTCTGTGAAGCACGATCCATCCCACAGTGATGAGCAGGCAGACTCCGGTGCCGTACAGTGTCCATACCATGCAGGCTTCCGCCAGTACGCATAAGATCACGCCAACATATTTTTTCTCCATGAGGCAGGCGATTACATACGGGATCAGCACCACTGCCCGGATCGTCACCCCGCGGAATCCTCCGTAGAAAAGATCAAAACCGTCCACGCCGGGCATATACGCCCCTGCGCTGAACAGGATTCCCACGACCAGTAAAAAGATCTTTCTCTTTGTCTTATCTTCTCCGAAAATGACCTCTCCCAATCTGCCGTAGGCTGCATATCCAAGCAACAGTGTCACGCAGGGAATCAGGCGATATACCACATCCGCCGCTGCCATTCCTGTCCATCTGCTTAAGCTTCCGTACAGGGTAGGCAGACACAAGATCCGAAGTCTGAGGGGCATCCCCGCCGTATAAGCGGCTCCCGTCAGAGGATCCACGGTATAGATAGCATTTTCCTTAAGGAAAGTATTTACCGTCTCCAGCGTCATATCGCCGTCCAGCCATACCCGTTCTCCTGTCAGAATCCGCAGAATCTGTAGCAACATTAAAAATGCAAGAATCCCTGTGAGGATCCACTGCATTCTTATCGCTTTGTCTTTTTCCGGTGCAGTGTTTCCGGTAATGGCACTGACTTTCATTGTTTTTTTATGTCCGATTAAGCTTATGAGGATCCCTGCCAGCACCATAACGATGATCCCCACCAGCACCAGATCCGTCACAGTCAAAAAAGACCACCCTAACAGGCAGCCTGCCAAATGGGCGACTTCCGTCAGCCCGATGATGATCAGGCTCCCCCCAATCAAAATATCCGATGTCCGAAAAGTCATTTTGTCTCCCAGTGCCCGCTGATTGAAACGCAGGCTTTTGTACATATACGTAACTATTCAGAACCCCATTCGCAAACCCGCTACTTCGTAGCTTTCCTTTTGCTCATGTGGTTACTTCGCCATATAAAACTGCTTATCTGCCAGAATGCAAGCATTCGCAGAACGCAGTTTTGCATGGCTCTGAATAGTTACCATATTACCATATTTATGAGGACTTGACAAACATTACGTTCCCAAGCGGCAGAAATTCAGGGCAAAAAGAAAGCCACATACCGAAAATCTCCCCCTTTCGGTACATGGCTTAGATCAGTCTGCAGGAGAGAATACTACATCCGCATAATCAACTCTCCCTGTTCAAATAAAGAAAAGTTATATGTTACATAGCCTTATAATCCAGTCGGATATTATCCGCGATGCGAGCAATATACTCACTGTTCGTCGGTCTCGTCCTCCCGGTAGCTAACGAATAGCCAAAAATCTTCTCGAATGTCTCGACATTTCCTCTGGACCAGGACACTTCAATAGCATTCCTGATTGCCCGTTCCACTTTCTGATCAGTGGTCTTGAAATGCCTCGCGATGGTGGGATACAACAGCTTAGTAACGCTGCTTACCACCTCCATGTCTTTTCCTGACAGAATAATTGCATCTCGTAAATAGTGATACCCCTTTAAATGCGCCGGAACCCCTATCTCTAACATGATTTTGGTTACATATCTCTCTAAATCGGAATCTTTTACTGCAACAATATCCAAAACAAGTCCCCCCTTTTTACTTGTCGAGTATTGCTCCCCAGCAGTGACTGATAGTGAAATGGTAACATAGCTGTCGATATTTGAAAAGACATTTTTCCGTTAAAATATAGTTAAGAAATTAGATTTCTTCCTTAACCAGGTAAATCGGTCTGCGTTTTACTTCCATGTAAGCTTTTGCCAGATACTGTCCCAAAATGCCGGTACAGAAAAACTGCACGCCGCTGGTCATCAGGATAATGCACACCAGGGAAGGCCAGCCGGATACCGGATCTCCGAAGATCAGCTTCCGCACGATGATAAAGATGATCATCAGAAAAGCGATCACGCAGAACAACACTCCGACAAACGAAGCGATCAATAACGGTGCCGTAGAGAACGCAGTAATGCCGTCTAAGGAATACACCAGCAGTTTCCAGAAATTCCACTTGGTCTCGCCCTTGGCGCGCTCCACATTTTCATATTCCAGCCATTTGGTATTGAAGCCTACCCAGCCGAAGATTCCCTTGGTAAAGCGGTTATACTCCCGCATGGACAAAATAGCATCCACCATCTGTCTGGTCATCAGACGGTAATCTCTGGCTCCGTCCATCATCTCCGTCTTGGAGATCTTCTTCATCAGATGATAGAATCTTCTGGCGAAAAAGCTGCGGATCGGTGGCTCACCCTTGCGGGTCACACGTCTTGTTGCCACAGAGTCATAACCCTTCCAGATCCATTCAAACATCTCCGGCAGCAGAGAAGGGGGATCCTGCAGATCCACATCCATCATCACCACGTAGTCTCCCTTAGACTTCTCCAGTCCGGCAAACATGGCTGCTTCTTTTCCGAAATTCCTCGAAAAAGAAATAATATGGACTCTCGGGTCTGCCTCGATCAGCTTTTTGACCTCACGCACCGTACCGTCCTTCGATCCGTCATCAATATAGAGCAGTTCCAGCTCAATATCTTTTTCTTTGAAAAATGTATCGTTCTTCGTCAGTTCCTGATAAAACAGGGCAACGCTCTCCTCTTCATTATAGCAGGGCACTATCACGCTCAACAGGCTCATCCCATACGTCTCCTTAAATATGTCTGCAGAAATGATCTGCATATATTCCCGGAAATCATTCCTTATTTTTTCTCCGGATGTTTTCATTATACTATTCTCCTACACATCATTTCAAGGTCAACACTGTACTTTTTCCGCTTTTTGGATTATACTGATTTTATGTATGTCCATAGGTTCGACGAAGACATACCGGAAACGAGGTAAATAATGAATTTTTTCCAGGATTTTTTCAGTAATCATATTTTTCTGACAGCTGCATGCGGCTGGCTGGTGGCGCAGGTGCTTAAGACGATCATCCACCTCATCGTCTCCAAGAAGTTCGTAGCGGAGCGTCTGGTAGGCAGCGGCGGCATGCCCAGTTCACACTCTGCCACCGTTTGTTCTCTGGTGACAGCGGTATGCTATGAATACGGTGCCGGAAGTTTTGAATTCGCCATTTCCCTGATCCTTGCGATCATTGTAATGTATGATGCCATGGGTGTGCGCAGGGAGACCGGTATTCAGGCACAGGTGCTGAACGAGATGCTGCGGGTATTCGAGGATATGGGGCGCGGTGAGATGTCCCCCCACGACAAATTAAAAGAATTCGTGGGACATACCCCCTTGCAGGTACTGATGGGAGCGATTTTAGGTATTTTCTGCGGTGTGCTCCTATACACGTTCCTGTTTTAATACCCATACATTTACTTGACAGAGGTGACATTTACATGTGCTTTTTCAAAAACAGAACACGGACATTGTTAAAAGCCGTTTCGCTTTGTCTGTCCGCTTCTCTTCTGCTGACCGCCTGCGGACAACAGAACAATAATAACGATATTTTAAGTCCGATCCTGCCGGACAACTCGCCGTCTTCCACTGTGGCTTCCGATGAAAAAATGCCGGATCCTGTGACGATCGTGGTGGAGGATGATTCCACACCCCCTGTGGAGGGCATGGTGCGCAGCCGCCTGACCAATGAATGGGTGGATGCGGATGTGGCAGCGACCCGCCCCATTGCGGTCATGATTCCCAATGAGGCTTCCGCCATCCCGCAGTACAGTCTGTCTGAGGCTTCCATTATCTATGAAGCCAACGCAGAGAACCGCATGACCCGTATGATGGCAATCTACGAGGGTTGGGAGGATATGGACAAGATCGGCAATATCCGCAGTCTACGTGATTATTACGCTTACTGGGCGTTTGAATGGGATGCTTTTTTAGTGCATTTCGGAGGACCTTTTTTCATCAATGAGTTACTGGCGGAGCCGGATACGCAGAATGTGGACGGTACTTCCGGTTCGGATGAGGCGGCATTCTTTCGTACCACCGATCGCAGCAAGCCCCACAATGCCTATGCGTCCGGCGCGGGACTTAAGAAAGTCATTGAGAAAAGGGGGTACAGCTTGAATTACCGTGGTCTCACCGATGAGAATCATTTCCGGTTTGCTACGAAGGCGGAGCCGAATACTTTAGGACAGTATGGTTCCAAGGCAAAGGATGCCACGTACATCGATATGTCGGGATGTTATCCGCTGACCCGGTGCTATTTTGAATTCAACGAGGAAGATGGACTGTATTACCGGTCCCAGCATCTGTCCGGCAGTTCCGATGGTCCTCACATCGACGCCGTCACCGGAGAGCAGCTGTCCTTCAAAAATATTTTAGTGCAGAATACTTTCTACGAGGAGCTGGGCGAAGGGTATCTGGCGTTCCAGTGCCACGACACCACCAGGGACGGATGGTTCTTCACGAACGGTCGTGGGATTCATGTCAATTGGGAGAAGACTTCCGATTACGGTGCGACGAAGTATTACGATGACAACGGCGATGAGATCGTGCTCAACACCGGCAAAACTATGATCTGTATTGTGGAGGACGGAGATTCCTTCACATTCCATTAGAAATTGAATTAAAAATCCACGTAGCCCCTGACAGGGTATAAGAAACGCGACACGCTTGCGCTCTGTCGCAGAGCGTAGCGGTACATAAGCGAGAAAAGTACTCTCGCTAAGTACCGACGTCTGCTTACGGTCTGCTTATTCTTATACCCAGCCGGGGCTACTGTTTTTTGAAAACTTTCCAAAATGCAGAACACTCGCGGTAGATGATATACTTCCGCGGGTGTTCGTAGTTTCTTAACTAATTCTTATTTTATGATGTCGGGGTCAAAAGCCCCCGACTTTGATGCCTACGGATTGTTCCGTGCTCCGCACTCCCACAATCCTACCCAATATTCGCATATCGTGGGATTATCATCCCACTTTTATGCTCATATCGGGGCGGGTCCCAAGGTCTTTCACCCACTTATGAGCAAGCTCATGTGGGTTTAGACCTTTTGACCCTGGCATCATTTTATAA
>CAVJMX010000103.1:0-8882 GCA_963650795.1 Bacteroidales bacterium H4
TTAACATTCTAACAGCTTAAGCAACAAGATGGATAATTCCTTACTGGCTGTAAGGGATATTAACCATAAATATATTGTAGTAGGAGATCTCTTATGTTTCGTATGTGGGCCAAAATCGTGAAAAGCAATCATATTCTGAAGGACCTCTGCCTGGAGGATGGCAGTGTCGATACCCGTACGCATAAGGTCTTCCATACTCTGAACGAAGTCTGCCATAAGTTCGACCTTGCCACTCCCATCTGGCTAGATATGAATATTTCTGATTTTAAGCGATATAACAAGACCCGCTTCACCCAGGACAGTTTCATCGAAGCCATCGATTTTGATTATCTGGAAATTCAGATCATCGAGGAAGACTAATACTTTTTTCCCAAAATGCAGGATCCATATTGACTTTTCTTATTTTTCGCGTTAGTATTTGCTTTACAAGATGTAGTTTTGTAAACTACTTGTAATTGTTTTTAATGATACATCTTGTTTATTTTCGAATAGTAAATAGACGCACAGGATAAAATAATCCTGAATATATTAGATTCGCAGGCGGCTCACACCGCAGGAAAAGGAGGAGTTATTATGCAGATCACAATCAGAGAACCCGGCAGTGCCATTACCCATTTTATCGCCATGATGATGGCGGTATTCGCAGCAGTACCTCTGTTAGTAAAAGCAGGCGTCCAGTCCGGGCAGGAGAATTTCCTGGCGATGGCGATCTTCATGGGAAGCATGATTCTGTTATACGGCGCCAGCGCCACCTATCATTCCGTAGATCTTACCGGCAGAAGTCTCCGTATCTTCCGGAAATTGGATCACATGATGATTTTCGTACTGATCGCCGGTTCCTATACACCGATCTGTCTGATCGTGCTGGGCGGTAAATTAGGTTATACCCTGCTGGCACTGGTCTGGGGAATCGCTGCGGTGGGCATGATCATCAAGGCATGCTGGATCACCTGTCCCAAATGGTTCTCTTCTGTCATCTACATTGCCATGGGATGGGTATGTGTCCTGGTCTTCGGTCCACTGTTAAGCACGCTGTCCACTCCCGCATTTCTGTGGCTGCTTGCAGGAGGCATCATTTATACCGTCGGTGGAGTGATCTATGCTCTGAAGCTTCCAATCTTCAACTCCAAGCATAAGTCTTTCGGTTCCCACGAAGTGTTCCATTTATTCGTCATGGGCGGAAGCATCTGTCATTTTATCTTCATGTATTTATATGTAGCATAATAATACAGCAACTAAAAAAGGTCGTATGGTTTTCGCCATACGACCTTTTATGATTCAAATTATTCTTCGTATCCGTTGGGATTGTTCTTCTGCCATCTCCAGGAATCTTCGCACATTTCCTTGATGCCGTTCTCAGCCTTCCAGCCAAGTTCCTTCTCTGCCAGAGAAGCATCGGAATAGCAGGTAGCGATATCGCCTGCACGACGGGGCTTGATCACATAAGGAATCTCCACACCGGTAGCTGCTTCAAAGTTCTTCACAATATCCAGAACGCTGTAGCCTACGCCGGTTCCCAGGTTGTAGATCTTCAATCCCGCATTCTCCTCGATCTTCTTCAGAGCCTTTACATGACCCTTTGCCAGATCTACGACATGGATATAGTCACGTACGCCGGTTCCGTCGGGAGTATCATAATCATCACCGAAGACACCCAGCTCTTTCAGCTTGCCGACTGCCACCTGTGTGATGTAAGGCATCAGGTTGTTGGGGATACCGTTGGGGTTCTCACCGATGGTTCCGCTCTTGTGCGCTCCGATCGGGTTAAAGTAACGAAGCAGGATCACGTTCCATTCGGGATCTGCCTTCTGGATATCGGTCAGGATCTGCTCCAGCATGGACTTGGTCCAACCGTAAGGGTTGGTGCACTGTCCCTTGGGGCATTCCTCGGTAATGGGAACAAATGCGGGGTTACCGTATACGGTAGCGCTGGAAGAGAAGATAATGCTCTTCACGCCGTGTTTTCTCATGACATCTACCAAAGTCAAAGTACCTGCAATATTGTTCTCGTAATATTCCCAGGGCTTCTGTACGGACTCGCCGACTGCCTTCAGTCCTGCGAAATGGATGACTGCATCGATCTGCTCCTTGCTGAAGATCTCCTCCAGTGCTTCACGATCCAGAATATCTGCCTTGTAAAAAGGAACCTTTTTGCCGGTGATGGCTTCTACTCTGGGGATTACTTTCTCACTGGCATTGCAGAGATTATCCAATACAACAACATCATAGCCTGCCTGCTGTAATTCTACTACGGTATGACTGCCGATGAATCCGGCACCGCCTGTTACCAAAATTCTCATACACTCTCTCCTATCTGCCGCATGTGAAACAATACCATTTGTTCACTGTTACGGCTTCCTATGCTCCCTCATCTGTCCTGACCTGATGAGATTCTTCTTCGTTTCTTACAGTAACAGCTTACTGTACTTTTACAGAATCCTCAATAACCTTATGTTGTGAAAATCTGTCGAAATGTTTACAGCACTACTCCATTTTCGGTAAGCAGTTCTCTGGCGCTCTCCACAGAATCCACACCGGTCTTATTCTTGATGGGTGCGAACTCTTTTCTCCGGACCACTTCAAAAGGCAGGCAGTTGTCCATCTGGTGGATCATATCCAGTACCAGGCTCTCGAATTTATAGCCATTGGGTGCCTCCGGCTTCACCGGCTCTCCCTTCTCATCCAGATAAGGAATCTTCTTCTCTACGATATGCAGGGGCATTTTCTCTTCCATGAGCTTCTCCAGATCCTGCACCTTGAAGAGATAGTTCAGGATAACGCCGTAGTTGTATGCCGGCTCTCCCTTCTCATCCTTCGCATTCATCAGTTCATCAGTCAGCTCATAATATTCCACGATGGAAGGTCTGCCGTCCTCTAAGCACATAACGCCCACTTTTTCATCCGGTGCATTCTTGCGGACTACTTTGGAGCCCACGACGCAGTTTCTCTGAATCGTAGCACCGATAAAACAGGGATCCGCAATACGCTGCAGTACATTGTCCACGGCAAATACATTCAGCCATTCGATACCTTCGTTATGTACGATATCCAGCATGCCGTTATTTTTCATAGAAATGAACCAGCCGCCGTTACCATTGGGAGAGGTGGACAGTTTGCCCTTCTCCTCCAGGTAAATCTTGCCCTCGTAATCGGTAGCCGCTGCCATCTCCTGCTTGAAGAAATGCACGTACTCTGCCTTATATCCGAAGAAATCATGCTCCTGTAAAAAGGCGATGGTAGCATCGTTATTTTTATCACTGGTCATTACGAACAGATGGATCCATGCATCTGCCTGATGTACGACTTCCAGCAGATTATTGACCAGGCACTCAAAAATATATAACTCATGAGTCAGTCCCACATTGTACATTCCCTTGGGATTATCAGAGCCCAGTCTGGTACCCATGCCTCCCGCTAACAGAACCGCAGCCACCTTGCCCTGACGGATCGCCTCGATACCGGTCGCCGTGAAATTCTCTCTGTTTGCCTCAATCTCATCTAACTGCATTGCAGCAAGGGGGGTGATCACTCCCTTTTTCGCCAGATCTTCCTTGTGCTTACAAGCCTCCAGGATACTCATATCCGTAGCTTCGATCTGATCCAGAATCCCCTGTTTCTCTTCCTCATTCAGTTCCCCGTAATACTTCAGAACATGCTCCTGACCATACTTTGCAAGCTTCTCCTTAGCCTGTTCCAGCGTCATACTCATATTCCTACCTCCCGTTTTGTTTTCTTGGACTGTTACCAGCAACAGTCAATTTTTCTCTATTATACTTGATATTCCCTACTATTGCAAACTTAACTCCCGGGATCGGTTCCGCTGTTAAGATTCCGTAAACGGGTTGCAAAGATTCTGTAAATATCCCGCCAAAATAGCGTTAAGGGTCAGGCAAAACTATTCACCGGGCAGGGTCCGTTTACTATAATACGATATGTAAAGTTTTTAAAGGTCCATACATACTTTACAGACTGAGAAAAAGTGAGGAATCCATTATGAACATCGGAATTTTAATTATTGCAATCGTAGGCGGTGCCACCGGTCTTTTGTCCACAGCATATCTGGCAATCAGTTTTCCTGCTGTGATTCTGTGGAAGGTCTATCGCAGAGTAGTGCACCGAATTCCTCTTACCAAATAAGCCAACTACAAACACTTTCCCTCTAAAGAGGACCCGGAAGCTTTCGCCCCGGGTCCCTTGTCGTATTTGCGTATTCTGTTTTACTCCTGTACCGGATCCCAGTTCTCATCCACTAAAGTCGCAGTCACTGTAATTCCCTCCGGTGCATTTTCCGCACGAATCACCAGATAAAACATCTCCTCTTCCTCGTCCGTCATGTACGCCGCAGGATCCTCGACCTTAAATACGGAAAAGCCTTCCGGATACTGCTGCATCTCCAGGAATCCTCTCTCTAAGAGGGCTTCGTGATAAGCTTCTTTTACTGCCTCGCTGTCATCGCAGGCATAGGTCTTCGCGGAAGCAAATCTGCCTTCCTCACTGTCCGTCTCCGTGAGACCTTCCAACACATCATCCGGATATACAATATCCTGCTGCACAGCTTCCAGATAGTCCGATGACCTGCCAAGGCTCTGCCAGATCGCCAGGGTCTCTTTTCCATCCTCGGAATGGACCATGAGTACCAGGCTGAGCACCAGAATAACTCCGTAGATGCCCAGGGCTGCCGCCAGTATTTTGGCATAAGGGTTCTCCGGCTGTCCCAGATTCGTATAGGAAGTGATGATCCAGCCGAAATTCCGGTAGTCCACAACGGTATTACAGTATGCGCACACTCCGCCGCCCAGGATATCCACGCTGCCGCCGCAGTTCGGACATTTGTATTCCCGGAGTGCCTTACTGTGCTGCGTTACGATCTGCTGTCTGCCTTCCAGTTCCAGCTGCAGATTCTCATAGCGGTTCTTAATCTTTTTCCCCGTATCCAGTGTCAGACGCATCTTCACTTCCACACGGACCCGGTAAGAATCTCCCGCAGCTTCCGCCTCCAGGAAACGCACGCCGCAGACACAGCAATCCACCACATTCTGGTATCTTGCCACGGTGCTGCCCAGATCACAGGGAGCAAAAAAACGCACCTGCTCTGCCGTATCTGCCATGTGGATCATGCGCAGCTGGTATTCCAGGTTCTGTAAAAAATTACCGGTGGAAAATTCGGGGATCAGAGCCTTCACTTTTGATTCGTCCTGAATCTTCGGCTTCCTGTGTACCTCCATTACAGCGATCATTACTACGAATATGGTCGCCATGAAAAACAGTGACCGGAAAAATACCGGAGCAAATCCGATGCCCAGCATCATGGCTGCTGCCGCTTTGACCGCGTTATAACCGTTCCTCCCCAAAAACAGCAGTAAAAACATGATACCGCCCGCGCAGATGGCAAGCAGCGCCAGTGCCACGGCTACGATCCCCACCGTCACTCCCGCTTTGATAAAGTTGGAGATACTTTTCTGCCTGGCATCCTCCTCCAGGGAGAATCCGGATACTTTTGTCTCGAAATCACTGACAAGGAATTTCGCACCACAGGCATCACAGCCGTCAATATAGCTGGATAATTTTCCTTCATGTCCGCAGTTGGGACACACTGCCATGTCGCCCTGCACATCCGCTTTCAGGAAATTCGCCTCCGCGATCTCCGGAGTTTTTAAGAAAGCGATCTTTTCTCCCTTGCGGTAATAGGTACGCCGCATTTTCACCGCTTTGGTGCGGCGGCAGGTGTAATCATAGCCATCCTTTTTCGGACCGTCATAATCCGCCAGCGTTGCCGGTTCCTGCATCTCCATATCCACTGTCAGGTTCCGCTGCTGCAGTCTTTTTTTACTCAGGCGAAGGCTCTGCCAGAACGGCTGTGTGGTCTGTTCCATCAGATTTTTTTCTGCTTCCCCGTTCCCCTGATAGAATGCTTTCAGGTCCCATAAAAGTCTTCTGTACGTCCTTCGATCTCTCTCCGTGCATCATTCAGAAACTCTGTTGCCATTATGTAATTCTCTCCTCATAAGTTATTCTTCGGTGTTGTTTACGGTATTTTTCATGCAGCGTGCCATCTGTTCCCGCAGCTGTTTTACGCTGATGGGCTTTGCAATGTGACCATTCATTCCGGCTTCCCTTGCCTCCTGCCTGTCCTCTTCAAATGCATTTGCCGTGACAGCGACAATGGGAATCTGTGAAAGCGCACGATCCGGCAGTGCCCGGATCTGCCTGGTAGCTTCATAGCCGTCCATTTTCGGCATCTGAATGTCCATAAGTATCATATCATAATATCCGGGAGTACTGTTACGAACAGTCTCCACCGCAGCATCGCCATCCCGGGCTTCCTCTACCAGGATCCCTTCATTTTCCAGTAGTTCCCTGGATATCTCCCGGTTCAGCGCATTGTCTTCCACGAGAAGAACTCTTTTTCCCGTCATGTCCAGTTCTCTGTTCTCTATGATCCTGCCGTTTTCGTCGGTGATCACTTCCCGGGGCAGATCCTCCGGGGTTCCCACGCGAAGTGTCAGCAGGAACGTAAATTCCGATCCTTTTCCCTGTTCACTCTGACAGGATATCGTGCCACCCATGCCGTCCACCAGACGTTTGGTAATCGCCAGTCCCAGCCCAGACCCTTCAATTCCGGTAGCACTGCTGCTGTTTTCCCGTTCAAAGGCTTCAAACACGTTGCAGACAAACTCCGGGCTCATGCCGATTCCGTTATCCTTCACACTGCACCGATAAGTGGCATAATCTCCCTCTCTGCCTGTCTGGGTCACGGAATAAGTAATCTTACCGCCCTCCGGTGTATATTTTATGGCATTGCCGATCAGATTCAGTTCGATCTGATTGATCTTCAGCATGTCGCAGAACACGATCTCATCCTGAATATCGCTGACGATCTCCAGTGTGAGATTTTTTTCCGGCAATCTGCCTGGAAAATATATTCCACCTGCCCGATGCTGTCCGGAATGCGGCATGCCTGAATGTTCATTTCCATCCGTCCGCTTTCGATTCTCGCCAGATCCAGGACATTGTTGATCAGCTTCAGCAGATGTTCCCCGGACAGGTTGATCTTCTGCAAGCAATCCTGTACTTTGTCCGGATCCTCCGCATACCGCTCCGCCATGGAGGAGAATCCCATAATGGCGTTCATGGGAGTCCGGATGTCGTGAGACATGTTGAAAAGGAAGGTACTCTTGGCACGACTGGCGCTCTCCGCTGCTTCCTTCGCAGCCTGCAGTTCCATGGTCTGCCGGATATCCTCATCCACACACCGTACCATGGAAATACTGTACAGATTTCCTGTAACATTTATCATCAGGATATTACGCACTTCCATCCAGTGAAGCTGCCCGTCATCTCCCAGCTGCCTGATCCGCTGGCACAGTTCCCGTTCCCCGCGGTGGTAGGCGTCGATCTGCGCCTGCCGGCTCATAGTGCTGCACAGACGCTTGTAGTCTTCCTCGATGATGACGGTCTCTTTTACTTTTTCCATCATCTCATCCATGGTGGAATGTTCCATAACACCGGTCTTTACAATACCCTGGTTGTAGATGGTCTTCGCCTTATTTTTCGTCAGATTCACCTCTACGATAAAGGGGTACACCGTACTTGCCGCAGATACGATCAGATCCATACTGGTCTGCACTTTTACCCGCTCTTTGGTCAGCTGTGTGATATCACGGATACCCGCCAGCATATGTTCTTCCTGTGGTTTGTCCCGACAGATCGTATATTTTTCCTGCAATCTCCGTTCTTTTCCATTGATATTCGCCCAATATTCAATATAAAAATCCTTCTGCTCCGCCAGGACTTTTCTTAATTCCGGAAGTGACGTAGCCTCCCGGAAGCGCGCCCGGTCTTCCTCGCTCACCACTGTCTGGGCATAATTCGTGATGCAATGGGTAAAATCGTAATCGCCCTGCGACCAGTCCTCCAGTCCATTTTCCTCGTACAGCGGGAACAGTTCCTCCTGTTCGGTCTTCAGATTCACATCGATCAGGCAGATATAGTCGTCTGCCACATTCTGAAGCAGGCTGGTCACACGCTCCCGCTGCTCTTTCGCTCTGTCTATGGCGTTCTTTTTACGCACGATACCCATGAGCTGTACCGTCACTGGTGAAACTCTCTCCTTCAGATTGACAAAACGGATCCTGTCAAAACCGGAACCTTCTTCCAGCACCGCCAGGTATTCCGTATTGGCTTCCGGTGACTCCAGGGCTTCCCCATAGAGATAGGCAATCGAAGTGATGGCATTCATCTTATCCCGAAAGACATCGCTGATATGTTGGGAGGTCCTGCTGGATAATTCACTGATATATTCCTTGATCTGCACCATCTGTCTCGCATAGTTTCCCCGCTGTGAGATCAGCAGGATCCCGAAGATCACTACAATCAGCAGAACGATATTCGCTGCCACATGACGTGACATTCTTTTTTCTGTATTTTTCACGATATGCCCCAGATATCTTTGGTATCTTAATATTTTAGCTGCTTTATCCCATATAGTTATGTATCCATTATATAAGTTGTCGCCCGGCATTTCAAGGCACTTTTCCGTACAGAATATTTTGTCTCGTCGAATATCTAATGCTGATGCAGATACTTCTCCCTGGTAGCCAGTCCGCCGCGGATATGCCGCTCGGATTTATTGATATCCAGCACCTTCCGCGCCTGCTTCGCCAGCGCCGGATTCACCTGCACCAGCCGCTCCGTCACATCCTTGTGCACCGTGCTCTTGCTGATGCCGAACGCCTTCGCGGTCTGCCGCACCGTAGCATTGTGGTCGATGATATAGTTGGCTATCCCTATAGCTCGTTCTTCAATATAGTCTTTCAAAGGAAAACCCCTCAGGATACTTTTTTACAGTGTATGAAAGTATCTGAGGGGTTATGATAGGGATT
>CAVJMX010000104.1:0-8836 GCA_963650795.1 Bacteroidales bacterium H4
ATAACACACTAAATTATAAAAATCAAGTATATACGAAGCCGCGTGATTAAGACATTGTAAAAAGCCACCTCTAAATGAGGTGGCTGATATCTGCCAGGGTCGGTACACAGGCGTACAGGCATTTTTTTAAGTTTTCATCCGGTGGTGTCTGATCCGGCACCATGACGACTTTGCAGCCGGCGCGGTAGGCGCTTAAAACACCGTTAGGGGAATCCTCCACCGCCATACACTCCTCCGGAGCCAGTCCCAGCTGCTCGCAGGCATAGAGATAGATATCCGGCGAGGGCTTGCCTTCGGCTACCATGGTTGCCGAAATCAATTTTTCAAAATAGGGACGAAGCCCCGTGAGTGCCAGATATTTTTCGGTCCGCTCCAGGTCCGTTGCCGTGGCAATGGCGGTGATAATGTGTCTCTTCTTCAGATCTTCCAGAAGCTCCACGGCTCCGGGCTTACACTGGATGCCATCCCGATCCAGTGCTTCTTCCATCAGCTCTTTGCGTTTATTCCGCGCTGCATAATAGTCAAAATCTTCACCGTACCAGGCTTTGAGCTGCTTGGGAGCAAAGGGTCTGCCCAGACTGCGCATAGTCAGTGCCTGCTCATCCGTCATGGTATACCCCAAGGCTTTCAGCGCCTTCGGCCAGAAAATACGGTAATATTTTTCGGTATCGATCAACGTACCGTCCATATCAAATATCACTGCCCGGATCATAACTGTTCCTCTGTGCTTTCCGACTGTTCTACGCTCTCCGCTGCTTCTGCAGCGTTTTGATCTTTTCCGGCTTTCCGGTCACGTTTTGCCTGTTTCCGCTTTTTTCTGCGCTTTCCTGCTTTTTTAGCAAGCAGTACGATCAGCAGGATCACCACTGCGCCACCGACGATACAAAGTACGATCAGCAGCGTGTGACTGTTCTCTGCCTCCACAGTGCGGAAGCTGCCGGGTACTTCCATGGTAAACTGTCTGTAACTTCCGATCACCGTAGATTCCACGTTTCTGTATTCTCCGTCCTGTTCTACCTGTACCACGGTGTTGTCCGTATCCTCACAGTAGACACGCAGAGTGACTTCGCCGGTATAATCCGGTGCATTCTCTTCCATGGAATTGGTAAGTGACACGGTATACGTATCACCGTCTATCTGCAGATGCAGTGTCGCATTGGGATAGAAGTTGCCCTCCGCCATGACTAGCGGCTTATCAGCATCATTTTTCTCCGTGGAAGCGATGGATGCGGTCCATTCCTCATATTCCGCTTCCAGTACCTTATTGCCGGTAATATAGCTGAAATCATAATCCGGCCATACACCGTAGTAGCCTTCCTTCTCCGGTACCTCCGGGATCTGATCCTCGGACAGGTAATCTCCATAGCTGCACTTATAGGAAGCCACCTCTACACCATCTGCCTGGAAAGTGATGGTGAACTGGGAAAAGGCTTCCGGTACGCCGTCCATTTTGCAGAACTCCTGATAAGACAGCGGCGTTGCTCCTCCATAATAACCGATGCCGTCTACACCGCCGACGTCACCTTCTACATAATAGTTGCCGTATAAGGTGCCGTCATCACTTAATTTTCCGGCGATGCTGCCCTGTCTCTCACCGGACATATCCAGGTCGTTATAGGCATAGCTGTAGAAAATATCACAGCCCTCTCCGGCGATTCCGCCGATATTATTTTTGCCGGTGATCTTGCCCATACTGTAGCAGCTGCGGATTGCATAGCTGTCAGATCCGGCAATGCCTCCTACATAACTGCCGCCGGTGCTCTCTACCGGTGCATAGGATTCACAGGAGATGACTGCACCGTACTCTGCCTTGCCGACAACGCCTCCCACATAGTCTTTTTTACCCGTTACATCTCCGTAGTTCCGGCTGTCTCTGATGACTGCCTTGACCGTCTGCTCCACATTGAAGCTCTCCGTTCCGGTTAACGTCACATCGTCCTCCGGGTCAAAATCGTATTCCGTTGCCACCTGTCCGACGATACCACCCACATTGGTGTCTGCCTCTACAACGCCGCGGTTCACACACAGGGTAACCTTTCCTTTTTGGAAACTGGAAGTGTCATAGCGGGCTTCCTCGGTTCCTTCCGGTTCTGTGCTGGCATCCTCGGCATCGGGATCTCCGGGGTTCACCTCACCCTTTGTCGCAGATTCGTCGGAAGTATCCTCTGCTGAAATTCCTTCATACCGGAAAAGGTCATCCCGGATCTCACTGACTAATTTCCGCAGCACTCTCGCCTGATCCATCAGTTCATCCATATGGTCGCTGGTGCTGTCTGTCCCTGCCTGGAGGACGTCTCCCAGCTGGCCCAGCTGGTCAAAAGCTTTATCCAGCCGGTCATTCAGTGTATCCAGATTACCCTTGATACCGCCGCTGCGATCCGTGGACGCTTTCGTCATATTGTCCAGATGCCTGGATGCGTTCTCTCCAAATTTCTTCAAAGCTGTTTTGTAGCTTTCCGTATCATCTGGTACGGTAATGGTAATATTACCGCCGCTTAAATCATTGCCACTTAATGTTACGTCATGGCTATTGCCGTTATTTTTATCATTATCTGCCTGCTTGTTCAGTTCATCATTCAGTACCTTCAGGTCATTGCTGACACCGTTCAGTTCCTGATTGTAAATATACCACAGATCTGTTGCAGTATTTCCCAGAGAATTTCCCGCACTGTTGGCATCCTTCAGATTCGTGCTGATGCTTTTGGCAAGAGCGGATGCCTGCCTGCTGTAATTGCTGATATCCTTCTGGGTTGCATCCAGCATATCCAGGAATTTATCGGTCTCGGTGTCCAGTTCCTTCAGTTTGTCGCTGAGGTACTGGATCTCCAGAAAAGGCTCCATCTGTCCGACGATGCCGCCCACATCTTTTCTGCCCTGCACATGTCCTGTATTGGTACAATTCTGAAGATATCCCTGATGCAGTCTGCCCACGATACCGCCGGTATTATAGCCCACATGCTGATAGCCGATGGCTCCGGAATTGGAGCAGTAGTAGATCTTACCGTCGGAGATACCTGCGATTCCTCCGGTATCTGTATGCGCTTCTACATTGGAAGTGCTGTTGATCTGCTCTAAATTATCCATGGTGATGTCATCCAGGTCATAGGTCACTTCCGTGCTGTAGGTATTGATATTTCCGCTGTTGCTGCAGTTATTCAAAATACCATGATTGTTGCCGACAATACCGCCTGCGGAATGATTGCCGATGACATTGGCGCTGGATTCACAACGGCGGATCTCACCGCTCTCCTCGTTCACGCCGACAATACCGCCGACATCCGTATCTCCGATGACATTTCCGGAAAACTTACAGTTTTCAATGCTTCCATAGTTCACGCCGACGATGCCGCCGACCTGATCCTGACTTCCGGAAGGTGACACTTCTCCGGTCACTGTAAGGTTACGTATTTTTGCACCTTCCTGCACATAACGGAAAAGACCGACCGCAGAACCATTATCCGTAAGCTTCACATTAGAAATGGTGAAACCATTACCATCGAAGATTCCCGCGAAGGTAGGAATGCTGAATTCGCTTGCCATGCTCAGGACGATGTCGTTCTGCAGCACTACTTTTTTGCCCCTGGACCAACTGTCCAGTACACAATTCTCCGCAAGTCCGCGCAGCTCCTCCTCTGTGCTGATCTCCACAATGGCGTAATCCTGTTCCTGTGAGGAGCTGCTATAGCCGCTGCCTCCCTTGTACTCTTCATAGGTCAGCGTCTCTGCAGCATAAGCGGTCGACGGTATCTGCAGCAGTAATGCTGCTCCCAGCAGGAAACATAATAATCTCTTACTGTTCATCTTCTGTTCCCTCGCTTTCTGCTGTATTGTCGTTTGCATCGTTATCCTTGTTTTCCGGCATATTTTCTCCGACTGTGCTCTCCTGCCCGGTTGCCTCATCCTCCGGAAGCTCCTGTGCTTCCAGTCTCGGATAGATTTCCTCCGGTTCATCCTGCCGCTCCATGGTCACTGTGTCCTTGGGACGTACTACCGCGCCCATCTCACCGTCGATAACACCGACGAAATCACCTTCCAGGATACCATTGACATAGCCCTTGATGTGACCGTTCATACGGATCCTTCCGGCAGAAGGCAGCGGTTTCGCCAGGTCACGCTTCAAGGTAAATGCCGTCTTCTGAATAATAATATCACCGATCAGCAACGTCTGCGGCAATGCCAGCAGTACCAGTAAAATAGAAGTCAGAGTACCCCGTCCCAGTGCCAGTCCGATGGCTGCCACCGCTGCGTTACTGGATACATAGCTGATAATGAAGCCTGCTGCCACCAGCATGGAACCACTGGTAACGATGGTGGGGAATGCCTGGTTCAGTGCCTCAACGGCCGCTTCCTTGATTGGCATGTAAGTCTTCAGATCCATATAACGGCTGGTGATAACGATAGCGTAGTCGATCGTCGCACCCATCTGGATTGCAGATACTACCAGATATCCCAGGAAATATACATTTTCATTCAACAGATAAGGCAGTGAGAAGTTCATCCAGATACTGCCCTGGATTGTTACTACCAGCAGTACCGGCAGACCGGCGGACTGAAAGGTAAAGAGCAGGATGATCATAACAAACAATGCTGTCAGCACGGTGATGATCGTATTATCTGTTGCAAAGGAATCGCCAAGATCCTTATCACTGGTAGCATTACCGACTAACAGGATATCATCTATATCATAGAACTTTGCCACAACATTACGGATCTGCTCCAATGCCGCGGTAGTTTCTTCTCCTTCATAAGGGACATTTAATTCCAGGACAAAACGGGATTTGTTCTCGCCTAACAGTTGGTCTCTTGCAATACAGATCTGGGAATAAGCATCCGACAGTGTCTTTTCCAGATCATCGTCCAGCGTAATGTTGCCGCTTTCCTTCTGATCATAGATGAAGAGGAACATATCAATAAAAGGAACCTCGTAGTCGCTGACACCGCTGACCAGTGCACCGTAATCGCTCTGATCCAGTGCGTATGCCGAATACAGCATATCCGCCACTTCCACATCCAGGTCGATCAACTCAGCGAACTGTCTGGGATTTAATTTATCCGTCAGCATATAGCCGTCCATGGCTTCGATGTTGCCAAGTCCCTGGACAGATTTTACGGCATCCAGTTTCTCTAACGCTTTCAGAGTCTGTGCCTCCTTTTCATAATCGCCGTTGGGCACAATGACCGCCAACTGGTTGACCATACCAAATTCCTGATTTACCATATTGACCGAGAATTTATTATCGCTCATTCTACTGGATTCCAGCGTGTTAGTATCGTACACATAGTTTGCCTTATTGGACAGGAAAAATGCTGCAATAACGCCAATGATCAGGATCGGCGGTACAATGAAGCGGGTAGCCACACAGAATTTGCCGACTGCTGTGATCTTTGGCACGAAACTCTTATGGTGAGTATTATCAATTGCCTTGGAAAAGGTAAGTAATAGTCCGGGCATCAGGAAGAATACAGCTACCATACTGAAAATAATAGATTTTGCCAGAATGATACCCATATCGTAACCGATTCGAAACTGCATGAACATCATTGCCACCATACCGGAAATGGTCGTCAGGGAGCTGGAAGAGATCTCCGGGATTGCCTTACTCAGCGCCACGATCACGGCTTCTCTGGCATCCTTATCCTCATGCTCTTCCATAAAACGGTGTGCCAGAATGATAGCATAGTCTACTGCCAGACCCAACTGTAGCACGACTGCAATGGAGTTCGTAACGAAACTGATAGTTCCGAACCAGTAGTTCGTACCTTTATTCAAAATAGCTGCCACGATAAATGTGGTCAAGTATACCGGGATCTCCGCGTAGGTCGTGGAGGTAAATAACAGCACGGCTACGATAACCACTGCTGCCAGCACCAGAATAAGGATCATATCGTTGTTCAGGTCATCCGCATCACGTTCCTCCTGACCGATATCAGAAGAATAATAGACATCATAATCAGACAGCGCATCCAGTACCTCGGTCAGATGCTGCTGTGTGGCTTCCGTATCCGATTCTTCATCAAAAGTGACAGACAATAAAGCCTCCATGTCATGGTAATGATCCTCGGTGTCATCGAAATCAAGCATACTGACACCGTCCATTTCTTCTACCTGATCTGCTAACTTCTGTGCCTCATCAAAGGTCACATTACAGATCAGAATCCGGGCGGAACCGTAAGTCGTAAACTCCGAATCCATCAGATCCAGTCCCCTCCTGGTCTCTGTCGTATCCGGCAAATACGTCGTCAGGTCGTTGTTGACCTTGACTTTGTTCATGGATAATACGCAAAATACGCACAAGACAATGAATATCAGATAAAACCCTTTTCGCTTGTCTACGATGAGCGTGGCAAGCTTCATCATAAAGGAGTTATCTTTTTTGTCTTTTTCTGTGTTGTCTGCTGCCATAGTTTCCTCCTGCTGTGTCTCTTTGTACCCTATTTTATGTATCGTTTGATATGCCTTTAGTTTAAAAGGCTTTTGCCCTTCTGTAAAGCATTACTACAAAGATGAGAAATTGTATTCATGTGGTTTAATGAACTTGTGTTGATTTTCTGCCACAAGCAAAATATAATAATGGGAAAGAAAAAGCAAGCTACAGATTCTTTTTGATTGTTTATTTTTAGACATTTTATTTCAGTGTGTTTATTATTTTAGAAAAAATTCAGATTTGCATTAGATACGCATTAGCGCATTAGATATAGGAAATGATTCCTTTTATTTTCATGGAAAGGCTGGTGGATCATCTTATGGAAAAAATGGATCGACGAGTGCGTAAGACCCGCGCCCTTTTATTACAGGGGCTGGTAAAAATGATGGAAACCCACGATATTCAGGACATCTCCGTCAAGGAGCTGACAGAGATGGTGGATATTAACCGCGGAACCTTTTATCTGCATTATGACGATATCTACGATATGCTACATAAAGTGGAAGATGAAATGTTCCGGGAGTTCAATGAGATCATGGAGCAGGAGTCCTCCGCTACGGACAACCTGTCTCCTCATGAAACTTTGCTGGAGTTCTTCCACTTTTTAGACCGTCACAGAGATCTCGCCAGGGTCATGATCGGTCCTCACGGAGATCTGACTTTTATTAATCGTCTGAAGGAGCAGATGGAAAAGCGCACCCTCCAGGTTCTGAAGAGTGCGCAGTCCGATGCTAATTATGAATATCTCTGTTCCTTCATCATCACCGGTTGTGTCGGTGTCGTGGAGACCTGGCTGAAAGAAACCAATCCCCAGTCCCCGGAAGAAATGGCAGAGATCTTAGGTGCCATGCTTATGCGGCAGCTTACTTTTGCTCCGGAGCCTGCGTAGGCTGTTCCGATTGTGCTGGCTCCGGCATGCCTACACTCAAAGAAGTCACGGTCTCGCCATCCAGGAAGAAGGATACCGTATCGCCCACCTGGAGTTCCTCCAAAGTGGCGTCTTTTCCGTCGATTGTGATGATCGTATCATCGTTGACTGTGATGGTCATTGTGTCTCCGCTAAGGGTCAGTGTCATGTCGTCCAGCATGTCTTTCTCGGGTTTCTGATTGGTAGGCGCTTCAGGAGCTTCACCGCTGGGAGCACCGCCATTGCCGTCAGGTGCCTGTCCGTCAGGCTTATCACCGGTCGGTGCTTCGCCTGTGGGTACTTCACCACTGGGTGCCTGTCCCTTGTCGTCAGGTGCCTGACCATTCGGAGCTTCGCCACCTGGAGCGCCACCATTGCCATCAGGCGCCTGTCCGTCAGGCTTATCGCCGGTCGGTGCTTCTCCTGTAGGTGCTTCACCATCCGGAGCCTCCGGCTTCTCTGCCAGTGCAATGGAGATTACATTGCCATCAATGGCTGTAATCTGACCGAGATAGGATTCCACCTTCTCTTCACTGTTCTCCACAGTGCTCTGCTCCGTCGTGCTCTCCGGCGCGATCGTCTCTTTATTTTCCGATGCTTCCGTACTTGCTGTGCTCGCAGATGTCGTTCCTCCGCAAGCCGTAAATCCGGTCATCACCATGGCAGCTGTCAGCACTGCACACATCACTTTTGTATTCACCTGGGGTAAATTCCATCTTCTCATATTCTCATTCCTCCTGTTCTCTAAAAACATCTTGTGAACATTCATTTCCCCTTATCTGCTTCTCATAATACAGAGCATCTGCGAAGAAATTGTGAGAAAAATGTGGTGATTCTGTGAATTTTTCAGGCGTGACACAGTTGTCATGTATGCTGTGTTGGCGGTGTCAGATCATGTGTCGATTTTGCCGTTTTGTTGTAAATATTGAAGGAATGCGGTACAGCCTTCCAATACGTCCGCGTAGGTCATCCCAAACTCTCCCGTGTACCACGGATCCGAAATATCCCGCTCCAATCCCGCATAGGAAAGCAGCTTCGCCACCTTCCCCTCCGGATCTCCTCCAAATATCCGCAGCATGTTGCGGATATTCGCACTGTCCATGCCGATCAGATAATCATATTCCGCATAATCTGCCCTCGTCACCTGCCTGGCACACTTCCCCTCGCAGGAGATGCCGTGCCTTGCAAGCTCCGCCTTCGCCGGCGGATAGACCGGATTCCCGATGCCATTCCAGATCTCCTCCGTGCTCGTGGCAGCGGAAGCGATCTGGAAGCGGTCGGCGAGCCCGGCATCGGATACTAATTTTTTCATCACGAATTCCGCCATGGGGGAACGACAAATGTTGCCGTGGCAAATAAATAGTATTTTTATCATAATCTCTTATATCCTCTCATATCGTCTCAAGCCTTGATTTTACTGGGTTTGCGAGACTTTTCCAAAATCATGTATCATCTCATAATCTCTCATAGAAACTCATATTTTTGAGAAAATAGGGGTACAAAT
>CAVJMX010000105.1:0-5530 GCA_963650795.1 Bacteroidales bacterium H4
TGTAAATTTTTAATTTCTATTACCGCAGACATTTTTCTTCCTCCCTGTTACAAGATATTGCAGCATCTGCAAAAATGACCGGGCTCGATTTCTTTCATTTCCACCGGAGTCTTGCACTCATTTTTGCAATATTTACATCTCGGAGCAAAATAGCAGCCCTCCGGCAAATTTGCCGGATCAGGAGGCATTCCGTCTACCGGACTGAGTCTGTCAACATCTGTTTCCAGACTGGGAATCGCTCCAAATAAACCTATTGTGTACGGATGTGTGGGATGATCAAAAATCTGCTCTTTGCTTCCATACTCTACAATTTGTCCTGCATATATTACTGCCACCGCATCGCACACCTCTGCTACGATCCCAAGGTCATGGGTAATCATAATCATAGAAGTGTTTAACTTTTTCTTCAGATTATTGATCATATCCAGTACCTGTGCCTGAATGGTTACATCCAGTGCAGTGGTCGGCTCGTCCGCAAGTAATAATTCCGGATTGCATGCTAACGCCATAGCAATGACTACACGTTGTTTCATTCCACCGGAGAACTGATGAGGATAGTCTTTATAGCGTTCTGCAGGGATTCCAACCATTTCCAGCATTTCCCTGGCTTTGTTCTCTGCATCCTTTTTGTTCCCGCTGCTATGTAAACGTACTGCCTCCGCAATCTGCTCGCCTACTCTATGGACGGGATTTAAAGCCGTCATGGGATCCTGGAAAATCATAGATATTTTACTGCCCCGGACTTTCAGCATTTCTTTTTCTGTCATTTCTAATAAATTCTGTCCTTCCAGGATGATTTTTCCCGACAGAATTTTTGACTGAATTTCCGGAAGGATTCCCAGGATTGCTTTTGCAATCGTTGTTTTTCCGGCACCGGTTTCGCCTACCAGACCTAAGGTTTTTCCTTTTTCCAGGCTGAACGATACACCATTTACAGCATGAACGATTTCTCCATCTGATTGATAGCAAATCCTTAAATCTTCTACTTTCAAGAACTCGTCCTGTTTATTCATTTTCCTGCACCTCGCTTACTTCTTTAACTTAGGATCCAGCGCATCACGAAGTCCATCCCCAAGCATGTTTAAACTCAACACGGTTACTGCAAGAACAATTCCGGGAAATATCACCATATGCGGATAATCTCTCAAATAACTTCTGGCTCCTGATAACATAGCTCCCCATTCCGGATTGGGCGGCTGTACACCAAGTCCGACATAGCTTAATCCTGCTGCCATCAATATGGAACTTGCAACACCCATTGTTGCCGTTACGATCAACGATGAAAGCGAATTGGGCAATACATGCTTTACAATAATCCTGAATTTACTGCAATTCTGCAGTGTTGAAGAGGCTTCCAGATATTCCATATTTCTGATTGACATAATGGATGCTCTCAACAGTCGTACATACTGCGGCATTGTAGATACAGAAATTGCCAAAATACAATTTGTAAAACCGCTTCCCAGTACCGCGGAAATAATAACTGCCATCAGCATTCCGGGGATAGATGAAAAAATATCCAGAAAGCGCATGATAATACTGTCAACTATACCTCCAAAGAATCCGGAGATAGATCCCAGAACTAATCCAAACACAACCGAAAGTGCTACGGAACCTAATCCAAGGATTAAGGAATATCTTGCACCGTATATTAATCGGCTTAAAATATCTCTTCCCAGTTCATCGCACCCGAAGGGATGGCTAAAAGAAGGTGTTGCAAAACGATTGGACATATCCATCTTGGTGTAGGAGTACGGCATAATCCACGTTGCAAAGATTGCAATCAGGATTAAAATGGCAAGGATCACTGCTCCTGCTACAGATGCTCTGTTCTTAGACATTCTCTTTAAAACCGTTACCATCTGATTTTGCGGTTTATATTTCTCATTAACCATTTTTTCTCCTCCTCGATTTTCCTTCATATTGTGCTTTAATACGAGGATCTACATATGCATAAATGATATCTACAAGTAATACAATAAAGCTGAATGTCACCGCCAGGAAAACAACACTGCCCCGCACAACCGGGTAGTCACGATTATTTACAGCTGAGATCATATAATTGCCGATTCCGGGAATACCAAACACAGATTCAATGACAATGGTTCCGCCCAGTGTTTTACCAAAGGATGTTCCTACCTGTGTAATGACAGGGATCAACGCATTCGGCAGTGCATGTTTATATACTGCAGCGAATTTAGAGACACCTTTTGCTCTTGCAGTCGTGACATAATCCGCACGTATAACGTCCAGCATGCTTGATCTTACCAGTCTTGCCTGGGTCGCAATTCCTCCCAGCGAAGTCGCAATAACAGGAATCACGAAGTGTTTCCAGGATCCTACTCCGGAAGGCGGTAAAATTCCCAAATGCACTGAGAATAACAGTACCAGAAGTAATCCAACCCAAAACTGAGGCATAGAAACACCAATTAAGGCAATCAGCATGGAAATTCTGTCACTTAATTTATTTTGGTTTACCGCAGCAGTAATACCCAGCGGAATACCTATAACGCAAGACAAAATCATGCTGCCTAATGCTAATATAAATGTATACGGCAACCTCGTTGCTATTTCGGATGTAACTGCCTTGCCCGTGAAATACGAAGTACCTAAATCAAATTTTATAAAGGTATCTTTCAGAAATCGCCCCAGCTGAATGATATACGGATCATTTAATCCCATCGATTCCCGCAATACTTGGCGGTCTTCAAAAGTTGCACTCGATCCCAAAATCATTACAGCCGGATCTCCCGGTGTGAAATACAGAATCGTAAATATTACGATCGCCACACCAATAGCAACCGGTATCATCCATAGAAGTCTTTTTAATACATACTTTGTCATCAAAATGCCTCCATACCTAGTTATTAAAGGACATGGTTCCCGTGTTATCAGAGAACCATGTCCGAATTTCATGATCTATCTTTCAAAATCATCACCAAAAGTAGAGCATCCGGGTAATAACCAGCCCTTAAAGTTTGTGACAATTCCGTTGACACTGCTTTCTGTTACATGATAGAAATTTTCCTGACAAATAGCATATACATAACACTGCTCTTTGACATATTCCATATATTCATTTACGTTTTCTGCCGTATGTCCTTCATTTGACTGTACAAGTACTGCAAGATCCTGCATTTTCTCATCATCTACCAGACATATAGCAGGGGTATCTCCGGATACCTGCAGTGTACTTGCCAGGGATGTTACATAGTCAACGGACTGCTTCTGATCCAGGATAATATCCCATTCTCCTGCTTCATATTTGTATGTCTGATACAAAGCTGATTCATATCCCAGCAGTTCGCAGTTTAATCCAAGCTCCAGTAAATAGCTCTGGATGATCTGTGCCATTGATTTGTTATTTGTGGTCTGCGGATACATAATGCGAATGGTCTGGGAGGTATCTGCTCCGGAGCTTGCTAATAACTCTTTTGCTTTTTCAATGTTGTATTCGTAGTATTCTTCGGAATCCCACTCGGAATTGTAATCAATACACTCCGGATTTGCATATGCTTTGGAAAGCTTCGCACCTCCGTTAAATACACCTTCTATGATGCCGTTTGCATCAATGGCATAACAAATTGCTTTTCTGAAATCCGGGTTATTGTAAAACATTCCTTCCTCAGAGCAGTTAAACGTAATCCAGTTAAAGTTAGTTCCTGCAATAGCATATACGTTATAGCCATCTGCATTCTGGAATCGACCTACTTCCGATGAAGCCATATTTGCCGCAATATCTACCACATCTGTCTCTAAGTTTGTTGATACCTGAGACGCTTCCGTTACAATATGGAAGACAATTTTATCTGCATTTGCATGAGAAAAAGGAGATACTAAATCTTCATTTGTCTGCCAGTAGTTAGGATTTTTTTCAACTGTCAGTGTAGATCCTTCCACGTAGTCTGTTACAATGTACGGTGATGTACTTACAACCTTTTCGATCATTCCGTCTTCGCTTGCTTCATAGGCAGCCTGAGTTACAATGGGAACCAGTCCGCACATCATATTCTCCACATCGCCGACGGTGTCAGTATTAAGTTTAATGTCAACGGTGTACTCATCTACTACCGTACAGGAATCTAACAGCTTACACTTTACGGAGTTTCCTGCTTCTGCCCATGTGTTAAAGCTAAAGGCAACATCGGAAGCTGTTAAATGATTTCCGGCGGAATCATAAATATAGTCGTAAATCGTAACTCTCGTTGTGTAATTATCAATCTTTTCACACTCCTTCATCAGAATACCCGATAATCCGGTGTCGGAATCCGCATCGTAATATGCAAGATATTCATAAAGAGTCTGAATCAGAGATAATCTTCCACTGGTTGCCGATGTAAAAGGTGCCAGGTTGGATACATCATATGAGATTGCCACACTTACTTCTTCGACCTGAGCACTGGTCTCTGTGCTCTCAGAAACAGTTCCCGCACTTGCTAATTCTACCTGTGTCTCTTTCACATCCGTCTGATCTGTGGTCGATTCCACATTTGCATTTCCACACCCAATCATTGTAGTAGCTAATAAAGTTGCCAATACTAAAGACATTACCTTCTTCATAAAGACCTCCTTAAAATTTCAATGGTTTAAATATGCATGCATAATTCTTTGTTGTGAAATTATATTAACATCCCAAATTTCTCAAATAAATACACCTTAATTATGATAAGGTGGACTATTTTATGGTTTTTTGTTATAATTGTTTTAAATTTTTCTTGCAAAGGATGATATTATGTATACATTTACGGTTCTTAGCGCAACAGCAAACGTCACTTTTCACAATTTTTTTGAGAACTTTTTTTCAAGTGAGGGCATAACGTATAAATGGATTTGTAATGTCACGAATGAGGAAATTTTTCTTTCTAAAACGATGCAGTTTTTTCCGGATATTATTTTATTGGATGCGGATTTTCCATGTTCCGATATTTTCTCTTTGATAGATCAGCTTCAAGCGCAACTGGACAATCCCAAAATTATCCTGATTGTGTCCAATCCCACAAACCATTTATTACTGGAAGCTATTCACAGACATGTTTTAGATATCATTATTGCGCCCCTGGCAGACCAGGACTTTCATCAAACTCTGCAGCGCAGTCTCATACATTTAAATCAGATGTATGGAAACAATAATTCCTCTGTGGAAATAAATTCAGCCAGCCGCAGACTGTTTATTTACAAAGATGCTTATGATGAACAGGTACAGCATTTGCCTCTTTCGCAAATCAATAGTCTTTATGGTACTTTTTTTAAGGCGGGAATTTTCAGAGGGTTAATGATCAAAATGGATAATCCCAGCAATATTATGTCCATCTTTGAAAACAACTGGCTTCGTGACAAGATCATTCGTATCTTAAAAAAACACTTAGCTCCTATATGCAATGATATCATTGTTGATAAATTATCCGATGGCGTATATTTTCTCTTGAATTATCCCGATTTTCAACATGAAAATGTAAATCATGAAACCCAGGAAATGTTTTCAGAAATAAAAAAAATTTTGCAGCATCTTTATGGAATCATTGTTACTATG
>CAVJMX010000105.1:5646-8832 GCA_963650795.1 Bacteroidales bacterium H4
GATTTATATCATTTACAGGATATAAAAAAAGAAGTCTTTGACACAAGATTTTTTCGTATTCATTACGGAACCAATAAAGTACTCTCCGTTGATTATGAAAAGCAGACGCAGATAATGCCTCAACAGGAAGCCGATCTGCGTGTACATTATGATGCTATTGTACAGGCATTCCGCTTATTGGATATTCCCGATAGTATGAATAAACTGAATTTGTTTTTCATATATGTAAAAGATAATAATATT
This sequence comes from Bacteroidales bacterium H4, assembly GCA_963650795.1. Lineage (GTDB taxonomy): Bacteria > Bacillota > Clostridia > Lachnospirales > Lachnospiraceae > Acetatifactor. The sequence continues at coordinate 5,890 of CAVJMX010000105.1, forward strand.
GTTTATACCAGTGAAATTCGATTATATATTCGTTACTTAATCGACAGTCTGTTTGATTTGTATACAAAAGAGATAAATAAATATACTTCCGCCAGCGAATTAAAACATTTATTTATATATCGAGTCAACATGGCTTATTCTTTTGAGCGTATACAGAGTACTTTTATGGAAGTCGTTCCCGAAATATTGAAAAATGTTTCTGCTGTCATTGAGCAGGATCGGCATTGTAAACCGGTTACCGATACTTTATTTTACATACAGAAAAATTACTCCAAAGAAATCTCTCTTAATCAGCTGGCGGACCTGACAGGATTAACTCCTTCCTATTTTTCCGCCCTATTTAAAAAGGAGATGGGAATAACCATCTCCAATTATTTGATTAATTATCGGCTTGATATTGCGCAAAACAAATTACAAACAACACAATTACCTATTTCGGAAATTGCGGATGCTGTAGGATATCCGGATGTAAAATATTTCAGCCGTATTTTCAAAAAGAAAACAAATCTTACACCTTCTAAATTCCGACAGCTTATGTATCAGGGGTAATTATGATGCTAAGTTATCCTGCATCTGCTCCATGTTGCTCATGCCGGAGAGCACCATCATAACGCCTTCAAAGCTGGCGACAAAATGTACCGCATAGCCAGCGGTGCTGCCGGTGCCATGCAGATCATCCAGAATCTGTTTTGCGTCCGCAGGCAGATTTACCAGGTTTCCGCCCTTTACCGGCTCCTTGATGATCATGGGCTTGTTGTATTTGCGGCAGACCTCGTAGCATTTTCTGCTCTGTACGGCGGGATCTTCGTAATCCACGTAGTTGAACTGGATCTGTACCACCTCGATCTGAGATACTCCTGCAGAATCTCTTCCAGCACTTCCGCTCTGTCATGGAAAGAGATTCCTAAAGGACGGATATTCAAATTACAATGACTGAACGGGCTTTTTTTATCCAATCGGACTTCCCGTTCCAGCTTTCTTACGATACTCTGTGGGGGTGACTCCGTAGGCTGCGCGAAACGCAGAGGTAAACTTGTTCGGATTGAGATATCCGATCTGCGCGGCGATCTCGCCTACCGTCAGCTTGCTTTCTTTCAGGAGCCGTTCCGCTACCTGCAGCCTGTAAAGCTTCCGATAGGAATAAATGGAATCCCCGTAGACGCCCCGGAAGCATTTCTTCAATACCGTGGGGGACATTTCAAAGCGTTCCGCCAGCTCTTCAATGGTATGATGCTCGCTGAAATACTCTGTCATCACTAATAAAAGCTCCAGAATCTTCACCCGGATATAGCCCAGACGGATCTTCTCCGGCACCGTATACAGCTCCGAGAAAATATGCTCTCCAAACAGACACTCACATCGGCCCTCTTTGCAATAGTTGATCTCCATGACGCTTTTCGCCGGTTTCTGATCCTTGTTGCAGTAGGCCATGTGCATGTCGTTGTAGACCAGCTCTATGCCGGGAAACACCTGATATAGGGTAATGTCTCCTGTACCGCTCTCATTTTCCAGATGAAAACTGTGGCAGGCTCCCTCCGCGGCAGCATTCTCATGGACGGCGGTTCCGTACAGGTCAATGCTGGTAAACCGTGTGGAGCTTTCGGTAGTCTGCAGGATATCTTTGGCAAGTTCGTAGGGATCTCTCATAGGCAGTCCTTTTACAGCTTTACTTTTACAAAATCATGTTCCATGGCGGGAAGCACCTTTTCGATCAGATCCGCCGTCCGCATCCGAAGGCTGGAGGTATTGATGCAGGGGTGGCATCCGAAATATTCGCTGTCCAGCACCTCTTCATCAATTAGCAGCTTCACCTGATGCTCCTTGTCGTTCATCAGTCCCAGCACGCTGACGGAACCCGGAGTGATATCCAGGAATTTCTCCATGTATTCCGGCTTGGCAAAAGAAAGTCTCGCCGAACCGATCTGCGCCGACAGATCTTTGGTATGGAACACCTTGGTATCCGGGATCATCAGCAGATAAAATGCGGTCTCCTGGCGGTTGCACAGGAACAGATTCTTGCACACCATAGCCTCCAGGATCTCATCAACTTCCTTGCAATCCTCCATGGTCATCGCCGGTGCGTGATCCACGCGGTCGTATTCCACTCCTAAGCTATCCAACAGGTCATAGGTGCGGATCTCTTTGTCCAGTCTGCCGGTGGTATCGGCAGGTCTTCCTTTTTGTAATTCCAATGCCATGTTTTTTCCCCTTTACTGTTTAGTAGCCGATGGTGTCATTTACAAGGATCACATGAATTCTGTCGGTATGTCTGGAATATCTTGTGATCAGGAACTGGCAGCAGATGGTATCCGGAGATTTGCAGTCGAAGCATTTTCCGGTCTCTTTGCAGGGAGTCTTGATGTCGAATCTCTGGGCATTAATGGGAGCTGCTACATTTCTCGCACGCTTCATAGCGCTGTCCAGATCGGCACAGACCTTATTAATGCCGACGATAAAGATTACTTTCTTTGGTCCCTGGGCGATGCAGGAGACACGGTTGGAATTGCCGTCGATATTGACCATGATGCCGTCACTGGTGATGGCATTGGCACTGGACAGGAAAATATCTGCATCGTAAGCAGCCATCAGACCGGCTCTGGCATCCATCTTGGAGCGGTCGATATAGTGGTAATTACCAGCTTCCAGTGCAGGGATCAGTCCGATCTCTCCGGCACTATGGCATCCGCCCATAGCAATGGTGCTTCCCTCCGGGATCAGCTCCAGCGCCTGTTTCAGTGCAGCTTCTTTATCCTCTGCGTAGTAGCCTGACATGTTGCGGGACTGTAACCCCTTGATGACTGTTTTTGCCAGCTGTTCATTTCTTTTTCTGATCATTTCGTCCATTCTTTTTATCCTCCGTTCTTACTGAAAGAATTCTTATTGGTCTTATTTTATCAAATATTTTCTTTTCTGCAAATAGTGTAAAATGTTACGTTTGCATCC
>CAVJMX010000106.1:0-8731 GCA_963650795.1 Bacteroidales bacterium H4
TTGTCAACAACTTTTTTAGAAACTTTTTTGTCTTGAAAAGCTTTCGTTTTTCGCGGCAGATTTATATATTACCATGTCTGCCAGACATTGTCAACAGCTTTTTTAGAAATCTTTTGAACTTCTCAGAAGCTGTTTTGTTGTCTCGGCATTGCCTCAACAACGAATCTGAGTATATCACCCCATATACCACTTGTCAACATTATTTTTTGAATTTTTTGCACAAATTATCCCCTGCTGTGAAAATTCCGCAAAAGCAGGGGATTGTCATCACTTTTTTATTCTATTTTACGAAGAAAGGAAGCTTTTGTCCGAGCTGTTCGATCAGGTATGCCAGGTAATTGTTTTCGTACAGACATGTAAGGATCTTGCTGTCTCTGGTGTAATCTACGATCACCTGTCCCAGTGTTCCCAGGTCTCTGAAAATGCTAAATGCATATATTATCCAAACAATTAGAACAGTTTCTAATATTCCAGCCACAATACCTAGTAATTTGTCCAGACTATGCACTATAGGTAGATTTGAGATCATCTTTGCAGAGAAGAAGACCACGTTGAGCAAATGGTGTACCAGCCCAATGGCTGACAATAACAGCAGGGTGATAATCACGTTGAAAAACCTTCCATCAGCGTAACTGCTCGCTGCATTTCCCATCAAGAACAGTACTACACAGGTGATCAGTAGAGAAATCAGAGAAATCAAGGATCTCACCATTCCCTTTTTATAGCCGTCCATCACCATGCAAAGTAAAATCACCGCTGTAACAATAAGTAATAAATTCAGATTCATTCGTATACTCCTTTATTTTAACTGTATCGTATCTATAGAATTATCTGTAACCAGGTAATATTTGTAGGATCCTCCCGCAGGAAGCATGAGGCGCACGCTCTTGCCAAAGTTTCCTCTATATTTTTCCACGCCTTCTGTGGTGAAGATCTGACATTCCGACTCGTTATAGATCACCATGGCATCCTCTTCAAAAAAGATATCCGTGTAATCCACATCGAAATAGTAGCTTCCCACCATTACCGCCGAAGTATTATACACATCCAGACGGTATTTGGTTTCCGCCTGATCCGACTGGAATACCAGTCCTATGTATTTCTCACTGTAGAAGACCGACTGGATCTCCTCATCATAGAGATACTCTCCGGTCGTCACCGGCTTCTGTGATCCGCCAAAGATCATCAGACGGCTGTCGCCTACAGCGAAAGCGGTATCATTGCTCATGAACTGTACTTTGGGAACGACCAGATCGGAATAGGTATAGGCACTGACCATATAATCGCTCTGGTTCGCACCTACCGGACCGAAATTGTAAAATACCACGTTGGATTTCACCACGCCCGCATCTACATACAGATAGCTGACCGCCAGCAATTCTCCACTTGGTGACAGGCTGATGGAGACCGGATATCCTCCGTCGTTCATATGTGCCTGTCCTGTGTAGCTGTTGCTGCCGTCCGCTTCATAGGTCATGATCCATGTCGCATCTGTATCTGCCAGTGTCGCCGTGACTCTCCCAGTCTCCGCTACGGCAAGGTTGCGAATCGGCATGGTCGTGGTGATGGTTCCCAGCTGCTTTTCCGTATTCTGTACATAGATCTCACGCCCGTTGTAGCTGCCGATTGCCGCCACGCTTCCGCAGGTGGCAAGCTTCACGTCCTGAATGACGTAGGTCTGATTCCATTTCACGTTGCCTTTCGCATCTGTACAATGTGCACCATCTTTACTATAAGTAAGGATTCCATTTTTCAGGCGGATGTCTATGGCATCCGTCGCCACTTCCCTGCCGACGGAAGATACGGTATCATACCCAGTGTAAATGTGCCGCTTCGCCTGTACCATGACCAGTGCCAGTGCCGCTCCCAGCGCTGTCACCACCAGAAGCACCCGGTACACAATGGTCAGATGGTGTTTGCGGATCTTTTTCTTATAGTCATCCTGACTTTTTTGCCGCTTTTCTTTTTCTTTCAGATAGTTTTTGATATCTGCTGCCATGCATTTGTTTCCTTATGTATTTATATATCCTGCGGGAGTATTCCTGCTTGTTCAATGTACTAAACATTTACAGTATACCATAATCTTACCTTTTGAAAATAAGTTTTTTTACGGCAGGAGGATTTCCTGTCCGATTTTGATGTCATCGGGATCTGTAATTCCGTTTAGAGTACAGATCTCCGACACTTTTGCATTACTTCCGTAATTGCGCAGTGAGATACCGATTAGGGTGTCACCTTTTTGGATCGTATAAACTGTCGGCTGTGCCACAGCCTCTGCCGTTTGTGTCGGTTCTGCTGTCACAACCGGTGTCGGTTCCGGAGTTAATTCCGGTGTCGGTTCCGGCTGCTGTTCCTGTGTCACTTCTGTCGTATTCCCGGCAATAGTTTCCGACGCTGCTGTCTCCTGCGTGGTTGTCTCTATAGTGCCCGTCGCATTCTCCACTGCTGCATTTTCCTGCCGCAGGGCATCTTCCAGCTTGTCCTCTGCCACGAGTGTGCTTGTCTGATTCTGTTCTTCCACTGCATCGGGTAATTTCTGTTCCATCAGACTGCTCATCGCCTGCCTGGCAGTCTCACCAAAGGATTCCCCGGTGTTCTCCTGCCGCATCAGTGCCAGCGCCATGACGCATAACAGCACGAGCACTCCGGTAGCAGCCATTTTCATCCGATGCAGTCCCACCGTCGGCATGGGAATGATGATATCCGGTTCCGGCTGTCTGATGGCATGTCCACTCTCCTGCTTCTGCCTGCGCTCCTCCTGCCGCTTCTTCACAGCTTCGTATTTTTCCTGATCCACCTTCTCCGGCTCTGCCTCCTCGCCCCGGTTCTCCAACATATATGCCAGCATGCTGTCATTTTTTTCATAGAACTGTGCATACCCCGCCACATAACGGCAGATCTCCTGCTCACAGATCTGGAAGCCTTCCACCATCTCCCCGTTCAGGATCTGATAGCCTAAAAAAGTCATCTCCGGAAAATACTTTTTCCGAATCTTCTCAATCTCCTGTTCCTGCGCCTGGGACATGTGTCGTACCGGTTTCTGCAGAAAATTAAGTTTTGCCGAACCGTAGGCGAACAGATAAGTCACGCCGTTCTCTGCTGTCCGTCTGCCATACACCGCAATGGCGATATCTTTGTTCTGTGCCATCCCGTTCATTTGTTTTATGTAAGATACCACATAATCTTCCACATAGACTCTGCAATGCTTATCCGCCTCTCCGATCTGCGTTATATTCTTCGGTAAATCCATACAAAAAACACCTCCCATGCCGTTTCTATCAGTCATCACTAACTATAGCATCCGCACGGGAGGTATTTTAGCGTTCTTTGTCGCGCTTATTCAAAAAAAGTTCGACAAAGTCTGCATATGCATTATTCAAATGATGTCGGGGTCAAAAGCCCCCGACTTTGATGCCTACGGATTGTTCCGTGCTCCGCACTCCCACAATCCTGGCATCATTCAAATTTATATACAGTCACGGAATCATAATCTCCGTTCTCTCCGCCGAAGACATAGGAAGGGAAGTTCTCGTGATGAATGGTATCGGGGAAATACTGTGTCTCCAGTGCGAAGCCACACCGCTTTCCGTAGGTTGCGCCCTCTTTTCCGGTCTCCACGCCGATAAAGTTCCCCGCATAGAACTGCACACCAGGCAGGGTAGTGTAAACCTTCATGACTCTGCCGCTCTTCGGTGCCTTCACTGTGGCCATATGACGTAATGTGCCGTCCCACCCATCGATGACAAAGTTATGGTCGTACCCACCCGTCAGGAGTAACTGCTCATAGTCCTCTCTGATATCTCTGCCGATCTTTTTCGATTTTGTGAAATCCATCGGCGTACCTATTACTGTGCGAACCTCGCCTGTAGGGATGGAGCCCTGCACCACCGGAGTAAAATGAGACGCTCCCAGCCACAGTTCATGTTCTTCAATACTGCCTGCGCCTTGCCCGTCCAGGTTAAAATAGGAGTGGTTGGTCAGGTTGAAGATCGTCTTCTTGTCGCTGGCAGCATGATAATGCAGGGTAAGCTCATTCTCCTCACTCAGGGAATAGGTCACAGATACTTTTTTATTGCCGGGGAATCCCAGATGTCCGTCTTCGTCTTCCAGAGAAAATGTCACGCTGTTCTCACCGGTCTGTGCATCCCAGAGTCTCTTATGGAAGCCCAGCTGCTTATGGGTATGTAAATTGTTCGCACCGTCATTTTTGTCCAGCTGATATGTCACGCCGTCCAAAGTATATTCCGCACCGCCGGTACGGTTCGCACAGGGTCCGATCACCGTGCCGAAAAAGCTGTTGTTGGCGTAATAGCTCTCGCCGTTGTCAAATCCCAGCACCAGATCATCCACCTTGCCTGTAGCATCCGGTACCAGTACGCGCACCAGAATAGCACCCAGATCTGTCACCTCTGCCTTCATCCCTTTGCTGTTGCTCAGGGTATACAGGGAGATCTCTTTGCCTTCCGGGCTTTTCCCAAATACACTTTTAGTTACTGCCATTGTCTTGCCCTCCCGATTTTATCCATCTTAATTCTCATCTATAATTCTACTCTGCCCTCTAAGGCGCGGAGTAATGTTACCTCATCAATATATTCCAGGTCTCCGCCTACGGGAACACCACTGGCGATCCTGGTCACTTTGATCCCGGTGGGTTTGATCAGCTTGCTGATATACATTGCCGTGGTCTCGCCTTCCAGGCTGGAGTTGGTCGCGATAATGACTTCTTCCACGTCGCCCTGTAGCCGCTCCATTAGTTCTTTCAGCTTGATATCACCCGGTCCCACGCCCAGCATAGGGGAGATGGCACCGTGCAGCACATGATATACGCCCTCGTATTTGCCGGTCTTCTCATAGGCTGCCAGATCTCTGGTATTCTCCACCACCATGATGGTGCGGTGATCCCGCCTGGGGTTCGCGCACACCGGGCAGATCTCCTTGTCCGTCAGGGTATAGCATTCCTTACAATACCGGACATTTGCCCTGGCTTCTATCATGACATTTGCCAGTCGGTCCACACGATCCTTCGGCATATTGATCAGGTGAAAAGCCAGTCGCTGTGCGGACTTACTGCCAATCCCGGGCAGGGCTGCCAGTTCATCTATTAATTTATTGATCTGTCCGCTGTAGAGTTCCATTAGAAAGGAAATCCTCCTAAGCCGCCGGTCATTTTGCCCATGAGTTCTGCGTTGGCTTCGTCTGCCTTGCGCAGTGCCTCGTTGGCTGCTGCCACGATGGCGTCCTGTAACGTCTCGATATCCTCAGGATCCACGATCTCCTCTGCCAGCTTAATGGATGTGATCTCTTTTTTACCGTTGATGGTCACTTCCACAGCTCCGCCGCCTGCGGATGCGGAGAACTCCTTGGTCTCCAGTTCCTTCTGTCCCTCTTCCATCTGACGCTGCATTCTCTGTGCCTGCTTCATCAGATTGTTCATATTACCGGGCATTGCGCCTCCGGGGAATCCACCTCTTTTTGCCATGTTGTTACTTCCTCCATATGATTTATAATTGATTTCTCCGTGCTATGCACTCTCGAAATCATAACATATATTCGCATTTCGGACTATCGTCCTACGTGCTCATATATGTTTACTCCCCTCATAGAAAGTCCGCTTTGCCTGCAAGCAGTCACGCCATCTTTCTATGGGTGAGTTATTATTCTATCTTACCTTATCTACAAGTCCGCCGCAATCCCAAATTCACGCGGGATCACTCCTCTTCGTCGATATCCATGTTGATGACCTTGCTGAGGTCCACATAATTGTCCTCGAACTCTCTGCTGTTTTCCACGGTCTGGATCGTCACTTCGATCTCTTTGCCGGAAAAGTCGGACAACAGTGCTTCCAGCTGCTGTTTGTTCTGCTCGTGGGCTTCTCCCTTGAAATAATCGGAAGCCAGTCCGTCCTCCAGCACTACCATGAGCTTATTGTCTCCGCCCAGGCTCAGTCTGGCATTTTTCAGATACATCTTCATGGGATTCTCGGCATTGCCCACGATCGCCGGCCACTTCCGCACAATCTCCTGCACGTCCTCAGGGACAGCCTTCGGAAGCTGTGGCTTGGGTTTGACGCCGCCCTGCGGCATTCCCTGGGCTCCTGGAGTTCCGGCAGGCATCTGTGCCGCCGTGACTACGATCCCGTTCTCAACCTTTTCCTCCACCTGACGGATTCTGTCCAGAACCGCCTCCTGGTCCGTCTCCATCTCCGGCTTACACAGCTTGATCAGTGCGATCTCCACCAGAATACGCTTTTGCGCCGCATAGCGGATCTGTCCGGACAGTTCGGAGAAAATATGAATATAACGGATGATCTGATCCATGGACAACATGGATGCCTCTTCCTTCAGATTCGCCAGGTTGTCCGTAGACATATCGATGACATCCTCCAGATTGTCCGCTGTCTGTACCAACATCAGGTTCCGCAGATACCAGGTGAAATCCGTAACGAACTGTACCAATTCTCTGCCCTGCATAACGATCTCTTCCAGCAGTTCGATGCATCCCAGGACGTTGCGTTCCATGACGAAACGCAGCAGCCTGCTGAACACTTCCGTGTCCACGGCTCCCAGCACGTCCAGGGTCATATCATAGGTCAGTTCTTTTCCCAGATGGAACGCGATACACTGATCCAGAAGGCTTAAGGCATCTCTCATGGAGCCGTCCGCCACTTTTGCAATATAGCGCAGGGCTCTGTCCTCCACCTGTACCTGTTCGGTAGCCATCAGTTCTTTCATACGATCCGTGATAGTGTCAATGGAAATACGCTTAAAATCATATCTCTGACAGCGGGACAGGATCGTAATGGGAATCTTGTGCACCTCTGTGGTCGCCAGGATAAAAATAACGTAAGAGGGCGGCTCTTCCAGCGTTTTCAGCAGTGCATTGAAAGCACCGGGGGAGAGCATATGCACCTCGTCGATGATGTAGACCTTGTATTTTCCCTCTGCCGGGGAGTAGGATACCTCGTCGATGATCTCTCGGATATTGTCCACACCGTTGTTGGAAGCCGCATCGATCTCGATGACATTCATGCTGGCTCCCGCCGCGATTGCTTTACAAATACGGCACTCCCCACAGGGTCCGTCCTCTGTGGGGTGTTCGCAATTCACTGTTTTCGCAAAAATCTTCGCCACGGTAGTCTTACCGGTACCTCTCGTTCCGGTAAACAGATACGCGTGACCGATCCGGTTCGCCCGCAGCTGATTCTTCAGTGTGGTCACGATGTGGTCCTGACCTTTGACATCCGAAAAAGTATCCGGGCGGAATTTCCGGTATAGTGCTGTGTATGACATATTTTTTCTCTCTTCCTAACTTAATCGCCGAAGCAGATGCCCAGCATCTTCGCCTCCTGTACGATGGTAGCATCGGGATCTACGGTCTTTAATTTGCCCGCTACATCCTCCAGGGGAACTCTTACGATCTCACGGTTCTTATAACCTACCATGAAGCCGTACTGATTGTCCAGGATCAGCTTGCCTGCCTCGGAACCCAGACGGCTGGCAAATACTCTGTCGTAAGGGCAGGGGCTTCCACCTCTCTGCATATGACCGGGTACGGTAACACGTACTTCTCTTCCGGTCTTCTCCTGGATCTGTGCAGCCACTTCATAAGATACGGAAGGGAACGGATATTTCTCCATCTTTTTCTTGTAATCTTTCTTGGTCAGGGCTGCATCTTCCTTGGAAATAGCGCCCTCGGCTACGGCAATAATGGTGAAACGGCAGCCCTTTTTGTCTCTGTCCTCGATCTTCTGGATGACCTTATTGATATCGTAAGGGATCTCCGGGATCAGGATGATGTCGGCGCCGCCTGCCATACCGGCATTCAGGGTAAGCCAGCCCACCTTGTGTCCCATGACTTCCACGATAAATACTCTGCCGTGGGAAGCTGCTGTGGTGTGGATGCAGTCGATGGCATCCGTAGCGATGTCTACCGCACTCTGGAAGCCGAAGGTCATATCAGTGCCCCAGAGGTCGTTGTCGATAGTCTTGGGCAGAGTCACGACATTTAAGCCTTCCTTGCGCAGCAGGTTCGCAGTCTTATGAGTACCGTTGCCGCCTAAGATTACCAGGCAATCCAGCTGCAGCTTATAATAATTCTGCTTCATAGCTTCTACTTTGTTCAGTCCGTTGGGATCCGGATCCTGGATCGTCTTGAAAGGAGTACGGGAGGTTCCCAGGATCGTGCCGCCCTTGGTGAGGATACCGGAGAAATCCTTGTCCGTCAGCATTCGGAAATTACTGTAGATCAGTCCTCTGTAGCCATCCAGAAAGCCGTAAATCTCGACCTCTTCCTTACTGTTCGCCAGGGTCTTCACCACGCCTCTCATAGCTGCGTTCAGCGCCTGACAGTCACCACCACTCGTTAACATTCCGATTCTCTTCATATGGGGATCCTCCGTTTCTCTATTTTCTTATTTTCTCTTGCGTTCTTATATCTATTCAGAACCATACAAACAACCATTTCTATTTTAATACATTTATTTTCATCTGTCATCAAATTTTCTTTTCTCCCCTTGCCAAACGGAAGGTTTTCAGATAAAATAATTTACGTTGTAATATTTGGAGACGTATCGAAGTGGTCATAACGGGACTGACTCGAAATCAGTTGATCCGCAAGGGTCCGTGGGTTCGAATCCCACCGTCTCCGCCAGAAATCACGCCAGTAGTCGGTTTTTCCGGCTGCTGGCTTTTCTTTTTCAGTTCGCTGCAAAGCCCAAACCATTGAGCATTGC
>CAVJMX010000107.1:0-8195 GCA_963650795.1 Bacteroidales bacterium H4
CTTAAATTAATAGAATTTAAAGTCCTCTAAAAAGTGAACACAGTCGTACAGCACCAGCACATCCATGCCCTGCTCGGGCTCATACTGCTCCATGAGCTGGAACAGCTTCCCGTTAAAATATCTCAGATCCACCACATAGATGGTCTCGTAATGTGCCGTCAGCAGCGGGATCATGCTGTTCGCGTAGGAATCCTTGATCACAAACAACGTTTTCCCGGCATTGTATCCCGTATGAATCTCTATAAATGCATGGTTGTCATTCAGGAAAAATCCATACTGGTTCTTGGTCTCCAGGTACTCCGGCGCATACAGGGAATCCGCCGTGTCTGCGAAATCATAGGTCACCGACACCGGCTTTTTCTCCGTCTCCGGAAAATACTGTATCGTGTCCTTCGTCCAGTCCAGATTGATCCGGGACTGCAGCGTCCCCTGAAAATCCTCCGATACCGTCTTCATCCCATTCGTATCATAAGGGTATGGGAATCTTCCCATACTGTCTGCCCATGTCAGGAATCCATAATAGGCTCCGAGGCTGGTCCAGTGATGATCCGTGCGATAATAGATCGGCTCCTCCGCGTGCTCCTGCAGCGCGGAATACACATCGATATAGTGCTCCTCACCGATGGATTCTCTCACCTTTGTAAGCAATCTTGTCTCATCATAATACGAAGCAAAGGCAGGCAGCTTATCGGTCAGGATATTGTCCGCCGTAGGCACCAGCATAACCTTGGCGTTCCACCGGTTGACCAGCTTTTTCAGCGAGACGATACGGGAATCCTCCATCTGTTCCGTGTATTCCTCCGGATCGTTTACCCCGATGAGGTAATGATCCGCACCGAGATACACCCCGTTGATCTCCTTTTTCCGGAACATAATGTCCGCGCGGGTCTTAATTCCCACCCATTTGTCCCGACCAACGAACTGGTCGGACATGTACTCTTCATAAGCGTCCCCGTACTCTCCCGAGAGAAGACTTTCCCAGGAAAAAACAGGATGGGACGTCAGCACTCGATTCTCCGCTTCCGAATAGACTCTGTCGCTGTTGCACAGATCCGCAACTCCCAGCACCAAAAGCACTGCACATACCAGTCCTACCGTCAGGAGAGCATTTCTTTTTTCATCCACACGCTGTTCCTCCTTCCCGGTCAAAATCGAAAATACAAAAACGGATTATAAGACGCATCCACAATATAAGCAACCGAAAGTATCAATAACGCTGCGGGAATCACCTTTTCCCCCAGGCGGTAAAGCGCCATGGCGGGTCCGGTCTTGCTGCTTTTCAGTGCATGTACCAGGCGGTTCCCCAGGGGCAGACACGCTATCAGAGCGATCACCAGCAGTACCAGATACTCGTTTCCTAAAAACATTGCCTTGGAATTCACCAGTCCCACACCGTTTAATCCGAACATCGCCTGCAGATATGCCAGGATCTCTTCCGGCGTCTCCAGTGCGAAAAATACCCAGCTGATCAACACCACTGCCAGCGTATAGACTCTGCCGAACACGGTGGGTGCATTCTCCAGAATCTCTCCTAAGAACAGCTCCTCCAGGATCAAAAACAGTGCAAACCACAGTCCCCACAGCAGAAAATTCCATCCGGCACCATGCCAGATGCCCGTCAGCATCCACACGATGAGAATATTGAGGATCTGCCTGGACATTCCTTTACGGTTGCCGCCTAAGGGAATGTATATATATTCTTTGAACCAGGTGCTCAGAGAAATATGCCATCTGTGCCAGAAATCCTTCACGGATACGGCAATATACGGATAATTGAAGTTCTCCGGAAAATGGAATCCCAGGATCGCTCCCAGTCCGATCGCCATATCTGAATATCCGGAGAAATCAAAATAGATCTGAAATGCAAAAGCAACGATTCCCAGCCATGCCATCAGGACGCTCATCTGCTCCTGTTGCAATCCGGACACCTGCTCCCACAGAAGTCCCAGGTTGTTGGCAAGCAGTACCTTTTTCGCAAGTCCCGTCACGAAACGTTTCACTCCGTAGCTGACAGTCTCCATATCCGCACGTCTGTCCTGCAGATAACGTTCCACCTGATGATATTTTAAGATAGGTCCCGCGATCAGCTGCGGGAACATGGTCACATAGACACCGAACTGCAATATATTGCGTTGTGCTTTGGCATCTCCGCGGTACACATCGATGACATAGGACATGGTCTGAAATGTATAAAAAGAGATACCTATGGGCAACGGAAGTCCCAACAGAGGAATCGATGTACCAAATACTGAATTAACCGTCTGTGACAGGAAATCGGCATATTTAAAAAATCCGAGGATAAATAAGTTGATAACAACAGAACATGCCAAAAAGATCCGGGCGCGGTCCTTTCCTCTGTAATCTTCGATCAGCCCTCCCCATACGAAATCCGATATGGTGGAAAAAAGCATCAGAAAGATATAGACCGGTTCTCCCCAGGCATAAAAGACCAGGCTCCCCAGAAACAGAACAAGATTCTTCATGTTCCGGGGAACCAGGAAATAGCAGATCATAAAAATCGGTAAAAACCGAAAAAGGAACAACACACTGCTGAATACCATTCACTCTACTCCGCGTTTACTCCAGAGCCTGTCTGATAGCCTCCAGGGCAAGTTCATTCTGCTCCTGACAGTAGGTGATCACAGCCTCATCTCCCTGTTCTTCTGCAGAGGAAGTATCTGCACCTAACTGTACAAAGCATACATAGTCCCCTATCCGCTCGATCTGTGACGCCTGAATCTTCCCCAGATTCATAGGATACTGCATGGTATCGTTCACCAGATGGTCGCGGTAGGCATTCAATGCATTTTCTACATCCTCTACCTTATCATCTTTTGCGTGAATAATCAATAAAGTATCTACATTGACACTGATCATGGGCATCTCTGCCAGATATGCATCATAGAGATCCGCACTGACCCCGTAAGTCCCCTCCAGCATTTCCTCCGGAATCTCGGAATCCGGCCAGTAATTATCTCCCAGTGCGTCCGTCACTGCCTTTTTGGCGTTCTTCAGCGCCTTTTTCGCATCTGCTGCGCTGACCGGTGCCGGAGTGACGGTCTCTTCTGTAGCTGCCGCAGAGCTTTCCTGTGTCGTGGATGCAGCACCGTTATCCTGACTGCCTCCGCAGGCGGTCACAGACAGTACCAGTGTGCTCATCAGTAACATACATGCTAATCTCTTCTTCATAATTCTCTCCTCATTTCTATGGGGATGCACCCATACTTATTGTTGTAGTGTCTCCGGAATGGGTCCTCTTATACTATCAGACGACAGATATCTGGAAAAAGTTTCAATCATCAGATCTTTAACAGCCAGAATAAAAACGGCATTGTGGCTACGGACAGCACTGTCGTCAGCGCCACGCCCTTGGAAGTCAGTCTATAATCGCCGCCGTACTGCTGCGCCAGCATTACAGTCATGCTGCCCACCGGTGTCGCCGTCATCACCAAGCACACGCCACGGAACATGGAATCCGTGATGAAAAATCCAAGTCCCCACAATAAAAGCGTCGGTACCAGCAATAATTTCAATCCGGAGAAAATCAGCAGACGCACATCCGTAAATAAATCCTTTAGCTTAATTTGCGCCAACGAATCTCCGATGGCCAACATGCTCAAAGGTCCCGTGATGGCTCCGATGCGGTTCGCCGTATCCTCAAAGATCAACGGCACCGGAAAATTACTGATATATAAGATCACCGCAATGATACAGGAGACCACACCGACATTCAGAAGCTGTCTCCAGCTCAGCTTCTCCCGCTCCCCGTCGGTCTTCATCTTACGGATTCCGTAAGTGTAGATCAGCACGCTGTATAATAAATTGAAAATTGCTGCATGAATCACCGCTTCGCTGCCGTACATAGCATCCAATAACGGATATCCCATGAATCCGATATTGGAGAAGATCATCATGACCTGGTACGCGCCGTAGTCCTGCCTGTCCGCCCGAAGCAGTCGTGGGATCAACTCCGCAATCACGAACATAATGACAAAAAAGATCAGTGCCACACCCAGCGTGAGTAACAGCTTTTCTTTATTCTCCAATGTCTCCGGATTCATTCCCGAGGCAATGATCAGCGCCGGATTGCCAATATTGATGACGATTCCGGAGATCGTTTTCCCGGTGGTCTCTCCGAACACCTTTATTTTTCTACAGATATACCCGATCAGCATGATCAGGAAAAAAATCATCATCTGCTGAAGCAATAACATATAAATTCTTCCTTTCCTACGAGATAACGTGCAAGCGGATACATCATAGCACAGATTGACAATCCGTCACAACTCAAATTTTATCTTTTTCCCCCGGTTTTTACTTTATTTTTGTCCTCTCACGGCATTCTTGCTTTACAAAATGACAGGACTTACGCTATACTTGCAAAGGAATATTGACGAGGATCCGCTGCAATGCAGCAGAATGTGAGGAATTATGAGCATATTAAACGTAGAACACCTGACCCACGGTTTCGGTGACCGTGCTATTTTTAACGATGTATCGTTTCGTCTGTTGAAGGGCGAGCACATCGGTCTCATCGGTGCCAACGGAGAAGGCAAATCTACTTTTATGAATATCATTATGGGTAAGCTGATGCCGGACGAAGGCAAAGTGGAATGGGCAAAAAATGTCCGCGTCGGCTATCTGGACCAGCACACCGTGCTGACTCCCGGCATGACCATCCGCCAGGTGCTGGCTTCCGCTTTTGACTTTTTATACGATATGGAAGCACAGATGAATGAGATCTGCGACAAAATGGGGGATGCTACCCCCGAGGAGCTGGAACAATACATGGAAGATCTGGGCACGATCCAGGATCTCCTGACCATGCATGATTTCTATATGATCGATGCCAAGGTAGAGGAAGTGGCAAGAGCCCTGGGGCTGATGGAGATCGGTCTGGATCGTGATGTGACAGAGTTGTCAGGTGGGCAGCGTACCAAGGTGCTGTTAGGAAAGCTTCTGCTGGAGAAGCCGGATATCCTGCTTCTGGACGAGCCTACGAACTATCTGGATGCGGAGCATATCGAATGGCTGAAGCGTTATCTGAACGAATATGAGAATGCGTTCATTTTAATTAGCCATGATATTCCCTTCCTGAACAGTGTTATCAATCTGATCTATCACATGGACAATCAGGAGCTGACTCGCTATGTCGGCGATTACGACAAGTTCCAGGAAGTCTATGCCATGAAGAAGTCCCAGCTGGAGGCTGCTTATAACCGCCAGCAGAAAGAAATCGCCGATCTGAAAGATTTCGTAGCGAGAAATAAAGCCCGCGTCTCCACCCGTAATATGGCAATGTCCCGTCAGAAGAAGCTGGACAAAATGGATGTCATCGAGCTTGCTGCGGAGAAGCCGAAGCCGGAGTTCTCTTTTAAAGAGGGACGCACCACCGGACGTATCATTTTCGAGACCAGGGATCTGGTCATCGGCTACGATGAGCCGCTGTCCAAACCTTTGAACCTGTCCATGGAGCGCGGCGAAAAAGTGGCTTTGATCGGTGCCAACGGTATCGGTAAGACTACGTTATTAAAAAGTATCCTGGGATTGATTCCGCCGCTGTCCGGCGAAGTGGAACAGGGCGATTACCTGGAGATCGGGTATTTTGAGCAGGAGATGTCCGGCTCCGGAGACAACAGCTGTATCGAAGAGATCTGGCAGGAGTTCCCCTCCTTTACCCAGTATGAGGTTCGCTCCGCACTGGCGAGATGCGGTCTCACCACGAAGCATATCGAGAGCCGTGTGAAGGTATTGAGCGGTGGTGAGCAGGCGAAAGTACGCCTCTGCAAACTCATGAACCGCGCCACGAATGTACTGCTCCTCGACGAGCCTACAAACCACTTAGATGTCGATGCCAAAGACGAGCTGAAGCGCGCATTGAAAGAATACAAGGGCAGCATCCTCATGGTCTGCCACGAGCCCGAATTCTACGACGGACTTGCCACCCAGGTATGGGACCTGTCCCAGTGGACCACGAAGATCTAATTTCCCACTACAGATTCTTCAAAATCAGAGAGAACCCTGATAATATCAGCAACACAGACGTAATCTTTCTGACCAGTTTTTCATTCATGTAGTTGCTGCATTTTATGCCGGCGAACAGTCCTAATAATACAAACGGCAGGAGTAGCAAAGCGAATTTCAAAGTATCCAATGTAAGCAGTCCAAGGGCACTGTATAGGATGATACGAAAAGTGTTATCGACAATGAACACGGCGCTGATGTTCGCCTTGAATGAACTGCCGTCCTCCGTGACCCGGCTGATATAAGCCGCCAGCAATGCGCCCACACCAAATAGACCGCACAGAACGCCTGCTGCCAGTCCGATGATCACCAGTGCCGGTTTGGATGCGCGAATCTTTTTCCCGCTGTATTCTCTGGAAAGCATCTCCGCACCCAGCAGAATCACCACAACACCGAACACCAGCTTGATGGCTGTCACATCCACATTTTTCAGTAAAAGCGCGCCGGGAAGGCTGCCTGCCAGCACCAGCGCCGACAGCGGGAGATACACCTTTGGGTCAAGGCTCTTTCGATTTTTCCACGTAAGAATCAGGTTCGCAGGGCATCCCAACAACAGATCAATCGGCGAAATATTTGCATTCGCTGCCCCAAAACTCAAAATAGATGTAAAAATTAGTGTATTGGCAAAGCCGCACAGTCCCTTGATGAAATAAGAGACTGCGGCTGCGATTATCCATAAGTACATAATAAAAACCTCAAATGCAAAACACACTATATAACGGCACGGATTTTATCCCATTTACCATTCCAAAATTTCTTGTTGAAATCCGGATTGCATAAACCGGGGCATATTTTTCCATATAAACCATCATACTTTTCGCTTTCACATGGTTTCCCGCTTTACATTCCACCGGAATTACGTGACTGTCTTTTTGTATCAGGAAATCTACTTCTGCAGTATTATCCGACTCCCAGTAATGAAGATCATAGCCATTCGTTTTTAATGCAATGGCAACATAGTTCTCAGTCAGTATCCCTCGAAAATGCTCTGTTTCCTTACTCTGTAGCGCTTCCAGAGTCATCCCCAGTCTGGCAGACATAATACCCATATCACTATAGTATAATTTGAATGCACTCACATCCTGATATGCTGCAACCGGATAAAATCCCTGACTGCATTTCATACACTTATTTACAATTCCGGATCGAATCAGCCAATCGATTGCGTCTCCGTACTGAGATGCCCGCGCACCTGATTTGATCAACTTATACTGAAATTTTTTGGATTCTTTTGCCAACTGTGCCGGAAGGGAATCATATGCCTCAAAAATGCGCACCGTATCTGACTGATTCGCATATTTCGTCATATCCGCAATATAAGAATTCAATAACATCTGCCGGATTTCCGTCTGCTCTATCGGACTGTCTTTTGCAAGATCGGCTTTCACCGCTGCAGGCATCCCACCCACAATACAATAATGGTAAAATTCCTGCATAGCCTCCTCATGGAGTATCTCATCCAACGGCTGATTGTTTTCATAATGTTCCCGGATCGTATCAGCAAGCAGTTGTTTTCCCCTCGCCCACAACACTTCTTCCAGATCCATTGGGTACATAGTCAACATCTGAACTTTGCCTACCGGAAAAGAATATTTTTCGCGGTTCACTGCCACACCAAGCAGGCTTCCTGCAGCCATCACATGATATTCCGGGGCTTCTTCCGAAAAATATTTTAACGAAGTTAATGCTCTTTCACACATTTGAATTTCATCAAAAATAATAAGTGTATTTTCAGGCACGATCTTAGCCTGATAGTATTTTTCCAAAACAGATATCACATGATCTGCATGAATATCGGTTTCAAAATATTTTCCGATTCTTTCATCGGTTTCAAAATTTACATAGATAGTATTCTTGTAATATAATGCTCCAAACTCACACATCTCAAATGTTTTTCCGACCTGGCGTGCACCGTAGATCAACAACGGCATTCTACCATCCCGCATATTTTTCCACTCATACAGCTTTGACGTTATTTTACGCTTCATGTGTGTGCATTTTCCTCCTTTCAAAACTTTCGTGTGTTTTAATGTATTATATTACATTTTTATGTATGAATCAATGTATTTTTTTGCAATAAGTAGCAGCATACCTATTTAAGATATACTGCTTCCATTGTGTGAACTTCCAGAGTTTTTACAACTAAATTCGATTAAATCCACTCATCAGCA
>CAVJMX010000108.1:0-8081 GCA_963650795.1 Bacteroidales bacterium H4
AGGCAGGCTACGCAGTTATCTTGAATATAATATGCCATTTCTTTATCCTCATTCCCTTATTCATTTTCCTGGTGTAGCTTTATTCGCAGGGAGGAAATACACCAGAAGAAAAAATAGTATACGGGAAGCAAAACATCAGTCTGCTTCCCGTACTTTCCTTTTATCAGCCAGCTTTTGCGGCCATTTTGGCACGTTTATCAGCTATTTTCTTTGCAAATTTTTTAATTTTCTTACTGCTATAGCTTCCAACGCCGCCCTTCAGACGAGGATCTAACAGATCTCGAATTGCATCACCAAACATATTTGCTGCAAATACCAAGAGCATAATGCAAAGGCCGGGATAAAGCGCAAGCCAGGGTGCAGTGTACATATTTGCTCTTCCCTGATAGGTAATCATATAGCCCCAGGAAGGAGTACCTACTGCAACGCCATAACCCAGGAAGTTCATAGAAGCCTCCTGCATAATAACGCCGGAGAGGGATCCGGCCATATTGATGATGATAAGAGGCATGATATTTGGCAAAACATGTTTCATGGCACGCCAGCCGGATCTACTGCCCAGGAGACGGCTCATACGCACATAACCTGCATCCTTCACAGAGAAAGCAGCAGAACGCATCAGACGAGCGCCGGCAATACCACCCGGTACTGCAATGGCGATAATAAGCTGCGGCAGTCCCTTTCCCATGATAGCCATCATGATCATTGTGATCAGGACTCCGGGAATACACTGGAAGCCATCTACCAGACGCTGTACGATCAGATCGAACCAGCCGCCCAATACAGCAGATGCTACACCGATGATAACGGAAATCACTGTTGTAAGCAGGGTACATACAATTGCTAAAATAACAGAGGTGCGGCAGCCATAAATCAGATAGGACAATACGTCCTGTCCCAGGCTGTCGGTACCCAGCAGATGCTCACTGGAACTTGTAGATAGCATATTAAGGAAATCATTCTGCATGATACCATTCTGCATGGGATAAGGTGCAAGCTGGTCTGCAAAAATAGCAATCAGCAAAAAGACAATCATCATGATCAGTCCCACTGCACCCAGGGGTTTCTTTTTAAACAGATCCACCAAAAGGTTGGAGTTATTGGATTTTTTCTTCATCTTTTCTCCTCCCATTAATCCAGTGTAACCCGCGGATCGCACCACTTATAGGCCACGTCCACAATCAAATTTACTACCATAACGATAGCAGCCAGCACTACAACGCATCCCTGAACCAGCGGATAGTCATAGTTATTGAGTGCCGTTACCATGCAGGAACCCAAACCGGGAATATTAAAAAGGTTTTCCAGAATGACGCTGCCGCCTACCAGACCGGCCACACTGCCGCCGATGATGGTGATAACAGGGATCATGGAGTTACGAAGCGCATGTCCATAAAGTACATCATGCTCTGTAATGCCCTTGGACCATGCAGTTCTTACATAATCCTGTCTCATTACGTCCAGCACGCTGGTACGTACCATACGCATCTGCATACCAACCTGAACCAAAGCACCTAAAATAGAAGGAACCAGGAACATTTTCATGTTTTCAGTAAAATTCTTGAAAATTGAAACATAGGTAATCGTTGGTGCATAGCCCCACCACTTTGCCGGATAAATCAGCACCAGAGTACCGATCCAAAACAGTGGCATAGCCATCAAAATAATAGAAATCACACGGATGATATAGTCACCGACAGAATCCTGACGGGCTGCTGTAATTACACCGGCCGGAATAGAGATCACATTGATAATGATCATTGTAAAGACTGCCAGCTCAAGCGTGATCGGCAGCTTTTCTGCAATCAGAGATGCAACGGACTGATTCTGGAATAAAGAATCTCCCATGTCTCCCCGAAGCAGGTCACCCAACCAGATAAAATACTGCTGAACAGCCGGCTTATCCATGCCAAGCTGAACAACAACATCCTGCCGGTCAACCGTGAAGCCCATGGCCTGATACTTATTTAAAATTAAATCTACCGCTGAACCGGGCATCAACCGCATCAGCGCAAAAGTCACAATTGTGACCACCAGTAAGGTAGGGATCAGCAAAAGGACACGCTTAATAATGTATTTTCCCATTGTCTTGCCTCACTTTCCTAGAAATTGGTTCATAACCCGATGGCATGCAACAAAATGAGGATGCTCACCGGTTCCCACATTCAGATACTCCGGTTCCGTTTCTCTGCACAGATCTGTCGCATAAGGACAGCGGGTGCAGAAATTACATCCCTTGGGCGGATTCATCGGACTCGGAATATCTCCCTCCAGCAGAATACGCTTGCGAGCCTTATCTACCGTTGGATTCGGAATAGGTGCAGCAGAAATCAGCGCCTGGGTATAAGGATGCAGCGGATTGGTATAGAGTTCATCCGAATCTGTCAGCTCCATGAATTTACCCAGATACATGACCGCTACTTTATGACTGATCTGTCGTACAACGGATAAATCATGACCGATAAAGATATATGCAATATTCAGTTCCTTCTGAAGGCGTGACATCAGGTTTACAATCTGCGCCTGAATAGAAACATCCAAGGCGGAAACGATCTCATCACAGACAATAAATTTCGGTTGTAATGCCAGTGCACGTGCAATGGAAATTCTCTGACGCTGACCACCGGAAAATTCGTGCGGATAACGATTGGAAACCTCGGGATTCAGTCCAACCAGAGTCAGCATCCGACTTACCAGATCATCCTGTTCTTCCTTGCTTCCAGCAACCCCATGTACCTTCGGGCCTTCCAAAATCGCATCCCGAATGGTAATACGAGGATCCAGAGAGGCGAAGGGGTCCTGCGTTACCACAGTCAAATCCTTACGCAACTTGCGCATTTCAGCAGATGATACCTGCGAAAGATCCTTTCCATCGTAGATAATCTGTCCGGAAGTGATCTTCAGATCCCGCAGCACACAATTACCAATCGTAGACTTACCGGATCCAGACTCACCTACGATACCCAGTGTCTGACCGCGCAGTACAAAAAATGACACATCATCCACTGCCTTGACGACACCTACCTGTTTTTTCAGAAGACCCTTTGTCACCGGAAAATGCATTTTCAGGTTTGACACTCGAAGCAGGGACTTAATGTCCTCTGCAACCGGCTCCCGGGAAGCAATATCTGCATCCACCTGATTACGAATTTCGTCAGAGATAGGAAGTTCTGCTTGTGTTGTTGTCATACGTTTTCCTCCTTTCTCTCCAGGCTATTCTTGTTAATTGCCAGTAGCTGCTCACGTTCCTCAGCAGTCTCATCTATATGGAAGCAGGCACAACCATGCCCCGGTGTACTGCCTTCCACCTGTTTAAATTCCGGACGCTGTGTACGACACTCTTCTGTACAGTATTTACAACGAAGATGAAAAGCACAGCAGTTTGACGGAATTTTACTCATATCTGGTGGTTCACCATTAATGGCATGCAATCCATCTCCCTTTGGCATGTCCAGTCTGGGCACTGCCCGAATAAGTCCCAGCGTATAGGGATGATGCGGGTTCTCAAACACGTCTTCCGGACTGCCGGATTCCACTATCTTTCCGCCATAGACGATCTTTACACTGTCCGCATAACGAGCTACTACTCCAAGGTTATGCGTAATAATAATTAATGCGGTATTGGTCTCCTTTCGCATCTTATTCAGCTCTTCCAATACCTGCGCCTGTACAGTTACATCCAAAGCTGTGGTCGGCTCGTCTGCAATGAGCAGATCCGGGTTACATGCGATCGCCATAGCGATCATTGCACGCTGCTGCATACCGCCGGAAAACTCAAAAGGATATTGTTTTACTCGCTCTGCCGCATTCGGAATATTTACTCTTTCCAACAATTTAACGGCCTCTTCCATTGCTTCTTTCTTCTTCATACCACGATGAACACGAAGCGTTTCACAGATCTGCTTGCCGATTGTAACTACCGGATTCAGTGCCGTAGAGGGTTCCTGAAAGATCATAGAGATCTTACTTCCTCGAATCTTTCGAATCTCTTCATCAGACATTTTAAGCAGATCCTGACCATGGAAGAGAATCTCACCGCCGGTAATCACACCCGGGGGACATGGAATCAGTCGCATGATAGACAAGGCTTCGACCGATTTACCGGAACCTGACTCACCGATGATAGCGACGCATTCGCCCTCATGCACCTCATAGGACAGGTCATCCACGGCTCGCATCTCCGCTCCGGTAGCACCGGATGGATAAAAATATGTTTTGAGGTGTTTGACCTCAAGAATTGTTTCTGCCATATAGAAATACCTCCCTGTTTCTCTTTTATTCCCATTTCCAATGGATTGGGGTCCTTATTTTAAGGAATCGGCGATCCCGTCATAAAGACAGGAACGCCGATCTTGATCATCTGAAACAGTTTTTTATGTTTTTATTCGCCGGTAGATGACCACAAACGTGCAATCATGATACGTGTATTCAGGTTACAGCAGAACTGCTCACCAGAAACACCACCCAGCTTTCCTGAATAGAACTGATGTAATTTGCCACAACCGGTTGTGTAGATACAATAATGATTGTCTACAAACATCTGATCCATTTCCTGTGCTGCCTTCTTCTGATCATCCAGAGACTGTGCACTGCTGATCTGCTCTGCTAAGCTGTCCCAATTGCTATCCGGAATGAACCAGGAATAAGCAGGACCGCCTGGGAAGATAGACATGGAAGCAAACTTCAGGGAGAACTGTCCCGGGTTGCTGCCTGTTACGCAGTCTTCTTCTTTATTTGTTGCATGTGCATTCAATTCAGAAGTATCAGATACTACTTCGATATTCATGGTAATGCCAACCTGATTCAGATACTGTTTTACCATCTGTGCGATCATAGAAAGATCTGAATCATTCTTCATATAGTAAGTAAAGGTAAATCCATCACCGTATCCTGCTTCGCTCAGCATCTCTTTCGCTAACTCAGGATCATAATCGTAAGCGCCGTCAGCCTGTGCCTCAGCCAGTGCGCCGGAATCCCAGCCTACCGGTTCTGCCCACAGACCCCACAGAGTTGCATCATCTACGCCGTAAACAGCCTTTGTAATTGTTGCAATATCAATGGCATGCTGCATAGCCTCGCGCACCTTCTCATTGGCGATCGGGCTGTCTGTCAAATTATAATGACCTGACAGGCCGGTCGGTGCGGTAAAGTAATTAACCTCAGTGTAATTGCCCATGCCTACGGTATCACGCAGGTTCTGCATCTCAGAGGAAGATAAGAGATCATTACCGAAGGAGATAATATCCAGCTGACCTGAAATGAACTGTGTCAGTGCATTTGAGGAATCAGAGATTTCAACGAATTTAACCTCATCCAGGTAAGGCAGCTTATTCTCCGGATTTCTCTCATCATAGTCATAATAGTTTTCATTCTTCTCGAAAGACATAGATGCATTAAGCTGGAAATCGGTCAGGATGTAAGGACCTGTACCATTTGCGTAATGCCAGTCGTTCTGCTGATCTGTTGTCAGCTCATCCCACTCGGGACCTGTAATATTAACAGGAGCTGTAATAAAACTATCCAGCTGTACCTCTGTCAAATCCGGAATATGGAATACAACAGTCTGATCATCCGGTGTCTCGATCGACTCAATTGCCGGAAGCAATGTGTTCCAAGGCATCTCTGTGTTCTGAGTAGCAGTTACACCATCAATACCTAAAAGACGGTCATATGAGTAAGCTACGTCGCTGGCTAAGAGCTGACGACCCTTGAATACATCGTAGTCACCCAGGCCGACAGAAGATTTGTCCTGGAAGTAGACATCATCACGAATCTTAACCGTGATCGTGTCTGCATCATAATCAACGTCATAAGAATCAGCAATCTGACCTGCATAATAGGTATAATTCGTATAGGATGAAGATCCATGCTCAGGCTGATTTGCGCCCCAATCATAATTGAAGAGACACTCTAACCAAAGAGAGTAGGTACGATTGTCACCCATTGCCGGATCAAAATACTGAAGTAATTCGTCACCGTAGAGTACTGTAGCACTTCCTCCGTAAGTTGGCGTAGAATTCACTGCATCTGATACAGAGAGTTCTGCCGTAGTGTCGCCACTAGCCGTAGCTGCATTTGCACTTTCACCTGAACCGCTTTGGCTGGTCTGGCTGCCGCTGCTACCGCCACAGGCTGTCAATGAACATACCATTGCCAGACTCAACCCTAAGGCTGCAATTTTTTTCATACTTTTTCCTTCCTTTCTTTTACATACCTCTATTTGAATACTGCTTTTCCAGTTATTCACTTCATCATTATTAAATCAGCTTAGCCGCATTTTCTGCTGCCATATATCCGCTGGCCAGACACCATGTCAGGTTAGAGATTGTCCGCTCGACCAAATCCGGGCCAAGATCACCTGCCAGTCGTACGCCTCGTGTGTTGTCTCCTACACCGAACAGATTCGGAATTACAGTTCCATCTGCCCGAAGTACCCGCACCTGACTATCAATCTTCAGACCTCCCACCGCATTTTCCTGGAATGTCTTACAGTAGAGCGCATAATAAGGTGCTTTATCCAAAGACATCATAAAACGTGGATCCTTGAAGAAATCCGAATCATAACCTGCCTGACAATTCTTGTTATAAGTTTCCACCGTGCTCTTGAACACAGCCGGATCTGTTCCTATCAGCGTAGCCAGTTCTTCTAAGCTGTCTGCTTTCTTAGCCGATACGCCAAGAGTCAGTTCTTCTTCCAGATCTTCCTTATAATGAGCAGCGATTTCCATGCCAGCCGCACCGTCCATGTTATGCTGACTGAGCCGCTCGGATAATACCTGCATCATGTGTTCATCCATGATTGCCCAACAATAACGACCTGGCAGATTTTGCATAATCTTCCGGAGGTTCATCACATTATCCTGCTCACTGCCGAAACGTTTGCCATCCCGATCGACCAGCAAGGTCTCCGGCTCCCGAATCATATTAACCAGGGAAAAGGAATAGGGATGATGAGCCGGGCCGAGAATCAGGCACTGCGTATTTTCATAATCAATATCTGCACCTGCGGCAATTCCCATATGAATGCCGTCGCCTGTACAGGTTGGTACCGAATAACGATGAACAGGAACTTTGTCCGCATCAAAGAAGCCGGGACAACACCGCTCCACAAGTTCATCATCATAAGAAAAGCAACCTGTTGCCAATACCACTGCCTTGGCATGAACCGTTACCTTTCCGCCTGCATCCTCTGCTACAGCACCGGTCACAGCCCCCTTGGCATCCTGAAGCAGCTGCTTTGCGCCGCATCCGGTCAGGATTTCCACATTAAGCTCTGCTGCCTTTTTAAGTAATTTTTCAATTACAAAAGAGCCTGCGCCGCCCGGTCCAATGGAGGTATCGATACGCTTCCATTGCGTTCCGGTCTTATTCTCCAGAGCGACCATATATTCACCTGGCAGCATAGGATGCTCTCTTAAAGAGAAATCTTCCTCACAGCCACAGTTTTCCATCAGCCAGTCCAGCATATGCTCCGTAGCATAGAAGACATTGTGTACCAGCTGGGGATCCAGTTGCTGAAGTGTGCCCTGCAAAAAGCGACGGATTTCTTCTTCCCGATTATCCGGCACACCGGCTTCCTTTTGCATCTTGGAATAATGAGCCTTAAAACCGCTGGCATACCAGGTATTTCCGCCAACTTCCTTGTTTTTCTCCAGCACGATTACCTTTTTACCGGTTAATTCAGCAGCTTTAACCGCACAGACCAGGCCGCTGCCGCCGCCACCAATGACTAACAAATCACAGCTTTTCTCTACCGGCGGATGCACTTTGGCTGTCACTTCCAGTGCACTCATATCTGAGATTACACCGTTATGACAGTTCTTTTCGCATTTGCCACAGCCAATGCATTTTTCCGGATCTATCCAATATTTTTCGTTCTTCATCCGAACTGCTCCAACAGGACAGACCACATTGCAGCGGTGACAGCCAGAGCAGAACTTCTGATTAATCTGATAAGCCATAAACAAAATCCCCCCCCTCTGCTCATTTTTTAGTACAATCTTTATTTTTCAAACTTTGAGAATTCCTTTTCTCACATACGTTCCTCCGCCGACTTCTTTCGGCGTTTTGCTGTATTTATA
>CAVJMX010000109.1:0-8061 GCA_963650795.1 Bacteroidales bacterium H4
TTATTGATCAGTGTCAGGATATTCTGAAAATATGCCGGGCGGATAATGATGTTAATGCCCAGATCTTCCTGCCCGCATGCCTTCACTGCATGCTCGATATGCTGGTTCATGAATAACAGTTCCCCGGGGCGCAGGCGGATCTCTTCCTCATTTATGACATGCGTGACGGAACCGGAGAGGCAATAAAAGATCTCTACATAATCATGCTTATGCTTCGGAAAATCCGCAAAGCGGGTATGACGCCGCAGAGTGATATCGTCTTCGGAATGCTCTAAAAATTTATCGCTCTCCACCACAAAATCCTGTTTGCTGGTGTAGAGATTCTTCTGTACGGCGATGTTGCCGTCTAAGATCTGCTGTTCCTCCGGCGTAATGAATGCCGGATCCAGGAAACCGTTCTCGTACATAACAAAATCCTCCAAAGCCTGTAAGGCTATACTTATTTTACATTTTACAGGAAATCCGAAAAATCCTCAAGATGTGTGCAAAAAACGATTCCCGGATTGCGCGATGCATTTTTGTGAGGTATATTAGTAGTAATCGTGAGCAGACAGTAAAAAGGAGAGCAGCATCATGGCAGATACCGAAGTGAAAAAAATCATCTGCGCATCCTGCGGAGCGGAATTTGACGATACCCTTCCCAAATGTCCTTATTGCGGAAGCCTAAATTACAAGGGAGCCGAAGCGGAATATCTGGGGAAACTGGAAGGCATGCGGCAGGACATGCAGCAGTTAGAGCAGGTACCGGAACAGGAACTGAAGGAAAAACTGAAAAAGAAACAGAAATTTGTGGTTAAGCTCCTGATCATTATTGCAGCGGTGGCAGCTGTTTTCGCGGTAATTGTATATCGGGTGCGTTACATAGAGCCCAGAGATGACCGGGCGGATTACCTGTGGGAAAAGGAAAATTTCCCGGTGCTGGACCTCTTATACGAGGAGCGGGATTATGAAGGACTGGCGGATTTCTATGAGCAGGCGATCGCAGAGGACAGACTGATAGACAGATGGGAGCATAGCGGTATATTCACGAGGCTCATGAGTTGCCGGAATGCGAGAGAATATCTGGAGCTGGAACAGAGCGGGGAGACGCTTTTGGAATATCAGGAGGTACAGCTGCTGGATGATTACTGGATCCTGCGGGGGCTGGACTACGGCGGGCTCGTTCTGTCGGAGGAAGACAAAGAGTATATCCGTCCCTATGTGGAAGCTACATTAAACAGCATGGCGGACCGGTATACGTTTACGGCGGAAGAAGAGAAGAAATTCGAGGACAGTCTGCGGAATAATTATGGTTATCCCAAATATGAAGACTGTGAAGAATACATCAGGAATCATAAATAACGGAAAGGATCGTAAAATTCATGATGAAATGTAAGTACTGCGGGGGCAACCTGACACTGGAACAGGCATATTGTCCTCACTGCGGAAAACCGAACGAAGAAGCCGAACAGCATGTCAAGGACATGGAACATTACAAGAGCAACTTTGAAGATACCAAAAGTGATGTCTATGAAGTGGCGGAGAAAAATACTGAGATCATGTCACATATGATAATCATCACAGTGCAGGTGATTCTATGTGTGATCGTATTCGTCGTAGCCTCTCACAACTGGAGCATTCACAGACAATTGACGCAGCTGGATTCCAAAATCCGACATACCGACTATATGAAACAGATGGAACAGTATCTGGAAGATGAGGATTACATAGGATTTTCCGCTTTTTGTGACAGACATTACATCCGGTCTTACAGCAGAGATAACAGTTACGAGGATTATCAGCTGCTCATTGAAGCCAGCGGAGATTACCGTTATATCTATGAGAACATGATGAAGGCAGTAACTACAAGCTCCGACAGCTCAGGCAGACTTTCCAGCCTGTATGAAAGCATCTCGGAATATTATGAGAGACTGGAAAAGATTCTGCATCCCGTAGACAATGAGTATATGGAAAAACAATACGAGGAACTTCCGGAAGAGAAAAAGGAAGACATTCTGCGGATGGAAGCGAATGTGAAGATGTTGTTGCAGACCTATTTCGGCATGACACCGGAAGAAGCAGAGAATTTCGGTACGATGTCAAATGCGCAAAAGGTCGTATTTATGGAAGAGAAAGGTGAGGTGATGGGCTATGGTAAATCTGAAAAATAAGTTAAAGCAGACCCAGAAACAGAGTGGAGCACTGTTTGCTATGAATATCGTGATCATAGTCCTGTGTCTGGTGCTGTTCGGTGGTACGATTCATATGTTTGAACAGTTACATTCCGCCTTTTCCCGCCCGATGAAGACCGACTGGCTGGAGAACAATGTACGCAATGAGAACTATGCTTATCTGGTAGCGAACTATCACGAGGATGAGCCGTACGGCGGCATACTGTCCGGGACGAAAAAGGAATGCTACGGTGTAGCGAGATATTTTGAGGCGGCTTCCATGTACAAGGCGTATCTCGAAGTCGGAGATACGGAGCGGGCAGCCAAAGAGAAAGAAAAAATGGATGCGGCATACGAAGAAATGGGCGGCTGGAACATCGCAGCCGACAGCATCCGGGAACAATTGAGATTGGAAGACTGAGCATAAAAAATTCCGCAGAACCTGTTTTCAGGAACTGCGGAATTTTGTTTTATTGAGCGGCAACGGTCAGAAGCTTCTGACTTACCCGTGTCTGTACTTCGATATAATAATTCGTCTCAGCAGTGTTCATTGTCTGCCCATCTCAGGCGTCGAAGGTTTTCTGCACTTCTGCGTATTTACTCATATAATTCGCATAGTCTGTCAGAAGAGTCAGATCCGTGCCTTCGGAGGAAGCGTATTTTTTCATGAAGTCACAATATGATGCCAGGGTCAAAAGGTCTAAACCCACATGAGCTTGCTCATAAGTGGGTGAAAGACCTTGGGACCCGCCCCGATATGAGCATAAAAGTGGGATGATAATCCCACGATATGCGAATATTGGGTAGGATTGTGGGAGTGCGGAGCACGGAACAATCCGTAGGCATCAAAGTCGGGGGCTTTTGACCCCGACATCACAATATTCATTCATGAAGGATTCATACTGATCCATGGCATCCTTGAATTCCGGACGCATGCACTACATTTCCTAAGATTATAAATGTCAATTGAATTCCATTTAATAATTTAATAAAATAATTGACAATGACATTATGAAAAAATATAATAAAGAAAAACATGTGCATGTATGAATACATGCGGAAAGAGAGTGCATATGAGCCTGCAGAATAAAGGAGCATTGTTTGGAACCAGATATCGTGTGATCATAACAACGGATATCGGAGGCAGTGATTATGATGACTACCAGTCTATGGTGCATTATCTGTTGTATTCCGATTTGTTTGATACGGAAGGATTGATCTCCTCGGCATGGGGCGCAGGAAGAACGGATGATATCCTGGAAGTAATAGATGCCTATGAAAAAGATTATCCAAAGTTGAAAAAATATTCGGAGAACTATCCTACCCCAGAATATCTTAGATCGATTACAAAACAAGGGGCGATCGAAGTAGCTCCTTACAAGGGATATGCAGAGAGTACCCCGGCATCTGAATTAATCATACAGAGCGCTTTAAAGGAGGATGACAGACCTTTATATATTTTGGGCTGGGGGCTTTTGGAAGACATTGCCCAGGCATTGCATGACGCTCCAGAGATAAAAGATAAGATTCGGATCAATTATGTTGGCGGACCCAATAAAAAATGGGGGTTAAATGCATATGAGTATATTCTGAGGGAATTTCCGGATGTATGGATGATAGAAGATAATTCCACATTTATGGGGTGGTTTGTCGGCGGAAATAAGAGTGACGACATTGAGAATCATAAATTTGTAGAACTGTATGCCAGAGGGCATGGGGCGCTGGGCGACTATTTTGACTCGGATAAACTACGTCATGTTGTGAAAATGGGAGATACACCGACGGTTGCATGGCTTTTGAACGGCACGCCGGAGATTCCGGAAAATGACAGTCTCGGTGGAAGATTTGAACGTGTATGGAATCGCCCGCACCGCACCTATCATCGGAACACAACGATGGAAGATAAAGTGGAAGAATTTGAAGTGATGGAATATATTTTTGCCGGACCTATGCAGGAGAAGACAGTAGAAGAGCTGGAGATGACTCCGTTCTTCTGGATGGTTGTGGAAGACCAGAAGTTCCCCGGATACTATTGTGGCAACGGAGAATACCGAATACGTTTCATGCCGAAAAAGGTTGCGAAGTGGAAATATGTTTTGGAAAGCGATATCCCAGAACTCAATGGGCAGAGAGGAGAGTTTGAATCTGTTTTGCAGAAGAGAGAAAACCGCCAGGATGCAGGTCAGGGACTCAAACACTGGTGGGCAGATATACTGGATCCGGAATGGAAAGAGGCAGAACATGAAGGAGCGAAGACGATTAACCAGTATAGGGAGATATACCTCAGAGATTTCGCAAAACGATTTGACAGGTGTCTATAATATATGATAAATGCACAAAAATGGATTCTTACAATTAGTAATATTTAATAATTGAGTAAATAATATTTAATTATTAAATAAAATAGTTGACATATTAAATAAACAGAGCTATGATAAATGAGAAGAGAGACACAGGTATGAACGTGTGTATAGTAATCGATAACTTTAAGGGAGGAAAGAGTAATGAAGAAAAAGACCTTAGCAGTGCTGTTAGCAGCTATAATGACAATGTCTCTGGCAGCCTGCGGCAATGATGCAGCAACCGAAAGCCAAGGTACATCATCTGCGGATGCAGCTGCAACCGGTACAAGCACGGAGGAAAGCGGAGACTATAAGCTGGATACGATTAAGATTGTAGTGAACGGTACCGTGATTAGACAGGAAGCCGGTCAGGAACAGTTTATCGAAGCCTGGGAAAAGGCAGTATCCGAAAAAATGGGTTATCCAATCAAACTGGAGATTCAACAGTTAGATCATTCCGGATATACCGATGGCGTGGGACGTTTGTTTGCCAGCGGAGATTATCCGGATGCAATCTTAATGAATGCTGATTTGGTAAAACAGTATGCAGGTACGGGAATTCTGTGGGATATGTCAGATGCATATAAAAATGCGGAGTTCCAGAGCCGTATGGAATTACCCAAAATTAATGAAAACATGATGACAAAGGACGGAGCTTTATACTGCTTCTCACCGCAGTATGGAAATGGATGCGTAACCTATATTAAAAAACAGTGGTTAGACAATGTTGGAATTAATGTAGATGATATTAAAACCTTTGACGATTATTACAATATGTTGATGGCTTTCCACAATGGAGATCCGGATGGAAACGGCGTAAATGGAGATACCTATGGAGTCATTGCAGCAGGTTATCTTGGAAGTGAAGCTCCTTATATTAACTATCTGCCGGAGTTCTGGCAGGATGCTTATCCTGCTATTCTGCAGGGGGATGATGGCGTATGGTATGATGGATTCCAGACAGACGCTACCAAAGCAGCTCTTCTAAGATTGCAGAAAGGCGCACAGGATGGAGCTATTGATCCGGAGACTTTTACTGCATCTACTAAGATTGCAAGAGAAAAGTGGTTCTCTAATGATCAGACAGGTTCTTCCGGAGTGTTTACCTACTGGGCAGGTACCTGGTATCAGAATCTGACAGATAATCTGAATAAGAATAATGTGGACTCCGAATTAGTACAACTGCCTCCCATTGCGGAAGTAGAAGCAATCGGCGGATATCTGAACAGAGAAGCCGGTGGCTGGTGTATTATTGATGACGGAGATGGAAATAACGATCGTGAGCAGGCTATCTTTGATGCGCTTTTGGACACCATGCTGGATGGCGGAGAAGTACAGACTTTGTGGACTTATGGAGTAGAAGATCTGCACTGGTCTACCAAGGCAGAGGAATTCACTCTGAATGCCGGTACTGATAAGGAAAAAACCTACAGCTATGAAGAGGGACAGTTCCATCTGAAGCCTTCACCGGAGGATCCTACAACTCTCTGGAAGAGAAATCATATTGATCCTGCACTGGTAATTGCACCTTTGACCAATGGATTTGATGATACTTCAGAACTGGCAGCATCCGGCAACAAATTTTTCACAGAGCATTGTGTGGACGCTCCTCTGTCCCCGAGTTCAGAGACCTATACCAATGAAGCGGGTACATTGTATGATGCAAAAATGGCGGCAATTTCTTCTGTAGTTGTAGAAGGTGGAGATGTAGATGCTGCAATGGAAAAATATGTTGCTACTGTAGGAGATATTATAGAACAGATTTTATCCGAACTCAATCAGTAATTATCAATGCGTTCCCCCTAAAGACGCGGAAATGATTTGCAAATATCCTGCCTCATGGGATTTCCCATAGGTAGGATGTTTTGCATCTATAAAGTAGAATGGAGAAGATTATGAGCTTACTACAGAAAGGTGCCTTATATGGTACAAGATATCGTGTAATAGTCACAACGGATATTGGTGGAAGTGATCCGGATGATTTCCAGTCCATGGTTCACTATTTGCTATATTCTGATATATTTGATACGGAAGGACTGATATCTTCTGCCTGGGGAGCAGGCAGAACCAGTGATATTCTGCGCGTGATAGATGCTTATGAAGAGGATTATCCCAAATTGAAAAAATATTCGGAACATTATCCGACACCTGACTATCTGAGATCCATTACCAAACAGGGAGCTATTGATATTGCGCCTTATGAGGGATATTCCCAAAGCACGCCTGCTTCGGAATGGATTATTCAGTGCGCAAAAAAAGAGGATCCCAGACCCTTGTATATCTTAGGCTGGGGACTGTTGGAGGATATTGCTCAGGCATTACACGATGCCCCTGAGATCAAGGAAAAGATCCGCGTGAACTATATCGCCGGACCGAATAAAAAGTGGGGATTAAATGCCTATGAGTATATTCTACGGGAACATCCGGATCTGTGGATGATCGAGGATAATTCCACCTATCGCGGATGGTTCAATGGTGGTAACATGGAAGGAGATCTTGGAAATCATTCTTTTGTAATGGAACATATCAAAGGACATGGTGCACTGGGAGAGTTTTTTACCACAAAACTGGGCGGCGTGATTAAAATGGGAGATACTCCTACAGTAACCTGGCTCTTTGATGGAGATCCGGAAAATCCGGAAAGGGATAGTCTTGGTGGCCGCTTTGAACGTGTATGGAATCGCCCGCATCGTACCTTTGAACGCAACACCACAAAGGAGGATCAGGTAGAAGTATTTGAAGTGCTGGAATTTGTATTTCCGGGACCAACATTGGAGGAAGCCGATGTAAAGGATGGGAAACCGCCTTTTTATATGGTAGTTCAGGGTCAGAAATTCGATGGCTTTTATTGTGGAAACGGGCAGTATAAAATCAGATTTATGCCAAAATCCGTAGGCGAATGGCAATATATTCTGGAAAGTGATATTCCGGAGTTGAATGGACAGTCCGGTGAATTCGTTTCTGTACCGGAAAGCAGGGAGAACCGCCGTGATGCAGGACAGGGATTGAAGTACTGGTGGGCAGATGTTCTGGATCCGGAATGGGCAGAGGGCGAGCATATGGGAGCCAAAACACTGAACCAGTACAGAGAGATGTATTTAAGAAGTTTTCAGGATAGATTTGAGAGATGTAAATAATATAAGGATGAAAAACAATGAGATATCATAATTACAAATTCGATGTGCCGGAAGAAAAGATCATCCGGGTTATTGTAGATACGGATGCAAAGAACGAGGCAGACGATCAGTTCGCAGTGACGCAAGCACTGTTGAGCCCGCGCTTTGAAAATGTGGGATTTGTAGCAGCTCATTATGGGAATAAGAGGCATGCAGATTCTATGGAGAGAAGTTATCGTGAGTTGGAGACTATTTTTGACAAGATGCATTTTGATAAAAATGGTATGATCTTCCATGGAGCGGAACACGCACTCCCGGATAAAAATACTCCGGTACCCAGTGAGGGAGCAGAACTGATCATCCGAGAAGCGATGAAAGAAGATGATCGTCCCTTATACTGTCAGACGGCACATTGTGGTAGGTGTAAACCGCATTTTATTTTCGGCGAAACTT
>CAVJMX010000110.1:0-7890 GCA_963650795.1 Bacteroidales bacterium H4
CCTGCCAGGGGCTACGGGGATTCGATAGCATTCCTTAACTAACTCTCCATTTACAAAAGATTTTAAAACACTATTGACTTTTTAAAGGCTTGTGGTAATATAAACATATGAACAGTGGTTCATATGAATGAATATTAAATCTAAATGCAAATCATTAGCATCTAAAATGAAAATGCTAATGGAGAAAGAGGAGGATATTACCATGAAGAAAACTTACAAGATCGAAGTAGATTGTGCAGCATGTGCTCTGAAGATGGAGGATGCAGCGAAGAAGGTAGAGGGTGTTACCGATGCAACGGTCAGCTTCATGACCCAGAAGATGAAGGTAGAATTTGCTGACGGCAGCGATGAGAAGGCTGTTATGGAGAATGTAGTAAAAGCCTGCAAGAGAGTAGAGGACGACTGCGAGATCTATTTATAAGATGCTCTCAGAAAAGAGGAAGCTATGACTAAGAAGCAGAAAAAAGTACTGGTCCGCATTATAATAGCGGCAGTATTACTGATTATTTTGCATTTTGTACCGCTGGAAGGGATCTGGCTGGGACTGCTGTACCTGATTCCTTATGCGGTGATCGGCTATGATATTCTCAGAAAAGCGGTTCTGGGTATCATGCACGGCGAAGTGTTTGATGAGAACTTCCTGATGGCGGTAGCTACAGTAGGTGCCATGGGACTGGGAGAATATTCCGAAGGCGTAGCCGTTATGCTGTTCTACCAGATCGGTGAGTTGTTCCAGGCAGTAGCCGTGGGCAAGAGCCGTCGCAACATCAGTGCTCTGATGGATATCCGTCCGGATTATGCCAACATTGAGGCAGAGGATGGCAGCTTAGAGCAGGTAGATCCTGACGATGTGGAGATTGGAACGATCATTGTGGTATGCCCCGGTGAGAAGGTTCCCATCGACGGTGTGGTAGTGGAAGGTACTTCCACCCTGAATACCAGTGCCCTGACCGGTGAGAGTGTTCCAAGAGAGATCACGGTGGATCAGGATGTAATCAGCGGCTGCGTGAATTTGACCGGTCTGCTTAAGATCCGCACTACCAAGGAATTCGGAGAATCCACCGTATCCAAGATCCTGGATCTGGTAGAGAACTCCAGTATGAAAAAGTCCAGATCCGAGAACTTTATTACGAAGTTCGCAAGATATTATACCCCGGCAGTCTGCTACAGTGCCCTGGCACTGGCAATTCTGCCTCCTGTGATCAACCTGATCATGGGCAATCCGGCAGCCTGGAGCACCTGGATCATTCGTGCTCTGACTTTCCTGGTTATCAGCTGCCCCTGTGCACTGGTTATTTCCATTCCGCTGTCTTTCTTCGGTGGAATCGGAGCTGCAAGTGCCTGCGGTATTCTGGTAAAAGGTTCCAACTATCTGGAAGCGCTGTCTGAGACCAAATATGTGGTATTTGATAAGACCGGTACCCTGACCAAAGGTGTATTTGATGTAACGGGTATTTATCCTGCGAAGGATTTCACAGCGGATGAGCTGTTGGAATATGCTGCTTATGCGGAGAGCTATTCCAGCCATCCCATCAGCAAGAGCTTAAAGACCGCTTACGGCAAGGAACTGGAGGCTTCCAACGTCAGTGATGTGGAAGAGATCAGCGGACACGGTGTTACCGCGAAAGTGAACGGCAAGCAGGTGGCAGCCGGTAATGCGAAGCTGATGAAGAGCCTGAACCTGTCCTATACAGAAAATACCGGCGTAGGCACCGTGGTTCATGTAGCAGTGGATGGCAAATATGCCGGATATATCCTGATCTCCGATGTGATTAAGGACGGTGCGAAGGAAGCGATTGCCTCCCTGAAGAATTCCGGTGTGAAGAAATGCGTCATGCTGACCGGCGACAGCAAAACAGTTGCAGAACATGTGGCAGGTGAGTTAAAATTAGATGAGGTACACAGCGAACTGCTTCCCGCAGACAAGGTAAGCTGTTTGGAGAAGCTGTTACAGGAAAAGGGTACGAAGGAAAAGCTGGCATTCGTGGGCGACGGTATCAACGACGCACCGGTATTGTCCCGAGCAGATATCGGTATCGCCATGGGAGCGCTTGGCTCCGATGCGGCGATTGAGGCAGCAGATGTGGTTCTGATGGATGACAATCCCGCCAAGATCGCGCTGGCAATGCGGATCTCCCGGAAGTGTCTGCGCATCGTCTACGAGAACATCGTATTTGCACTGGCAGTCAAAGCAATCTGCCTGATCCTGGGTGCGCTGGGTATCGCCAACATGTGGGTTGCTATCTTCGCAGACGTAGGAGTTATGGTACTGGCTGTGCTCAATGCCGTGAGATGCCTGCATGTAAAACAGAATTAAACAACAGGTGAGCGCATGCAGCAATTATTTTCAGAAATTACAGCACTGTGCAGGGACGAACAATTCCTGCACGGTGTTATGAAAAAATATCATTATGATCCGGAAGAATATCCCATGCTGAAACAACTGGCGGAGCAGATGGTGCCCTGTCTGGAGACAGAGGCGGGATGGCAGGACAGAGATTGTGAAGAGACTTT
This sequence comes from Bacteroidales bacterium H4, assembly GCA_963650795.1. GTDB lineage: Bacteria > Bacillota > Clostridia > Lachnospirales > Lachnospiraceae > Acetatifactor. The sequence continues at coordinate 2,515 of CAVJMX010000110.1, forward strand.
TCCCGAAGGGGAACGGTCTTTTTTGGCTGTAGGGATTACTTTGGGAAAAGGCATCGATGAACTGCAGGAAAACTATCTGCAGGACGAACTGCTGACAGAGAGCTATATGATCGAGGTGCTGTCCAGCGAACTGTTATTAAAAAGCTATCAGGCGTATACGGAATGGGTTGCCGCCCACAGGGATCTGCATGTGGCAAGACTGCATTTCCTGGGGGCGGAGGGGGCTCCCGGGCTGGAAAATCTGCCCACACTTTTGCGGGAACTTAAGTTGCCCGTTGCCTGCAACGAAGCGTATTGTATGATTCCGAAGAAAAGCGTGGTATTCTATGCGGAACTGACGAAGGACGTTTTCACCAAATGCGCCGGAATTTGTCTGGGCTGTGGCAGGAGAGACTGCCCGAACCGCATGGAGGAAAAGGAGAGTTTTCCCTTACGTTTTGCGGATATGACGGACCGTCCGCTGTCCTATGGCTATGCCCGGATTTTTTCCAAAACGGATGCAAAATAGGCGGATAGCGTACAAATCGGCAGGAAGTATTGCCCGAAGTATTAAAATTCTAATAAGATTTATCAGACGACTTGTAAGTATAAATAAAGTATGGTATGATGCAATCACTTTCAAAGAGGAAAGATAGCGCATGTGTGGTGTCTTTCCTTTTTTATTTTTCTCGTTTTATTTGGAAAGAGGTGGCTTATGGAAGTATTCTTAGAAGTAACGGTACAGCATAAAAAATATCATGCCGGGTTTATGGAGAGAATGCGGCAGCAGCCGGAGATTACATCCTGCTATCAGGTGGAGGGGGAATATGATTTCCTCGTAAAAGCGGATGTGACCTCGGACAAGGAACTGGAAAAGCTGGAGCGCAGCGTGCGGAAGATCAACGGGGTATGCAACGTGCAGCCGGTCTATGCCCTGCAGGAGATTATATAGTCAGTCAGACGCGTAACAGGGCATTGAAGGTCTCTTCCAGATTCAGCCTGCCGTAGCCCCATTCTCTGTTGGGATATGAAAGACCGGGAGTACGTACAACACCGCGAATAAAATAACTGCGGATTTCCCGGCTCTCAGCGAGGCGGTTGTTGCCTTCGACGACGGCCCATTGGAAAAACTGTGCAACTGCCCCGGCGGTAATAGCGGCAGCCAGACTGCTTCCGGTACGCCGACCTTTGATGGTGGAGATATTGACACCGGGAGCAGCCAGATCCGGTCGAATCTGACCGGTCCGTCCGAAACCGCGTCCTGATTCTGCATAGAAACTGTTATTTTCTGCATTATATGTGGAAACGCTAATGACCTCCGGGGTCATAGAGGGCTCCGTCAAAGTCATATCAGGGTCCGGATTGAGAAAATAGACCGGTGCACTTAAAAATTCCGTAATGGGCAGCCACATGTGAAAATTGCCGTTATACAGAGTGCCGGTGCCAGTAACACGGAATGTCCAGATGCCGGGGGTTGGATCCTGCACACGGAAAAGAATCAATTCCTCTCCGGAATTTTCTTCTACGAGAGCAGAGTCGATGGTGACTCTGCTTTTTTCGTAGATGAAAGAATAGGTAACACTCTGCTGAAGACTAATCCGGAGCTCTGGTATATTTTCTCCACCGGGTGTGCGTACACTCACATTAAATGCATCCGGCAGAGTTCCCCAGATTTCCAACCAGAAGCCCTGACATCCTTCACTGACTCGAATTTCTACATCCCGGGCGGTTTCCTCCGGGGGCTGGCTGCTCAACACCCCGTGGTAATGGTGAGAAGCATTTCCTTCGTTTCCACCGCAGACAATGGCGGCACGACTCCTGCGGACAGCGAGAGAAGACAGATACCGGGACAGAGCGGAGCTTCCTGCGTGGTCCCCCTGGTTCGTGCCCAATCCCAGACAAATGACCACCGGACGCTCGAAGAGGCGTACGAAGGATTCCGCATATTTGATGCCAAGCATAATGTCGTTTTCCTGATAGGCAGGGACATTTTCCGGCACCAGATAGAAGCTGCGCAGGTACTGCTTGCATTCCTTGAGCTTCACAACAACAATGTCGGCATTCGGGGCGGCTCCAATATAGGGACTGCCTTGTCTGAACACACTGCCCGCAGCAACTCCGGCGAGGACACTGCCGTGACCGTTCTCGTCCCGGGAGGGAACGATGGAATAGGGATCCTCGGAGTGCAACGCCCGGTTGATTTCTTCTCTGCGATATTCGGATCCATATTTTAATCCTTTCGGAGGCGTGCCGGTCTGGACGGTCTGATCCCAGATGGCCAGAATGCGGCTGTTCCCATTTTCGTCCAAAAAGGCAGGGTTCCGATAGTCTATGCCGGTATCGATAAAACAGAGGATCACCCCCTGTCCTGTGAGATTTAACGGTGGACGCTGTACCTGCATTATCCCACTGGCAATCAGATTTGCCGGATCAAAAGGGGCGGCACCGGGGGAAGCTTCATCGGTGGGAGACAGCTGCATGAGACCGTAGAGCTTCGGCATATTATGGTAGGGGAAAAAATCAACCTCGGGATTGCGGATGCTCAGCCTGCTCAGATACAGGATCAGAAATTCCTCTCCGATATTTTCATAACAGTCGATTCCGTCCTGTAGAAATTCTGAGGCGGAAAAATCCGTGATAATGTCATAAGTGTCCTCTGACAGGATCATTTCCTTGCAGTCCATGGGTGATGCTCCGAAGAATTCTTTTTATAAAATATGTGCGGTAACGTGTCTCTGTGATTTTATGGCGGCGGGCAGATCCGTGACATAAGGGAAAAGCTGTGTCACATAAAATACTATGAATATTAGGGAAGAGACGGGTAGAAATACCGGTAAGGAATCGTACGATGTGGGAACAGCCTATTTTCAAAAAAGCATGGGAATTCGGAAAAGATGCGAAAACAGTGGTGAAGAAACATTATAAGAACGGTCTGATGTTGGGCGTATTTTTGTTAGCAATGTTTTTCCTCGGAAGAAGTATCGGCGCCATTGCATACGGACTGCGCATGCAGCGGGAAATCAAGACACAGGCGACGACGGGGACGTCACTACTCTCCGCGGAGAACTGGGGACTGGGATTCGGGGCGGAGGGAACGCAGCCAAGCGGCACGGCTTCTGCAGACAAATTGAAGGAATACAATGCTTATTATGTGGGAGACGCCGGGGAGAAAAAGATCTATCTCACGTTTGACTGTGGCTACGAAAACGGTAATACAGGCAACATACTGGATGCGCTGAAAAAACATGACGCGCCGGCTACTTTTTTCGTGGTGGGACATTTTCTGGAGTCGGCACCGGAGATGGTGAAGCGCATGGTGGAGGAAGGACACACGGTGGGAAACCATACCTACCATCACTATGACATGTCAAAAATCTCAGATCCGGCAACCTTTCAGAAAGAGATGGACGATGTGAGAACACTTTTTCAGGAGACCACCGGCACGGAGATGGCAATGTACTACCGTCCGCCCCAGGGCAAATACAGTGAGACCAATTTGCAGATGGCAAAGAATCTTGGATATGCCACTTTTTTCTGGAGTCTGGCTTACGTGGACTGGAACGTGGATGCCCAACCCAGCCACGAGGAAGCTTTTTCAAAATTGACTGGAAGGATCCACCCCGGAGCAGTGGTGCTGTTACATAACACCTCGAAGACCAACGGGGAGATCCTGGATGAACTTCTCACAAAATGGGAAGAAATGGGTTATACCTTCGGAAAATTGGAAGAACTGGTGCAGTAGGGTTTGACTTCCCCAGCACCATACCCTATAATAGATAGCAGAAAAATATACTGGAGGACAACCATGGAAAAAGAACTGGTAGTTGTCATTGATTTTGGCGGACAGTACAATCAGCTGGTCGCCAGAAGAGTCAGAGAATGCAATGTATATTGCGAAATCTACTCTTACAAGACAGACTTGAATAAGATAAAAGCGATGAATCCCAAGGGAATCATCCTGACCGGCGGCCCCGCAAGCTGCTATGAACCCGGTGCAGCTACCTGCTCCGAGGATCTGTTTAACTTAGGAGTTCCCGTGTTGGGACTCTGCTACGGTGCACAGCTGATGACACATGTGCTGGGTGGTAAGGTAGAACGTGCAGCCGTTCGGGAATACGGCAAGACTGAGGTGAAGGTAGACCGCAGTTCCAAGCTGTTTTCCGATGTATCTGAGAATACGATCTGCTGGATGAGCCATTTTGACTACATTTCCAAGCTGGCTCCCGGCTTCCGTGCCGTTGCTACCACCGCGAACTGCCCTGTGGCAGCAGCAGAGTGTGTAGAGCGCGGACTGTACGCAATCCAGTTCCACCCGGAAGTGCTTCATACCGTGGAAGGCTCCAAGATGCTGTATAATTTCGTGCGTAACATCTGCGGATGCTGCGGCGACTGGAAGATGGATTCCTTCGTGGAAGAATCCATCAAGGCGATTCGCGAGAAAGTTGGTAATGGTAAAGTTCTGTGCGCATTGTCCGGTGGCGTGGATTCCTCCGTGGCAGCAGTACTGTTATCCAAGGCAGTCGGCGAGCAGTTGACCTGTGTCTTCGTAGATCACGGTCTGCTTCGTAAGAACGAGGGCGATGAGGTAGAAGCAGTCTTCGGTCCCAATGGCAATTACGACCTGCACTTTATCCGTGTGAATGCGCAGGAGCGCTTCTACAGCAAACTGGCAGGAGTATCCGAGCCGGAGCATAAGAGAAAGATTATCGGCGAAGAGTTCATCCGTGTCTTTGAGGAAGAGGCGAAGAAGATCGGAGCCGTGGATTTCCTGGTACAGGGAACCATCTATCCCGACGTGGTAGAGAGCGGACTGGGCGGTGAATCCGCAGTAATCAAGTCCCACCACAACGTAGGCGGTCTGCCCGACTATGTAGATTTCAAGGAGATCATTGAGCCGCTGCGTAACCTGTTCAAGGATGAGGTTCGTAAGGTAGGACTGGAGCTTGGCATTCCTGAGCATCTGGTATTCCGTCAGCCGTTCCCCGGTCCCGGACTTGGCATCCGTATCATCGGCGAAGTAACTGCCGAAAAGGTCAAGATCGTACAGGATGCAGATGCCATCTACCGCGAGGAGATTGCCAACGCAGGTCTCGACCGCGAGATCAACCAGTATTTTGCAGCACTGACCAACATGAGATCCGTAGGTGTTATGGGGGATGAGAGAACCTATGATTACGCCATTGCACTGAGGGCCGTGAAGACCATTGATTTCATGACCGCCGAGAGTGCACAGATTCCTTATGAGGTACTGCAGAAGGTAACCAGCAGGATCATCAATGAGGTGAGCCATGTGAACAGGGTAATGTATGATATTACCAGTAAGCCGCCCGGAACGATTGAATTTGAATAATCCGGGATGTCGGAAAAACCAGTATTCATGACAATGGGGAGGACCGC
>CAVJMX010000111.1:0-7861 GCA_963650795.1 Bacteroidales bacterium H4
GCGTGATGTTCTGTTCGCCGTGAGCGTTCGTGGGTATTTCACTAACTTTCTATTTCTCTTCCACCGGAATCTGCTTCAAATTCTCCACAGGTTCCAGAATCTCATTACTGCGGATATCGATAATGGGACCGCCGGTTCCTTCGATGTATTCTCGGGTAATGGTGACTCTTCCGATATTATCATCCTTCGGGATCTCGTACATAATATCCAGCATGAATTCCTCGATGATGGAGCGCAGGGCTCTGGCACCGGTATCTCGTTTCATCGCCTTCTCGGCGATGGCATCCAGGGCATCGTCCGTGAACTCCAGTTTCACCTCATCCAGCTCCAACAGTTTCTGGTACTGCTTCAGGATCGCGTTCTTCGGCTCTTTCAGGATCTTCACTAACATATCCTTCGACAGTCCCTGCAGGGTACAAATAATGGGCAGTCGTCCGATGAACTCCGGGATCATACCGAATTTACGGATATCTTCCACAGTCACCTTGGACAAAAGGTCGGTGTCCTTATCGTATTTATCCTTCAGTTCGGAGTTGAAACCGATGGATGCGGTCTTGGTCAGGCGCTCCTTGATGATCTCGTCCAGATCCGGGAATGCGCCGCCGCAGATGAACAGGATATTGCGGGTATTCACGGTAGCCAGGGGCACCATGGCATTTTTACTGTTGGCACCCACCGGCACCTCCACTTCCGCACCTTCCAAAAGCTTAAGCATACCCTGCTGTACGCTTTCTCCGCTGACATCCCGGGAGTTGGTATTTTTCTTCTTGGCGATCTTATCGATCTCATCGATGAAGATGATTCCTTTTTCCGCTTTCTCCACATCGTTACCGGCAGCTGCCAGCAGTTTGGATACCACGCTCTCGATATCGTCACCGATATATCCTGCCTCGGTCAGGGAGGTAGCATCGGCGATCGCCAGAGGCACATCCAGCAGTCTTGCCAGTGTTTTCACCAGGTAGGTCTTACCGGAACCGGTAGGTCCGATCATAAGGATGTTGGACTTTTCGATCTCGATTTCATCCATGGTGTCGGTTGCCACTCTCTTATAATGATTGTATACGGCTACGGAGATGACCTTCTTGGCTTTCTCCTGTCCTACCACATACTCATCCAGGCTTGCCTTGATCTTATGGGGCGCCGGAATATCCTTGATGTTAAATACCGGCTTAGGACCTTCCGCTTTCTTTTTCTTCTTAAGCTTCTGCTTGTTGGGGATACCTCCGTCTCCCTGGAGATCCGCCAGGTTCACAAAGCTGATGTTGGGGAAGCCGTTCTGCCCGTTAAACTGATTGAGATCGTTAGGATTGTTCAGCATTCCCTGATAATCAAACTGGCTCACGGTATCCATGGTCTTGTGCATGCAGTCATCGCAGATGCAGATGTGGTTCGGCAGTTTAAACATTCTGCCTGCTTTGCTCTCCGGTCTGCGGCAGATGAAGCAGACATCCTCGTATTCGCTGCTGTCTTTTTTGTCCTCTGTCTTATTTTCGGTTGTATTTTCTTTTGTAGTATCCGCCACCTGCGTGTTCTCGTTATTTTTTTCGTTATCCTGATTTTCACTCACATGAGTCTCTGTTTTTTCTTCCTCAGGAATCACTTCTCTATAATCATCATTGTAATTATCTGTCATGTTATTCTCCTCTTCTATATACACAGTCACTTCTCATACACAGTGCATCTCGGCAATACTTCGTGTTCCCTCGATGTCCGGGCTTCGCCCTACCTGTCTCGTGCCTTACACAATCCCGTCTGCAAGCAGCCAGATTGTGTAATTCCCGATCCAGTCACCTCTCATGCCTACGCTCATTATACCCAATCCAACTGTGGGGTACAAGTGAAGTTTTTCTAAACAAAAACCCCGGGGGAACCAAACGGTTCACCCGGGGCATATTCCAAATTTTAGGGTTTCAAATTTATTTCTGACTTGCAGGTCTGCTGCCCAGTGTCAGGTTCAACTCTACGGATACATACTCACCGTTCTGAGGTCTCTGTACCGTTACGGTTGCAGAATCACCGGCTGCATAATACTGTAAGGTTTTCTGCAGATCGGAGTAGGAAGAGATGCTGCTGCCGTCAAATTTGGTAATGATATCACCTTTCATAATGCCGGCATTGGCTGCTGCACTGCCTTCCTCTACAGATACTACATAGATACCTTCCGGCATGTTGTACATCTGAGAGATCTGGGAAGTTACTTCCTGCAGGGAGATACCGATATAACCAACTTCATCCTCTGCCACTTTGGTTCTGGTCTGGCGCTCCATCAGATCTGCAATGATAGGACTTGCGGAAGTAATAGGAATTGCATAACCCATACCTTCTACGGTAGTACCACCGATCTTGTTGGAGTTGATACCGATGACCTCACCATTCATGTTAAGCAGAGCACCACCGGAGTTACCGGGGTTGATGGCTGCGTTCGTCTGAATGAAAGTACCGGTAGAACCGTTCTCCAGAGTGATCTCACGATTCAGGGCACTTACGATACCGTTAGTCACGGACTGACCATAGCCAAGGGCATTGCCGATGGCGATTACCGGCTCACCAAGCTTCAGTTCGTCGCTGTTGCCAAGAGTAGCTACGGTAATGGCATCCTTGGTGTCATCGCTCAGATCGCTTAAAGATACGGCGATCACTGCCAGATCCATGTCGGAATCCAGGCCTTTGATCTGTGCCTGTGCTTCGTTGCCATCGATAAAGGTAACGGTCAGGGTGTCGGCATTTTCCACTACATGATTGTTGGATACAATCAGCAGTTCTTCATCGGTCTTGCCTACGATGATACCGGAGCCGCTGGCTGCTTCATCCTGTGTATATTGCTGTCCGAAGACATTGGCTGTCTCAGTGTAATTATTCACAATGGATACCATGGCAGGCATTACTTTCTCTACCACGTTGGAAATATCGGACTCCACATAAGTAACGCTGGTTGCTAACTGTGTGCTGTTCTCGGTACTCTCTGTGGTTGTCTCGGAGGCGATCTCATCTACCACTGCGGTGTCTGTACCGGTCTTGAGCATTCCGGTTCCCTGCTGTACAGCATAGAAGCCGACGCCGGCAAACAGTCCGAAGAACAATCCCAGGCTTACGCTTACCATTGCCTTCCGGAAATAACCGCCACGCTTTTTGTCTTTCTTAGGCTCTGTATTGTTGCTGCCGGTGGTTCCGCCCATCTGATAAGTGGTGTAACCGTTGGCACTTCCCGCAGCACTCTGCGTGCTGCTCTGATTTTCATAGCCATAACTGTTTTCTGTTCTTGTCTCATTCAGATCTGCTCCGCTGAATGTACCGGTTGTATTTTCATTGCCGGTTCCGTAACCGGAAAAATTATCATTCTCGTACATAATGCTTCCTCCTATCTTACTTACGAGTGAGAACCTCTTTTTACCATTTCTATTTCCATTTCTTCCTCTCACCTTATGAACACAGTATAACCATCAATTGTGACCGAATTGTGATAACTTTCTGAAGCAATTATGAATCATGAAAAAATCCCGGAGAAGTTTTCGCTTCTCCGGGATGTATTTTCTTATCATAAAATCACTCAACCGTAACAGACTTTGCCAGGTTCCTTGGCTTATCTACATCGCAGCCGCGTCCCACTGCCACATAGTATGCAAACAGCTGCAAAGGGATGATTGCCAGGGAGTTGGTGAAGTACGGATTCGTCTCGGGAATGTATACTACATAATCCGCTGCCTTCTCGATCGCTTTGTTGCCCTCAATGGTAACTGCCATAACAAAAGCGCCTCTCGCCTTTACTTCTACCATATTGCTGATGGTCTTCTGGAACAGATCCGGCTGGGTGGCAAGAGCCACTACCAGGGTACCATCCTCGATCAGGGAAATGGTGCCGTGCTTCAGTTCTCCGGCGGCATATGCCTCGGAATGAATATAGGAAATCTCTTTTAACTTCAGGGAGCCCTCCAGGGAAATTGCATAGTCAATACCACGTCCGATGAAGAAGATATCTCTTGCTCCCACATAACGGTTGGCAAAATGCTGGATCTTCTCCTTCTGTCCCAACAGCAGTTCGATCTGATCCGGCAGACATCTTAAATCGGTCAGCATATTCTGGAACTGTTCCTGATCTACGGTGCCGCGTACCTTGGCGAATTTCATAGCCAGCATGTAAAGTGCGGTCAGCTGTGCGCTGTAAGCCTTGGTGGTAGCAACAGCGATCTCGGGTCCTGCCCAGGTATACATAACGCTGTCAGCCTCTCTGGCAATGGAACTGCCGACCACATTGACGATGCCCAGTACCTTGAAACCCTTTTCCTTGGATTCTCTCAGAGCTGCCAGGGTATCTGCCGTCTCACCGGACTGGCTGATAACAATGACCATATTACCCTTCTGCAGGATCGGATTACGATAACGGAATTCGCTTGCCACATCTACTTCCACCGGGATTCTTGCCAGTCCCTCGATCACATATTTTGCGGTAACACCGGTATGATAAGCGGAACCACAGGCAACAATATGGATCTTGGTGATCTCCTTGATTTCCTCATCACTCATATTCAACTCATCGATGACGATATCATTTTCCTTGATTCTCGGAGAAATAGTATCGTTGATGGTCTTAGGCTGCTCGTAGATCTCCTTCAGCATGAAATGCTCATAACCAGCCTTTTCTGCTGCATTGGCATCCCAGTCGATGGTGACCGGCTGCTTCTCGATCTCTTCCTCATCCACGGAGAAGAAACGAAGACTATCCTGCTGTAATTCCACGACTTCCTGATTGTCTACATAATATACGGTTCTGGTATATTTCAAAATAGCGGGAACGTCGGAAGCGATGAAGCTGCCGTTTTCGCTCTTGCCGACGATCAGAGGACTGTCCTTGCGGGCTGCGAAGATCTTATCTGGCTGGTCTGCGAACATGATTCCCAGTGCATAAGAACCCTCCACACGATGCAGCACCTTAGTGATGGCTTCCAGGGGATTTCCCTTATAATAGTAATCTAACAGGTGTGCCAGTACCTCGGTATCGGTCTCGGATACGAACTGGTAGCCCTTATCCTGCATCTTTTTCTTCAGAGGAATATAATTCTCGATAATTCCGTTGTGTACTACGGCGATGGTTCCCGCATTATTCATATGTGGATGGGAATTGATATCACTGGGAGCACCGTGGGTTGCCCAACGGGTGTGTCCGATACCGGAAGTTCCCTTCATGTTCTCGCCGCCGTGGGTCAGATTCTCCAGAACCTTCAGTCTTCCCACCGCCTTTTTGGTGTTGATCTTCTCACCGTCAAAAATAGCCATACCTGCGGAATCATATCCACGGTATTCCAGTTTGGACAGACCGTCTAAAATGATCGGTGCCGCCTGTTCAGTTCCAATATATCCTACGATACCACACATAGTCATACATCCTTTCTGTTCTGTTTCCAGTATTCTTTGTTGGAAGTAAAAGCAAGAACCCATTTCTTCGGGAGCCTGCGGTAGTTCTTACCTAATAAATAACCTGCATATTTACAGGCACATTGTATATAAAAATGGGGCAATTTTACGGTCATATGCTGTGCCCGCAGATATGCAGTCACATCTTTCACCATTCGCTTCCCCTCGGATTCCGAAGGATACGCTGCGAACACCTCCGGGTGCTCTGCCTGGGATACTCCCAGGTCGAAATTCCTGTGGAACTGCTGTCCGTTCGTATAATTATGGGAATGCACCACTTTCGCATCCGCCGCATAAGCGATCGAGTAACCGGCTTCCACTGCTTTCGCCGCGTAGATCATATCTTCATTAAATATCGTATGTCTGACAAATCCACCCAGTTCCTCATAAATGTCCCGGCGATATGCCGCACACACATTGGAGCAGAAAAAAGTCTTGATCCCCAATGTCTTCAGATCCTCTGCGGATTTGATTTGGGACTGTGCCGGATAATTGAATTCTCTGGTATAGCTCTCCACCGGGGTGGAATCCGTCCTCGGCAGCTGTCTTGCGTAAGATACCGCCGTACTGCCCTGCAGAGGTGCTATCAGATTCTCAATCAGCCTGTCATCCACCGGCATAGCATCCTGCGTCATCATGACAAAGATATCGGCAGAAGATTTTTTCACGCCCAGCCGTCTGGTTCCGCCATGATCAAACTCTCGCTTGGATACGTGATATACTTTGATATTCTGATAAGTTTCCAAAAATCTGGTTCCGTAGATCAGCTGTTCAAAATATTTTTCCTCCGTATTCAGGAGGATCACCTGATGTACCGGCACGCTCTGACTGCCAAGCTTATCCAGTAATGTAAATAATTCTTTTCCCGGTTTATACAGAGGAATGATCACATCAATCTCCATGACAGAGCGCTCCTAACTTTCCAATCTCTGGTTTATTATACTTTATCACCGTCTGTTACACAAGTTTTTTCTAACACAGAAGGGAGTCCCCGTAGTTTCCGGCAGACTCCCTTGTATTCTTGTTCTCTTATTTGCTCAGATACGGTGACGTATCGGACTCAATCTTTCTGCTGTATTCCTTTACGCTGTCGGTGACGGTATAGTTTGCATCATCAAACAGGAACTGATGGAGCCATACTACGTTGCTCTCCAGGTCAATGGGGATAACACAGCTTCCCTTGGCACCGATGTTGCCGGTATTACGCATGTTCTCCTCGGGGAAGCCTCCCTCATCCACAATACGGTAATTTGCAATATTGCTTAACAGATCCAGGATATCCTTAGAATCCAGGCTGGTATAGATATCTCCGATAGCATTGTTGAACACCTTGGAAAGGGTTGCATAATCTGCTTTCTTTGCCTGATCCTCAATGGCCTGGATGACCTCACGCTGACGGGCAGCACGTTTGAAATCGTTACCTGAGGTATAACGGATACGACAGTAAGCGGTAGCTTGCAGTCCGTTCAGCAGCTGCATACCGGTCTCCGTTACCGGTGTATAATCACACTTCAGAACCTCTGCAATACCAATCTGATAGTTATTGATATGCTTGATTTCCTCAGAGTCTACATCAATATAGACACCACCCAGACCATCGATCACCTCGCTCAGTCCCTTGTAGCCGACGGTTACAAAGTTCGTAATATCCATATCCAGGTTCATATTCAGCATCTTAACTGCCTGCTCTGCTCCACCGTAGGAGTAAGCAGCGTTACATTTCTGATAAGAATCGGTACCGATATTCAGGTAGGTATCACGATATACGCTGACCAGTTTGATATCACCGGTATCCATATTGATGCTGGCGATCATAATACTATCGCTTCGGCTGCCCTTATACAGCTGACTTTCCTTGGTCGCGTCCACACCGAACAAGGCGATGTTCATATAGCCCTTCATGGTCTCGTCCTGCTGTACCTCTTCAGGAATCCGGAGTTCCTCGGTCTCCAATACGGTGAATTTCGGTCCCTCGTTATTTGTATGAGTCATTACCAGATACAGTACTGCTATCATAATCAGGATTACCAGGATTTCAACAGCAAAAATGATAACCTTTCTTTTCTTCTTGGCGGTACGTCTTCTCGAAGTTCCTCTTCTTGAACTGCTGCCGGCTGATCTTTGTCCCGCAGGTCTTGATCCTGTTGGTCTTGATCCCGCTGATCTTTGTCCCGCAGGTCTCTGCCCATTACCGGCGGTTCTTCTCCCGTTTCCTGTTGATCTCTGACCATAACCGCCATTGTTGTAAGAATTTGTTGCCATTTTGTTTTCTCCTTGTAACGTAAATATTAGTAACTCAAACTTCCCACACCGATAAGGTGTGCTGAACCTTGAAAATTCAATATTTCAGCCAATAAAAAAGGCATAAACGCTTCAATTTGGTATAATGGAATTGACAAGAAACCATATACAAAAAAGGAGATTTATGCCATGTCCATTATATCACAGAATT
>CAVJMX010000112.1:0-7844 GCA_963650795.1 Bacteroidales bacterium H4
AGACTGTAAATCTGCTGCAAATTGCTTCGGTGGTTCGAATCCACCTCCATCCATTCGCACGTTGCAGTGAGCGCGTGCACCGGAATGTGTAACAAGCATCTTGGAAGCTTGCTTACAAAGTGTTTGTTATGCATTCCGGTATAGGCGGATACGCCGTGATGAGAAAACGAAGTTTTCGAACGCGCGATTCGCATGCGTCCGCTGGTGTGGCGGAATAGGCAGACGCAAGGGACTTAAAATCCCTCGGGGGCAACTCCGTGCCGGTTCAAGTCCGGCCACCAGCATTCCTCAAATCCTTGAAAATCAAGGGTTTGAGGATTTAATTTTCATTAGTCTTCATAATGTGAAGATTTCTCTTTTTTCAGTGATTCAAATTACGTAATGCGAAAAATCCTCTATTACAATTTAATTGAACAAAGAAGATCGTGGTCGTTCGGTTCACGGTTGGAGTTTCCAAATGAGAGTCGGTTCACTCTCCCGAATAGGCTATAGAGCTGAAAAACAAGGAACCTTACAAAAGATGTAGTAAAGCTCCTGATTTTTATCAGGAGCTTTCAGATTGTAGATCCCGCCAGATCTGCTGTTTTCCTCTGTGTATGTAAGTGTGGGAGACACACTCCGATTAGAACTTCTCAGCGAAGCTCTTGTAATATTCGTCAAAAAATTCAGTAACTTTTTCCATAATCTTCTTCATAATATTCACCCTTAACCTTTCCAAGACAAATGAACTGTTAACCTTGTTGCTATGCTTAAGGGGTCAGGCCTGACTTCCTTTTGATGATTATAATTTACCATATTGCGTTTATAATGTGAAATACATATAATAGAAGCATTATAATACCTAAAAGGTATAGCAAGAAAATCGGGGATGAAGGAGCAAAAAAGTATGGAACTACGTCATATTCGATATTTCAAGGCAGTAGCGGAGGAGAAAAGCTTCACGAAAGCCGCAGAGCAGCTGGCGATCGCGCAGCCGCCCTTAAGCCGTCAGATTCAGGATCTGGAGGCAGAGCTGGGGACGACATTATTCCTGCGGACGCCTCATAAGGTGACCCTGACGGAGGAGGGGGAACTTTTCCTGCAATATGCGAATCAGATCCTGGATCTGGTGAACCGGTCGGAAGAGGATGTAAGAGAGCGGAAAGAAGGATTGCAGGGAACGTTATATATCGCGTCGGTAGAAGGGTGCGGTCCCAGGCTTTTTGCGGAATGGATCGCGGGATTCAGGCAGAAGCACCCTCATGTGCAATATAATCTGTGGAATGGAAATACGGATGATGTGAATAATCGTGTGACGAAGGGATTGTGTGAGATCGCCATGATCACGGCGCCTTATAATACAGAGGAATTCGAGGTACTGCCGGTCTACGAGGAGCCCTGGGTGGCGGTGATCCCGAAAGGGCATCCGCTGTATGCGGAGGAAAACGATCCGGTGAAGCCTGCGGAGCTGTTGCCCTACGACCTGCTGATCCCCTCCAGAGAGTCCCGTAAGGGAGAGATCGATAAATGGTTCGAGGGAACAGGGCAGGCACCGGTGATCCGGGGACGCATCGCGCATATGATGAATGCCTATGAACTGAGTCTTCACAGAGTGGGTATTTCCATCTACCCGGCATCGATCTCTTCTCTGATCCGGGACAAGGATGTCTGTGTGCGGAAAGTGGAGCATCCGGATGCCTACGCAGCATATGCCCTGATCTGGAACAAAAACCATACCCTGTCACATGTGGCAGAAGAATTTATTGCTTACGTAAAAGCAGAATCCAGACAGCAGTCGTGTTATGCTTGAATTAACGCAACAGATACGTCATTCACATTGGTGCCGGTAGCTCCCGTGATGATGAGCCCGTCGACCGCTTTCAGTGCGGGGTAGGCATTATTATTCTGCAAAACAGTAAAGACATCCAGACCGTGAGCAGCGAGAGAGGCACAGGTATCACCGTCCGAATAGCCTCCTGCGGCATCAGTGGGTCCGTCCGTGCCATCGCTTCCTATGGAAAATACACAGCAGTCTGACAGTCCGGATAGTTCCGGTGCCGCCGCCAGGGCGAGCTCCTGGTTACGACCGCCCGATCCGCTGCCGGTGAGATGAACGATAGTCTCACCCCCGGCGATAAAGGCAAGCTTCTGTCCCTGCCCGGCATGTGTGCGGGCGATGGAACCGAGAAAGCTTCCGGCTTCTTTCGCTTCGCAACAGAGACGATCGGTCAGAAGAATGGGAGTATAGCCTAACGTCCGGCAGGCATCGGCAGCAGCCCTGGTCAGCTCTCTGACACTGCCGGTGATCCGGGTAGTGACATTGTCTAATTTTTTCGGAGTCTCCTGCGCCAGGCAGACTTTCGCCTCCTCCGACAGGGGAAGATGGTATTTTCGGGCGATGGCGGCAGCCTGCTCACAGGTGGAACTGTCCGGCACCGCAGGACCGCTGGCAATCATATCCAGGGGATCGCCCAGGATATCGCTGAGCACGATACTGAATATTTTCGCCGGAGCACAGGCAAGGGCAAAGCGTCCGCCTTTGACGGCGGAGAGCCTTTTGCGGATCGTATTCATCTCGACAATATCTGCGCCACCGGCGAGCAGATGGTTCGTGATCTCCTGCAGCTTGGCGCCGGAGATCAACGGTTTCTCAAACAAAGCACTTCCGCCGCCGGAGAGGAGAAACAGAACCGTGTCTTTGTCAGTGAGATTCTGCACCATTGCCAGCACTTTTTCTGTGACAGCGAAACTGCTCGCATCCGGAACCGGATGACCGGCCTCGTAACAGGTGACGCCGGGAATTGTACCGCGGATATGCCCGTATTTTGTGATTACAATGCCCTCATCTACATGCCCCAGTGTGGCGACAGCTGTATGTGCCATCTGCCAGGCTGCCTTTCCGACAGCCACTAAGAGAAGCCTCCCATCCAAGGGGTGGAAGGACTCAGACTCCAGTGCACGGCGGACGGCTGCATCGGGCAGCACCGCTTTCAGACTGGAAGTTATGATCGTATCGGCATCTTTACGTAAAGCAGTATTCATAGAAACTCCTCGAATGAAAATTAGGAATGTGACCAGAAGACAAAATCTGCATTATCATGCAGGATCGCCTGTTTTTGCTCTTCTGATAAATAAGAAAATCCGGCAACCGTGTCAACCATATCCCGGTAACGGAATTTACACAGATTAGAGGGGGTATCCGTACCGAACAGCAGCCGGTCAGCACCTACCGTTTCCACCGCACAACGAAGAAACTGTCGGGAAACCGGAAAAGGAGGTTCATCCGGACCTACATTGTTCTGCAAGGATGCCAGGTCGAACCATACATTCGGTAAATGCAATGCTTCCAGCCCCTGCTGCATTTTATCCAGTTCGCTCTGCTTGGGTGCCAGGAGATGGCAGACGACGAATTTCATGTTCGGATGATAAAGGATCAGCGCCTTAAGTGCGGGAACCTGGCTGCTGGGGCTTCCGAGCTTTCCGATATCGATTACGAAGATCAGTCCGTGCTCATCGGCAAAAGAAGCCTCCCGCTCCATGATATCGTTATCCAGGGGGAATACCGGGTGGTTTGCCATGAGACCGGATCCGGTACTTACTTCAAATTTCACCACTTTGATATTGCATTCTTCAAATAAATGATGAACAATAGCGTCCCGGTTATAGCTGTAGGGATCGTAAGCCGCTGCGGCGAGAAAACAGGAGGGGTATTTTTGCTGTGCTTCATAGCTGTAGAGATTTTGAAATCCCAGAAAACCGCCCTGCAACAGGATCGCTTTTTCGACATCATGTTCATCCATGATCGACAGAACGCGTTCGGGCGTTACCTGATCGGTATTCCATTCAGGGGGAATGAGCTGGCAGATGGATCCATCTGAGTATCTGCCGCGACCGCCGCCGCAGGATCGCATTTCTCCTCTTGAGCCGGTTCCGGCGATGTATTGTACTAAATGAATATGTGAGTCGATAATTTTCAAAGGGTTTCCTTCCTATCACTATCTTATCTATCTGTTTGGGTTTATTATACAACAGAAGCGGAGCTTGGTGTATAATGCTTTTGACGGATTGCGGATCGAAATTCAAAAAGGGAAGGTTCCAAAACCTGGCAGGAGGGAAACTATGAATATTACGGTATATCTGGGAGCGAATGAAGGAAAGGATCCGATGCTTAAGGCAGAGGTGCGTAAGCTTGGTACCTGGATCGGTGAGAGCGGGCACAGACTGGTATACGGTGGCTCGAAATCCGGACTTATGGGGGAACTGGCGGAGAGTGTACTGCAGGCAGGAGGAGAAGTCATCGGCGTGGAGCCGCAGTTTTTCATTGATGCGGAACTTCAATATGATGCCATCACAGAGCTGATCATCACAAAGGATATGACAGAGCGCAAGACGAAAATGATCGAACTGGGCGATGCGTTTATTGCTTTTCCCGGCGGAACCGGAACCCTGGAAGAGATCGCGGAGGTAATGTCCAAGGTGTCATTAAAGCATCTGGATGCACCCTGTATCCTCTATAACCTAAACGGCTATTATTATGGGTTGAAGACATTATTATTACATATGACAGAGATGGGATTATCCTCTCCGGAACGGCAGGAAGGGATCTATTTTGCAGAAGATTTGTCTGAAATCATAGAGATTATCTCAAAAACAGCGAAGCTTTAAGGCTCCGCTGTTTTTATATCATGCCGATAACGTTTACGCTAACAGGTTAAAACACATAACTGCAATGCCCAGGACTACCAGGATCACACCGGTGACACGGTTCAGGGTCTTGGGGGTAGCCTTGTTGGCAAACAGTGCGGCGATCCGTGCCCAGATCAGGGTAAAGATGACGCACAGGATCCATACGGTCCAGTCGGGCATGCCGCCGATGGCAAAATGGGACACAGCACCGGTAAATGCGGTAAATGCCATAATGAAGACACTGGTTCCTACAGCGGTTTTCAGTTCATAACCCAGGACGGAAGTCAGGATCAGCAGCATCATCATACCGCCGCCGGCACCGACGAATCCGCAGATAAATCCGATCAGCATACCGCAGACCAAAGACTGGATAGCTCTCTTTTTCGCGGAGACACCTTGCATGGCTTCCTTTGTGGTCATAACGGGTCTGACGATGAACTTAATGCCCAGGAGAAATGTCATGAATACGGAGAAATTCCCCATGGTGGAGGAAGGTACCAGGCTGGATACGTAGCTGCCCACGACAGTGAATACCAGCACGCTTCCCATCATGATCAGACCGTTTCGGATGTCGATATTTTTATTCTTCGCATAGGTATAGGCGGACACTGCGCTGGCGAGAACGTCCGAGGACAGGGCGATACCCACAGCCATATAAGGATCCATACCTAAAAAGGTGATCAGCATGGGACTGATGACGGCAGCGGCGCTCATTCCGGCAAATCCGGTACCAAGACCGGCGCCCATTCCGGCGAAAAAGGTGACAAGAATTGTAATTAAAATCTGCATTTATTTAGCTCCTTTCAGAATGTTGTCCATATTTTCTTCCATGACATGAAGCATGTGGAAAAAGATCTCTTTGCTCGCTTCATCGGTGCCGTCGAGCAGAGTATCTTTGAAAATGCCCTGTATCATGCGACCCTTTTCAATGACGTCCTGCGCTTTCTCCGTGCAGAACAGCAGGGTCTTCCGGCGGTCCTCCGGAGCTTCTCTGCGTTCCAGGTACCCCTCGCGCACCAGCTTGTCCACATTGACGGAGACCAGATTCGCCTTGATCCGGCGGATCTCCACCACATCACTGGCGGTCTTGTATTCCGGGTTGTTGCCGAAAAACATCAGGATATCAAAGGCGGTCTGTGGCAGCTTCAGCTGCTGACAGAGTGGTTTGCACATGGAGTTATAGGCAAGGTTGAATTTCTGAATAAATTCAATATTGGAGTTCATGATGGCAGCTCCTTTCTGAAAAATAATACAAATATGAATAGTTCAAAATTGAAATAATTAACATAGGCTATAGTATAACGGAAATCCCGCTAAGTCAATTAAAAAAGTATAAAATATCCTATCGTAAACGTTTCCGTAATGTGGTATAATGCGCTTATGAGACTGCGAAAGTGCCGGGAGGGGACCTTTACGAAAGACAACATTACGAACAAATATGATGAACAGAAATTTTGGGCAGAGGTAGATATCCGTTTTCCGGATATCGTAAAAGCAATCACATCCCTGTCCAAAAGGTCTTACATTTCCATAACGAATCTGCGGAACGGCGTGACATGGTGGTCCGAGAAGGCGAAGGATTATTTTGGCATGACGGAGAATTATACCATCCGGGGTACGGAAAAGTCCACGAAGCCGATCCATCCGGATGACCTGGAGGACTTCCGCAAGGGATTCCGGGAGAGAGTTGCAGGGGAAAATCTCGGAGATTCCTGGGAATATCGGATCAAAGACGGAAGCACTTATAACCGGATCAGCGCCATGGCGAGAATGCTGTATGACGAGGCGGGGCAGCCGTTTGTCCTTGTGGTTCGATACAGCAATTCCGGAATATCCGATGAAGTGGACGCCATCACCGGTCTGCATACGGAGCCGGCACTGAACCGTGAGATCGAGATACTGATGGAGGAGAACCGACAGTCGGCGCTGTTGAAAATAGGTCTGGACCAGTTCAGCCACATTAACGTGATGTACGGCGCAGCTTTTTCCGATAAGATTCTGAACAATGCAGCGCAGGAGCTGATCCGGCTGTTAAAGGGAAGAGGTTATGTATACCGCCTCTCCGGAGCGAAATTCGTCATCAGCTTCAAGAAGGTATCCAGAGAAGAATTGCAGCAGATCTACGATGAGATCGTAGAAGCTTTTGAAAATACGACGGTGGAGGGGAAGAGAATTCCTCTGAAAGTGTCTGCCGGAGCGATTTTCATTGAGCCGTATATGAAGGAGACAAATGCGATCCGCAGCAGACTGACTTATGCGCTGAACCATTCCCGTAGCGAGCACCATGGAGAACTGGTGATTTTCAACGATGAAGTCTGTGGAAGCGATGAAAATCAATTTGAACTGATTGGCGTGATCCACCAGTGTGCAACCCATGATTTCAAGGGATTCCGTATGTTCTATCAGCCGATTGCAGATACACAGACAGGGAAGATCCGCGGCATGGAAGCTCTGATCCGTTGGGAACTGGAACCTTACGGGCTGGTATCTCCCGGTGTGTTTATGGAATGGCTGGAACAGGATCCCTGTATCTTTGATCTAGGGAACTGGATCCTGCGCACGGCACTTACGGATGTGCAGAAGATGCGGGAGGAAGTGCCGGGATTTTTCGTCAATGTCAATGTGGCGGCAGCGCAGCTGGAACGCAGAGAGTTCCGTTCTGCGGTGATGAATATTTTAAAGGAAACAGGAGCGAAACCGGAAGAACTTTGTCTGGAACTGACGGAGCGCTGCAGAGATCTGGATATTCATTTCCTGCGGGGCGAAGTGGAATTTTTCCATTCTCAGGGAATCAAGATCGCGCTGGATGATTTCGGAACGGGTAACAGTTCGCTGAGCCTTGCGCTGGATCTGCCTTTTGATGAATTGAAAGTGGATATGAGCTTTATCCGCGATATTAAGAAAAAGCCGCAGAACCAGGCGATGGTGCAGTCTATCGTGGATTATGCGAAGCGCACCAACACCGAGACCTGCATCGAGGGCATTGAGAATAAGGAAGTCAGCGACTATATTGAGCAGTTCGGTGCCACCTGGCATCAGGGATATTATTATTCCAGACCTGTGCCCATCGATCAGTTTGAAGAAGTCGTGCGCAAAAAAGCCACGGAAAAAGAATAAGAAAATATTAAGAATTTTCCATGGACAAAGATAAGACTTTAGAGATACAATGTATCTTAGAG
>CAVJMX010000113.1:0-7658 GCA_963650795.1 Bacteroidales bacterium H4
TACTTAGCGGTCGTACTTTGACCGCTTATGTACCGCTACGCTCTGCGACAGAGCGAGAGCGTGTCGCGTTTCTTATACCCTGCCAAGGGCTACGGGGATTCGATAGCATTCCTTCACTAACTTTCTATTTTTTCCTGTATCTGCGCATAAGCCTCCGGCTCGAGATCATAGCCCAGATAGGCAATTCCCTGATAGACCGCCTCCGGAACGGTTTCCTGGGAACTTAATTTCTGACGGATGGCTTCGATCAGATCCCTCTTAGCCGCGATAACTTTCGCATCTGCCTCATAAACTTTCGTCATATCATAGTCTGAGGTATTGCCACAGGGATTCAGGCAGGTGGCGCAGTCCGGCGCAATGGTGAATTTCTCCGTATGGATCTTCTCCACCGTCTCTTCCTCGATGTCTGCATCCGTCAGCCGTAAGAACGCCTCCCGGATTACGTTGTCGGTCTGTTTCGTTTTCCCGTTATTGGATACGGCACCTACCAGCCCGATCAGGGCACTGATGATCCTGTCTCCCTGCATTTGCATTTCTTATCACGCTCCGTTAATTTATTCCAAAATCTCTCCGCCAATGGAGATGGTCACTACCTGCCAGGGCAGGAACTTTCCGCTGTCCTGTATGGCTTTCTTTGCCGCCATTTCCAGTCCACCGCAGCAAGGCACTTCCATGCGCACGATGGTCACGGACTGAATATCGTTATTCCTAAGAATCTCCGTCAGCTTCTCACTGTAATTCACCGCATCCAGCTTCGGGCAGCCGATCAGCGTTACTTTGCCGCGAATGAATTCCTTATGAAAATTCGCATAGGCATACGCAGTACAATCTGCCGCGATGAGCAGTTTTGCCCCATCAAAATAGGGCGCCTGTAACGGTGCCAGCTTGATCTGTACGGGCCAGTTGCACAGTTGGGATTTCATTGTCACACTGTTCTCTGCCACAGTTTCTGCATTTTCTGCCCGGTTCATCTGACGCATTCTGCTTCCCGGGCATCCCCCATGGGAGATCTGCTGTTTCAGCTGCTGTGCCCGTTTTACTGCCGCCTCGTCATAAGCAGGTGCCTCCCTCTCTTCGAAAGTGATGGCACCCGTAGGACACCCTGGCAGACAGTCACCGAAACCGTCGCAGAAATGCTCTCTGACCAGCTTCGCCTTGCCGTCTATGATATCTATCGCGCCTTCATGGCATGCGGTCGCACAGATGCCGCAGCCATTGCATTTTTCTTCATCAATGTGGATGATTTTCCGAATCATGTTGCCTCCTTAATTTTGCTGTTCTCTTTGTCTCCTCACATACTATAGCAAACTTAAGCAGGTCATTATGTTGTTTTTCCAACAAAATCATGATTTTCTTCGCATACAGAAGTCACATTTTTCTCCGCCGGTGGCAAGGGTCTGGGTTCTCTCGAAAGCAAAGTCTCTCAGATTTCCATAGGAATATTCATCGCTCTTACAGAATCCCGGTCCCAGTTCCGGACAACCCAGTTCTTTCACATACTTACAATAAGGGCATTCCAAAATATCAAAATGCACCTCCCGCTTCGTCGTCAGACCAAACTGATTCCGGAAGCATCCTTTGGGACCGAACATGGACTTTGCCATATTCCGCATAAAGGGCAGGAACAGTGCTTTCATCCCCGGGAAACGCATGATACGGTTCAGCGCTGCCGCAGCATTTAAGCCGAACTTTTCCAGGGATTCATTGATCCACTCCATGACAGATTCCGGATAATATTTCCGCACCGTCGTATAGATTGCCGCTCTCTCGCAGCACTGCTTCCAGTGCATCTTCGCCGTGCTGTTCAGGTCCGTATGTGCACTCACCACCAGACGCTTGTACGCCGTATTTGCCTCGGCACAGATTTTTTCCGCCGTGTCCACACCGTCCGCTTCCCGGATATGATCGAATAGCGGCTTGTAAGAACCATCTGTTTTGAAAACTGCTTTTGCCATCTTTTCCCTCCCGCGTAAAACTTTTGCCTCTTTTTATATCTAAATCTGTTCCAGATCCTGATATTCTTTCAGAACAGGACTTTCGTCCCCCACGTACCAGTAATCGCAATGGTCTCCGCCCAAGGCTTCCGTCTGGGTCCGGATCAGTCGGGCATGCATGACCTCCGCCAGATAGTGATCCGTCCGGCACAGATAGGGAAGCAGTTCACCGTATCCATGCTCCTTCGCATGTTTGGCAATCGGGCATCCGACGAGGTGAAAACAGAAACCTTCCGTCCGGTAATCCGGATTGATCTCCACTTTCCAGCTGTCCATCCATTCGCCCTTTTCCTGATGTTCCTTCTGCATCTTAATAAAATTCAGATATGTCTTTTCAAATAATTTATAAATCCATTTGCTCTTATTGCCGTTGACAATTTTTCCTAAGAATTTCATCTTATCCACTGCCCGACGCTTGATCGTAAGCAACGCTTCTCCGTCCAGCTTATGATCACTTGCCTCGTAAAAAGAGACGATGGTGAACCAATCCAACATATTTGCAGCCATCATGTTCTCCCCCAGATCCGGCATGTCATTTTTCATAAGATCCTTATAATGTTCCTCTGCCTTACGAAAGATTTCCTCCGCCTGTTCCGGATATAATTCTCTGCAATACTGTTCATAATGCTTTGCATATTTGGACGCTGCATATGCTCTCTTCATGACTGTATCCTCCTATGTTCGGATCGTTCTTTTGTATGGGTTAGTGTATTCTAACTGATAATATTTTATCACATTTATCCTGTTGTCGCAATTCCCTATTCTCTATTACTGCCCGAACAACCGTTAGCCTTTCTCAGGCGGTAACCGGGAAAAATAAGCAGGAAAAAAAACTGCCTGTACGGTTCACATATCCATACAGGCAGTTTTCTTTCTGAAAATATTTTTAATAACCCATTGCACAACTTAGAAGGACACGGTCAGCTGCATCTTGAATCTCTCTTCGCCGTATACAGCGTGGGGAATATCCTTGGGCATGATCAGGGTCTCGCCCTCTTCCACATAGAATACTTCGCCGCCTACGGTGAATCTGCCCTTGCCTTCCAGAACGGTTACCATAGCATCGCCGCCTGCCGCATGGGTAGAGATCTCCTCGCCCTTGTCAAAGGAAAAGATCGTCATGCTCACATAGTCGTTCTGTACCAGAGTCTTGCTGACTACCTGTCCCTCCTGGTATTCCACCAGATCCTTCAGGTTTAATTTGGTCTGCTTTTCAATATTTTTATACATCGTTATCCATCCTTTCTTCCTGCATCATTTTTACATTCTCCGGCGCGCTCCCGCCGGAACTTTTCTTGACTTTCTGAGGTGATTATACTAGAATCATCCCATCAAGCATGTTGGTTTTCCAACAAAAGGAGAATTTATTATGGCCAATCCCCTCTTTCAGAATATTTTACCCGAAGATATCCCCGTTATGCTGAAGCGACTGAATGCTTATACGAAATCCTATCAAAAAGAAGAATACATCAAGCATGCCGGAGATCCAGCGGATTTTATCGGCATTGTTGAATCCGGCTCCATTCACATCTTACAGGATGACTACTACGGCAACCGCAATATCACAGCTTCTATCCCCACAGGTTCTCTGTTCGGGGAGGCTTTCGCCTGTGCCGGAATTCCGTATCTTCCCGTAGACATCGTGGCTGCGGAGGACTGTACCGTGATGTTTTTAAATGGGAAAACGCTGCTAAACACCTGCGACAACGGCTGCAAATTCCATCACACACTGGTCCGCAATCTCTTGGGGATCGTGGCGCAGAACAATATGTACCTGAACCAGAAGATCAAATATACCTCCCGCAAGACCACCAGAGAAAAGCTGATGGCATATCTGACAGATCAGGCGAAAGTGAAAGGATCCAACGACTTCACTATCCCCTTCAACCGTCAGGAACTGGCGGATTATCTCGGGGTAGAAAGAAGCGCCATGTCCACAGAACTGGGCAAGCTTGCAAAGCTAGGCATCCTCCGGACACAGCGCAGTCATTTCACATTATTGAAGCCCTTAGATTAATTTTCTTCAGACTTTGGCTTTACATTTTCCTGATAATACGCATAGTTTGCAGAGGGCTCCTCGCTTAAGACTTCCATCTCCGTCACTTCTCCGATAAACATGGTATGGGAGCCCAGATCCACGGTCTGACCAACCTTTACCGCCAGATAAGCATTGGTGCCTTCCGTGATATAGGGTACGCCGTTCTCTGCATTTTTGTACGCTGTATAGTCCGCAAATTTACCCACGTCTCTGCCGGACCGGAAACCGAATCGCTGATACAGTTGGAACTCTGCTGCCCTGCTGATTACCGATACGGTAAACAGACCTGTTTTTAATAACATATCATGCGTATAGCTTGCCTTGTTGATACAAGTGCAAAGCTGCTCCGGCGAGGATGCCGCCTGAATCGCCGTATTAACGATACAACCATTGGCTTTTTCCGCATCCCTCGTGGTCACGACATATAATCCATAGCTCAATTTGTACATTGCTTTCTTATTCATTCCGTTTTCTCCTTTTAATATCTCCTCCTTATTATGTTCTATTTATGGTTCTTAAATTCAAAAACACCGATACCTTACGATACCGGTGTTTTCAAACTTTTTAACTGTTATTGTCGTCCTCTAATAAGTCACCACATTATGGTACACTCTGTAATATCCGTCTCCTAAGTCTACCAGCTGCAACTGGATGGCAAAATAATCCATACCAAGACTCTTCAGCACATCCGTTACATAGCCCTGCTCGTAGGCTCCGCTGTTATATGCCTGCTCAATGGTATTCCACAGGCTCTTGGACACCACATTGTCAAAATGCTGGTCGCCGCTTCCCAGTGCTGTCAGCTGCTTCTTACAATCTGCATAATAAGCGCTCAGATCCGCCAGGGCATCACTTCTGGGTGTCGGGGTGGCTGCCGTATTGCTGTCAGAGCCGGTATTGCCGTTAGGGTAGCGCATAGGCTCCTGGGGATTGGGATTGATATAATCGCTGAGAGAATCGCCCGACGGTTCCTGTGTCATGCCATCTCCGTTAGCGTCCGTTGCAGTCTCATCTCCGTTTGTATCCACATTCTGCTGTCCGTTGGCTGCTGCCGCACTCTCCTGCCTGTAAGCCGTACCGTTGCATGCCGGGAGATATACCGACAGGTTCTGCCTTACATGGGTCGTCGCATAGTCTGCATCCGTCTTGTTAAAATAATCGTACCTGACCGGATCTGCATCATCCCAGGTCACATCCACGTTGTAATAACCATCGTCTAATTTCACGATGTTCCAGGCATGATTGCCTCCGGAATACCCGGTGCAGTAATAGCAGGGAATCCCCAGCTGCTGTAACAGATACTGGTAGGCTCTCGCATAACCGGCACATACGCTTCTTCCGTTCACCAGGGCACTGTAAGCACTCTGGTTCATATCCGCCGCCAGATCATAGGTCACTGCTGCCGCCAGTGCATCATGCACGTACTTTTCTTTTTCATAATCACTGCCAAGGTTCGCTGCGCCGGGGATCAGGTTCTGTGCCGCCGCATCGAACTTCTGCTTTGCACTCTCCAGGTCATTCACCGTGCTGTTGTATTTTAAGTCGATCTCCACGCACTGCCCGTTTCCTATATATTTTCCGGAATAGCCGGTCTCCAGCCAGAACAGTTCTGGATGATCACCGATGACCGCCTCAAAAGCATTCTTCACATCCCCCGCCGTCACCGTCTGCTCCGGGGCAAACCGCTCCGTCAGTTCCAAAGCATTCGCATAAATCTGCCGATAAACGGACTGCTGGTTCTCAGACAGCATCTGATAATAGGGATATTCCTCCGCAGAAAAAGTAAATCCGTCTCCGGAATCTCCAGTCTCTAAGGTCTCCTCCAGGTCCTGTGCTTCCTGATCCGCAATCTCCTGTTCCTCGGAATGAATCGGAGTAAAGCCTGTCTTCCCGCTCACATCCTCCGGGATCTGCAGCTGATCCATCGATGGAGCCACATAGCCGTTCATTTCTCCCACCATGCCGTTCGGCAGTGTCACACGGATATTACCGTCTGCGCTGGTATCTGCGGCATTTCTGCTGACTGTACCGGTCTCTTCCGTACCGTTACCATTCCCGTACAGCCGCTGAGCCAGGGAACTGGTCATATCCGGATTCAGTGCAAATACCAGAATTCCGCCGCACAACAGCAGGCAGATTACTGCGATTCCTATCATGATTCTATTGATTATTTTCATTATTTTCTACCTCATCTGCCCCAAGCAACCCCTCCGCAGAATAACGGTTCGTCGCATTCCACAGGATCCATTCCTCATATCCGGCATCATAAACCGCCTGGATTTGCTCTCTGATCTGCGTACCGTTATAAGAAATGTGACCCGAAACCCAGGTGGCGGTAAACGCCTGCAGCCAGGGTCTTACCACGGCACGTTCCGCCTCCGGGATCTCCTGCAATTCTTCTACGGAACCCTGCATTGCCGCCGATACCGTCTCGTAAGGATTCGCATCCGGCACCTTCAGACCGAATACCCCGTTCGCATAATGGGAGGGATACACCATGGGGCTGATGGCATCCACGGTCTGTCCCAACGCCGTGTAATCCTGCCCTACGGTCTGCACGTCTGTCTCGCTTCCGATGATCGTGCCAAAGACATCTGCGGTCACCACACAGCCTTTTTCATGCAATCTGTCTCCCGCATAGGAGAGAAAATCCTGTATTGCCTGCCGCTTCGGATAAGCTTCCATATCCACACCATAGTCCGCTGCATTAGCGTCTGATCCGACCGGGAACCGCACATAATCGTACTGAATCTCATCGAATCCCAGGTCTGCCGCCATCTCGGCAAGTTCTGTCAGATATTCCCAGACTTCCTGTCTGTAAGGATTCACCCATGCCAGTCCGTTGGCATCTGTCACAGGCTTACCGTCGGGCTTCGTCAATGCCAGTTCCGGTCTCGCCGCTGCGAGGATAGGGTCCTTGAAGCACACGATTCTTGCAATGGTATAAATATTATGGTTTGTCAGTTCCTGCATCAACGCCTGAATATCCCGGATGTAACGCACTCCCGCCTGCATTTCCGATATCTGATCCAGCACGGGAATGTCCTGTGGGATCTCTTCGTTAGACAATCGGAACGTCACATTTCCCTCATCGTTTTTCACATCGATGACCATGGCGTTCAATTCCGTCTCATCCACCAGGCGGATCAGATCTTCCATCCCGGCGCTGCCCGCCTTGGGACCGGTGACATAGATGCCCTTCACCTTCGTCCGTCCCGTCATGCGATCCGCCGTGGTCAGTTCCTGCCAGGGCACCGGGGTAGGAGCCGGTTCCTCCGTAGGTTCCGGCGTTGCTTCTACTCCCGACGTCGTGGATTCTACCATCGACGCATCCGCCGTTACTTCTATTCCATTTTCTATTCCATTCTCTGTTAAATCTATCTCATTGTCTGTTCCGCAGCCGGTCATGCTAAATATCAGCACAAGACCCGCCGCCAGAAGTCTCTTCCCCAGACTCTTGTTTCGTATCATTTGTTGCTCCTATAATTCAGTCTTACGAATGCCTGCATTCGACGAACATCCGCTAATATTTCATGGCTCTGAATAGTTACATTATATGATGCCAGGGTCCCAAGGTCTAAACCCACATGAGCTTGCTCATAAGTGGGTGAAAGACCTTGGGACCC
>CAVJMX010000114.1:0-7633 GCA_963650795.1 Bacteroidales bacterium H4
GACATCAATTTCCCCTATGAACTGTTACCCGGAAGGGCAAGCACCAGAAATGCGATTCGTCTGCTGGCGCTTATGGGATACGATAAAGAGATCACGGAGAGAGCTGCGGCACAGGCGGAAGATTTTTTACAGACAGGGAAATGGTCAGCGCAGACTCTTTTGGGGAATACTTGACGTTTGCGCCGTATCGTTGGTATACTTCATATAAATACAACCTCACGTAAAGACATTAGGAAAGGCAAAAAAGGAGAAAAATTATGGCAGTCAGCTTTCTGAATTCATTTTTATCTTATCTGGTAGTGTTGGTAGTGATCGCGGCAGTAGGTGCTGTTGCCATTACCCTGGGTATTACCCTTCGCAAGAAGAAAAATAAAAAAGAGGAAATGCAAAAGGTGCAGGAAACGACTGACGGAGAATAAGAGCTATGGCAAAATCGTCAGGACAGAAATTAAAGCTTTTATATCTGCTCAAAATGCTGCAGGAGAACACGGATGAAAAACATCCCATGAGTACACCGGATATTATAAAATACCTGGAAAATCAGGGGATCCATGCGGAACGCAAAAGCATTTACAGCGACATGGAGAGTCTTGCGGACTTCGGCTACGATGTGGTACAGGTGCAGAGCAGGCTGGGAGGAGGCTATTACCTCGGCAGCAGAGAATTTGAACTCCCGGAATTAAAGCTGTTGGTGGATGCCGTACAGTCTTCCCGTTTTATTACCACGAAGAAATCCAGAGATCTGATAAGAAAGCTGGAACAGATCGCCGGGAAAAACGATGCCGGTAAGTTACAGCGTCAGGTCTATGTGGCAGGAAGGATCAAGACGGAGAACGAGAGCATCTATTATAACATCGATGCCATTCACCGTGCTATTCAGGAGAATAAGCAGATCACCTTCGTGTATCTGGACTGGAACCTGCAAAAAGAACTGGTGCCCAGACCCGGTGGGGACAAATGCGTCAGTCCCTGGGCGCTGATCTGGCGGGATGAGAACTATTATCTGGCAGCCTACGACAGCGAAGCCGAAGTCATCAAGCATTACCGCGTGGACAAAATGGGACGGGTGGAAGTGACTGACAGACCCAGGGAAGGGGTAAAACAGTTCTCACAGATCGACGTAACTTCCTATACGAATCAGACTTTCGGCATGTTCGCCGGAGAGGAGAGCGTGGTGACCATGGAGTTTCCCAGGCGTCTCATCGGCGTGGTGCTGGACCGGTTCGGCAGAGAGGTGGATATCCGCCCGATGTCCGATACTATGTTCCGGGTGCGGGCGAAGGTAGCGGTCAGCGGACAGTTCTTCGGATGGCTTGCAGGAATTGGACCGGATGCCCGGATCGCAGCGCCGGAAGCAGTGCAGAAGCGTTATGTACAGTGGCTTTCGGATATTTTGCGGGAGCAGTCGGAAGCCTCAGAATAAAATTTTATCCAAAATTTCAAAATCTTTTTTGTATAGTTTTCTAAAGGATCCCTCGTTGACAAGGCAGGGATTCTTTTTTATACTGATACATAGCACCCACAATATATTGCTTTTTGATGTTTACAAACACCATATATGGTATTCGTAAACGTTATCGTAAGTAAGGGGAATACAGCAGAATCCGGGCATTTTCCGGATATTATCGTATGAAGGGAAGAGAAAGATGAGCAGCAATTTTGAACATGACCATGAAGAAAATGAAGATTATGGCAAACAGTTCAGACCAAACAGAGAAATCTATGTCGTAAAAAAGGACGGGAGTAAGGAGCTCTTTAATGTACAGAAGGTAATCAGCGCCGTAGGCAAGAGTGCATACCGTGCCCTGACGAAATTCACCAAAGAAGAGAAAGAGCAGATCTGCCAGTATGTGGTGGACAAGGTAAACGAACTGGAAGTGGATGAAGTTCCCATTCCCATTATGCACAATATTGTGGAGAGCGCCTTAGAGCAGGTGAAACCGATCGTCGCAAAAAGCTATCGCGATTATCGTAACTATAAGCAGGATTTTGTACGGATGCTGGACGATGTCTATAAAAAGAGCCAGTCCATCATGTACATCGGAGACAAGGAGAACGCCAATACGGATTCCGCGCTGGTATCTACCAAGCGAAGTCTGATTTTTAATCAGCTGAACAAGGAACTGTATCAGAAATTCTTCCTGACCACGGAAGAGATCCAGGCATGCCGTGACGGCTATATTTATGTGCACGATATGTCTGCCAGAAGAGATACTATGAACTGCTGTCTGTTTGACGTACAGAATGTACTGACCGGCGGTTTTGAGATGGGAAATATCTGGTACAACGAGCCGAAGACCCTGGATGTGGCATTTGATGTCATCGGCGATATTGTCTTAAGTGCCGCCAGCCAGCAGTACGGCGGATTCACCGTACCCAGCGTGGATCTGATCTTAGAGCCTTATGCCGAGAAATCCTACAACAGAGCCCTGGCAAAATACGAGAGACTGGGAGTTGACGCAGATGTGGCGGAGAGAGAGGCACTTGCGGATGTACAGAAGGAATTCGAGCAGGGCTTCCAGGGTTGGGAATACAAGTTCAATACCGTGGCGAGCAGCCGTGGAGATTATCCGTTTATTACCGTGACTGCCGGAACCGGCACCGGTAAATTCGCCAAGATGGCTACCATCACCATGCTGGATGTCCGCAGAAAGGGACAGGGTAAAAAGGATCATAAAAAGCCTGTTCTGTTCCCGAAGATCGTATTTTTATACGATGAAAATCTGCACGGACCCGGCAAGCCCCTAGAGGATGTATTTGAAGCCGGCGTGGAGTGTTCTGCCAAGACCATGTATCCCGACTGGCTGAGCCTGACCGGCAAGGGCTATGTGGCAAGCATGTACAAGCAGTACGGCAAGATCGTATCCCCCATGGGATGCAGAGCTTTTCTGTCTCCCTGGTATGAGAGAGGCGGCATGCATCCCGCAGATGATAAGGATCAGCCGGTATTCGTAGGCAGATTCAACATCGGTGCGGTATCCCTGCATTTGCCCATGATTCTGGCAAAAGCAAGAAAAGAAAGTAAAGACTTCTATGAAGTACTGGATTATTATCTGGAACTGATCCGTCAGCTCCATATCCGTACGTATGCTTACCTGGGCGAGATGCGCGCTTCCACGAACCCGCTGGCATATTGCGAAGGCGGATTCTTAGGCGGACATCTGAAACTGACAGACAAGATCAAACCGTTACTGAAATCCGCAACAGCAAGTTTCGGTATTACGGCGCTGAATGAACTGCAGGAGCTCTACAACGGCAAGTCTCTGGTAGAGGACGGAGCTTTCGCTGTGGAAGTACTGGAGCACATCAATCAGAAGATTTCGGAATATAAGGAAGAGGACGGCAACCTGTACGCTATCTACGGCACTCCCGCAGAGAATCTGTGCGGATTGCAGGTAAAGCAGTTCCGCAAAAAGTACGGTATTATTGAGGGGGTATCCGACAGAGAATATGTCAGCAACAGTTTCCACTGCCATGTGACAGAAGATATCACCCCGATTCAGAAGCAGGATCTGGAGAATCGTTTCTGGGATCTGAGCAACGGCGGCAAGATCCAGTATGTAAAGTATCCGATCGATTATAATACCGAGGCAATCAAGACCCTGATCCACAGAGCTATGGATATGGGCTTCTATGAAGGCGTGAACCTGTCGTTGGCATACTGCGATGACTGCGGACATCAGGAACTGGAAATGGATGTGTGCCCTGTCTGCGGCAGCCGCAACCTGACCAAGATCGACCGTATGAACGGTTATCTGTCTTACTCCAGAGTACACGGAGATACGAGACTGAATGATGCCAAGATGGCGGAAATCGCAGAGCGCAAGAGTATGTAGACAGGATGGACAGATAAATGAGATATCATAATATAACCAGGGATGATATGCTGAACGGCGATGGTCTGCGGGTCGTACTGTGGGTAGCGGGCTGCAACCACTGCTGTAAGGAATGTCAGAATCCCATTACCTGGGACCCTGACGGAGGACTTTTATTTGACGAGGCTGCAAAGCAGGAGATTTTTGAACAGCTGGAGAAGCCTTATATTTCCGGAATCACCTTTTCCGGAGGGGATCCCATGCATCCCGTGAACCGCGCGGATGTGAGAGAACTGATGAGGGAGATTCGTGAGAAATATCCCACGAAGACGATCTGGATGTACACCGGAGACAGCTGGGAGGACATCTATGATCTGCCGATCATGCAATATGTGGATGTAGTGGTGGACGGAGAGTTCCATGTGGAAGAAAAAGATGTAAAGCTTCTGTGGAAGGGCAGTAAGAACCAGCGGGTGATCGATGTGAAAAAGACACTTGCAGGAGACCATCCCGAAGAGCCGGTATTGCACTGTGGGGATTATAAATAAGTTAAGAAAAGGACAGAACATACAATGCATAGAATCGCAAAATTTCATTTTGTAAGTCCTGCGCAGTTTCTGACTGCCATGCAGGAAGAGTATCCGCAGTATACGGAGGAACAGATCAAGGAAATGTATGAGGCGTTAAAGCTTCCGAAGAGAGCTACCAAGGGAAGTGCCGGGTATGATTTCTTCGCTCCCTTTACTTTTAAGCTGGCACCCGGAGAGACCATCAAGATCCCGACCGGTATCCGAGCGGAGATGCTGGAAGACTGGGTACTGCAGATCTATCCAAGAAGCGGACTGGGATTTAAGTACAGACTGCAGATGAACAATACCGTGGGCATCATTGACAGTGACTATTTCTTTTCGGATAACGAAGGTCATATTTTCATGAAGATCACGAATGATTCCAACGAAGGTAAGACCGTGGAGGTTCCCGCAGGAACCGGTTTTGCCCAGGGCATTTTCATGCAGTACGGAATCACAGAAGACGATGATGCGGAAGGCATCCGTAACGGCGGCTTCGGAAGTACCACAAAATAAAATCATAAGAATAAAATTCCCCCCGATGGGACATGATGAAGTTATGATATGTACCCAAAGGGGGATTTTTATGTCACAGGAAAAACTTTCCGTAGAACTGAAACAGAACATGCAGTACTTAGACAGACTGCTGGGACTGGAGACCAATTTTGATATTATTCACAGAGTGATTCACATCGGAGATGCCGATGCCTGTATGTACCTCATCGACGGCTTCTGTAAGGATGAACTGATGCAGAAGCTGTTACAGTATCTGATGGATCTGACCCCGGAGGATTTCCCGAAAGATGCCCACGAGATGTCCAAGATCGCCATTCCCTACGTGGAAGTTGACCTGGATGATACCTGGGAAAAAGTGCTGGGAGCGCTGCTTTCGGGAGTGTTTGTCCTGTTAGTGGATGGCTATGAAAAAGCGGTTTTGATCGATGCCAGAACCTATCCGGCGAGAGGCGTGGAGGAGCCGGAGAAGGATAAAGTGCTTCGTGGCTCCAAGGATGGATTCGTGGAGACGGTGGTATTTAATACCGCCCTGATCCGCCGTAGGATCCGCAGTACGGACCTCCATATGGAGATGCTGAATGCGGGAGAGAATTCCCGGACGGATATCGTGCTGTGCTATATGGAGAACCGTGTGGACAGAGAGCTTTTGGACAGAGTCAGAGAACGGATCCGGTCCATGCAGGCGGATGCCCTGTCCATGAACCAGGAAAGCCTGGCAGAGCATCTCTACCGTCGGAAATGGTACAATCCTTTTCCGAAGTTCAAATATACAGAGCGGCCGGACACGGCGGCAGCCCATGTGCTGGAGGGGAATCTGGTGATCCTCGTGGACAATTCTCCGTCGGCGATGATCCTGCCTACCACCATTTTTGATGTGGTGGAGGAAGCGGATGATTATTATTTCCCGCCGGTTACCGGAAGCTATCTGCGACTGACCCGGTTCCTGATCGCACTTTTAACCTATTTTGTAACACCGACGTATCTGCTGTTTATGAATCACCGGGCGTGGATCCCGGAGAATCTGGCATTTACCATCGTAAAAGAAGAACCGAATGTGCCGTTATTATTACAATTTTTACTGTTGGAGCTGGCAATCGACGGGTTGCGGCTGGCGGCGGTGAATACCCCGAACATGTTAAGTACGCCGTTAAGCGTCATGGCGGCACTGGTGCTGGGGGAATTCTCGGTGGAGAGCGGGTGGTTCAGCCCGGAAGTGATGCTAGCGATGGCGTTCGTGGCGATTGCCAACTATACCCAGGCGAATTACGAACTGGGATATGCACTAAAATTCATGAGGATCATTAATCTGATCCTGACGCAGTGCCTGGGACTTTGGGGATATCTGTTGGGTATTGGGATAACGGTCTTTGAGCTGTTTACGAATAAGACCATATCCGGGCTGAGCTATCTCTATCCGTTGTTCCCGTTAGACATGCAGAAATTGAAAAATCGTCTGATCCGCCGGAGAATGTGACAAAATGTATCACTTTTGCAGGTGAAATTGAAAAGGTTGCCTATCAATGATATAATGGCGCAAAAGAAAAAAGCCATAAAATTTATAATATGATGCCAGGGTCAAAAGGTCTAAACCCACATGAGCTTGCTCATAAGTGGGTGAAAGACCTTGGGACCCGCCCCGATATGAGCATAAAAGTGGGATGATAATCCCACGATATGCGAATATTGGGTAGGATTGTGGGAGTGCGGAGCACGGAACAATCCGTAGGCATCAAAGTTGGGGGCTTTTGACCCCGACATCATAATATCAGGAGGCAATCAATGTTTAAAATCATTACAGACAGTACAGCAGATCTGCCCGCAGAATACCTGAAAGAGCATGATCTTGGATGCATGAATCTCAGTTATATTATGGATGGTGTGACTTACGGACAGGGGAAAGAACTTCCGGAGAAGGAGTTCTATGCACTGATGAGAAGCGGTAAGATGCCCACGACTTCCCAGGTCAATCCTGAGGAGGCGAAAGCACATTTTCTGGAATATTTAAAAGAAAACAAAGAGATCCTGTGTATTGCCTTTTCTTCCGGATTGAGCGGTACGTATAACAGTATGCGTATGGCTGCCGAAGAGATCATGGAAGAGCAGCCGGACTGCAAGATCATTGTTATTGACAGTCTGTGTGCATCTCTGGGAGAGGGGCTGTTGGTACACAAGGCGGTTACCTTAAGAGAGCAGGGGAAATCCATAGAAGAAGTTGCGGAGTGGGTGAAAAATAACCGCCTGCATCTCGTACATGTATTTACGGTAGACGATCTGTATCATCTCTACCGCGGCGGTCGTGTCAGCAGGGCAACGGCATTCGTTGGAACCCTGGCAGGCATCAAACCCAAGCTCCATGTGGATAACGAAGGTCACCTGATCGTCATCGGCAAGGTGAGAGGACGTAAGAAATCTCTCCATGCCCTGGTGGATTACATGGAAGAAAAAATGGGTTCCTACCGTGATCAGAATGATATCGTGTTTATCAGCCACGGAGATGATCTCCCTGCGGCAGAACTGGTAAGAGATCTGGTGAAGGAACGCCTCGGAATCGACAGCTTCCTGATTAATTATATCTGTCCCACCATCGGTTCCCATTCCGGTCCCGGAACCGTGGCACTGTTCTTCCTGGGAGAGGAACGATAACTGAAGAGTTAGTGAAGAAAGCATTAACAAATCCCCGTAGCCCGCATTGGGGCTAAGAACCGCAGACCCGCTTCCGCTTCGGACGCAGAC
>CAVJMX010000115.1:0-7616 GCA_963650795.1 Bacteroidales bacterium H4
ACCCACTTATGAGCAAGCTCATGTGGGTTTAGACCTTTTGACCCTGGCATCATAAGATAAAGAAAAATAAACCTCCGTCAGGTGTTACCTGGCGGAGATTTTTGCTTGAAAATCTATTAAGCCTTTTTGTTGATCATGGCACGTTTTCTCATGGTCGGATCCAGGATCTTCTTACGGATACGAAGATTTGTAGGAGTTACCTCCAACAGCTCGTCGGTATCGATGAAGTCCAGAGCCTGCTCCAGAGACAGTACCTTAGGAGGAGTCAGACGCAGAGCTTCGTCGGCGCTGGAGGAACGGGTGTTGGTCAGCTGCTTTTTCTTGCAGACATTGATCTCGATGTCCTCGTTGCGTCCGGTCTGACCGATGACCATACCGGAGTATACCTTTTCACCGGGTCCGATGAAGAGAGTACCGCGCTCCTGAGCATTATACAGACCGTAGGTGATAGCTTCGCCGGCTTCGAATGCGATCAGGGAACCCATCTTACGGTACTGGATATCTCCCTTGTAAGGACCGTAATCATCAAATACGGTGTTCAGGATACCGTTACCCTTGGTATCGGTCATGAACTCGCCACGGTAACCGATCAGTCCTCTTGCGGGGATGGAGAACTCCAGGCGGGTGTAAGTACCGCCGGAGATGGAACCCATGTTGCGGAGCTCACCTTTTCTCTGTCCCAGTTTCTCGATGACAGCACCGGCAAACTCGTTGGGAACATCGATGTAAGCTAACTCCATAGGCTCTAACTTTTTGCCGTTCTCATCGGTATGATACAGAACCTCCGCCTTACTTACAGCGAACTCAAAGCCTTCACGACGCATGTTCTCGATCAATACGGACAGATGCAGCTCACCACGACCGGATACCTTGAAGCGGTCAGGAGAATCGGTCTCTTCCACACGAAGAGATACATCGGTGTTCAACTCACGGAACAGTCTGTCACGTAGGTGACGGCTGGTAACGAACTTACCTTCCTGACCGGCAAGAGGAGAGTCATTTACCATGAACTGCATGGCAATGGTAGGCTCACTGATCTTCTGGAAAGGAATAGGTACTACATTTTCGGGAGAGCAGATGGTGTCACCGATGTGAAGTTCACTGATACCGGAGATCGCAACGATGGAACCGATGCCTGCTTCCTTGACTTCTACTTTATTCAGACCATCGAACTCGTACAGCTTGCTGACCTTGGTCTTGATGATCTTGTCGGGGTTGTGGTGGTTACAGATGACCACATCCTGATTCACGCGGATGGTACCGTTGTCTACCTTACCGACACCGATACGACCTACATATTCATTATAATCAATGGTACTGATCAGTACCTGGGTAGCAGCATCCGGATCTCCTTCGGGAGCGGGGATATAATTAATGATGGTCTCGAACAGAGGCTCCATATCGGTACCCATCTCATCAGCATCCAGGGAAGCGATACCTGCCTTGGCGGAAGCGTATACGAAAGGACAGTCTAACTGGGAATCGTCTGCATCCAGCTCTAAGAACAGCTCCAGTACTTCGTCTACGACCTCATCGGGTCTTGCTTCGGGACGGTCGATCTTGTTGATACATACGATAACGGGAAGCTTTAACTCCAGTGCTTTACGAAGCACGAATTTGGTCTGGGGCATGGCACCCTCGAAAGCATCCACTACCAGGATAACTCCGTTTACCATTTTCAGGACACGCTCTACCTCGCCGCCGAAGTCTGCGTGACCCGGAGTGTCGATGATGTTGATCTTGGTACCCTTATACATAACAGCAGTGTTCTTGGACAGAATGGTGATACCACGCTCACGCTCGATATCGTTGGAGTCCATGACACGCTCAGCAACTTCCTGATTCTCACGGAATACACCGCTTTGTTTTAACAGCTCATCTACCAGGGTGGTCTTACCGTGGTCTACGTGAGCGATAATTGCAACGTTTCTGACATCTTCTCTTTTTTGTCTCATACAAATCCTTGCCTTTCTAAAAATGCGTGCAACTGATTTAACCTTTTTTCAAACTGTTTCAGTATAGCACTTATCATTTCAAGGCGCAAGAAAAACCGTGGAAAATCAACGTTTTTGGTGGTTTTCCATATGAAAAAGTATGGAAAAGAAATCCGTTTTGTGCGTAATTTGCCTATTTACGCGATGAGTTTTAGTACTCAAACGACCCAAAATAGAGTATAAATAGTAGTGCAATACATAAGGATTGTTGTAGAAGAGTCAGAAGATGTAGAAGGGAGAACAAAAATGACAGATAAGGTTATTGAAAACAATCAGGTAACGGTGATGGGGGAAGTGGTAAGCGATTTTTCCTACAGCCATGAGATCTACGGGGAAGGATTCTACATGGTGGATATCAAATGTACGAGACTGAGCGACAGCTTTGACATCATACCGGTGATGGTCTCGGAGAGGCTTATGGACGTGACGGCAAGCTATATCGGAATGCTTCTGTGTGTGAACGGACAGTTCCGTTCCTACAACCGTCACGAGGAGCGCAAGAACAGACTGGTATTGTCTGTATTTGCCAGAGAAGTAAAATTTATTGAAGAGATGGAGGAAAGTTCCAAGACGAACCAGATCTATCTCGATGGATATATATGCAAGGAACCGATATACCGTAAGACCCCGTTAGGCAGGGAGATCGCAGACCTATTGCTTGCCGTGAACCGCCCCTACGGTAAGTCCGACTATATTCCCTGCATCTGCTGGGGACGCAATGCCCGCTATGCGGAACATTTCAAGGTGGGAGAGCGCTGTGCCATCTGGGGACGGATCCAGAGCCGTGAATATATGAAGAAACTGGATGAGGAACATGTGGAAAAGAGGGTAGCATTTGAAGTGTCTGTCAGCAAGCTGGAACTGCTGGAGGAGGCTCAGAAATCCATCGTCTGACGACAAAAGATTGCAAAAATTTACAATATATGGTATAAAGGAATGCATAGATAATTAGCAACTGCGGACAGCTACCTGTCCAGGCGCAGATAGACCATGAGGTGTGGAATGGCAGAGGGATGCATCTATATTTATACCGGCGATGGCAGAGGCAAATCACCGGCAGCAATCGGAAGAGCAGTACAGGCAGCGGTAGAGGGGAAGAGAGTTGTGATCATCCAGTTCCTGAAGGGAAAAGGATTGGAGGATTCGGACTTCTTACGCAGGATGGAACCTGAGATCAAGCTGTTCCGCTTTGAAAAATCCGACAGCAATTTCGTGGAATTGCCGGAGGAGAAGAAGCAGGAAGAGATCCAGAATATCCGTAACGGAATCGGCTTCGCCAAAAAAGTCTTGACCACCGGAGAATGTGATCTGCTGATCCTAGACGAAGTGCTGGGGCTGATAGAAAAGGACATTATCACGGAGGATGCACTGAAGGCGTTACTGGAATGCAGAGGCGATACGGATGTGATCCTGACGGGAATTACCTTAAATGATGAGATCTGCGTTTTAGCAGATGAAGTATCCAAGATCGAAACGGTAAAATTCAAGGTCTGGGATTGACAGCGAAATGGGTTAATGCTATCATAAATCTATATTTAAGACGATAGAGGTTGCGTTTTTCAAGAGTATTTTTTCGGAGGTAACAGGTACCGTTGAAGGAAGAAGAAAGGGGAACACGCCGAAAGATAAGGTATCCTGTATATGTTATCTTGGGCATACGTTTAAGAAGCGTATGACTGTCATCTCGTGAGCAGATGGGGCGCTATCAAATAAGCTTGGATAATCAGCGCCGGCGCCATTGTGCGCTGGCGTTTTGCAAATGGAGGAAGCATATGGCTATTTTTAAAGGAGCAGGCGTGGCAATCGTCACACCCATGAACGAAGACGGATCTGTCAATTATGAGAAATTCGGTGAGCTGATCGAATTCCAGATCGCAAACGGCACAGATGCCATTATCGTATGCGGTACCACAGGAGAGAGTTCTACTCTGACCCATGAGGAACATCTGGACACCATCAAATATTGCGTGGATAAAGTAGCGAAGAGAATCCCCGTAGTGGCAGGTACTGGTTCCAATTGTACCGAGACTGCTGTCTATCTGTCCCAGGAAGCGGAAAAATACGGTGTGGACGGCATTCTGTTAGTAAGCCCCTACTATAATAAAGCAACCCAGAAGGGACTGTATCGTCACTTCAAGACCGTTGCGGATTCCGTGAAGGTTCCCGCCATCCTGTATAACGTACCCAGCCGTACCGGCTGCAATATCCTGCCGGAGACCGTAGTGAAGCTGTGTAAGGATGTGGAGAATATCGTAGGTGTCAAGGAAGCCAGCGGCAACATCAGCCAGATTGCTCATCTGGCAGCCATCGGTCAGGGTGTTGTGGATATCTATTCCGGTAATGATGACCAGATCGTACCCATCCTGGCTCTGGGCGGTGTCGGAGTCATCTCCGTACTTTCCAACGTAGCACCCACACAGACCCATGAGATCTGTCAGAAGTTCTTCGACGGAGATGTGGCAGGCAGCCGTCAGATGCAGTTAGATGCCATGGAACTGTGCAATGCACTGTTCTGCGAGGTGAATCCGATCCCCGTGAAGACTGCACTGAACATGATGGGAATGGGAGCCGGTGCGTTCCGTATGCCTCTGTGCGAAATGGATGAGGCAAATGCCAAGAGGCTTGAAAAAGCCCTGAAGGATTATGGTGTCCTGTAGGCTGGAAATGAAAAGTGAGAGTGGAAGAATCCCGCCTGTGAAATTTTTGTCATAGGCGGGATGTTTTATTAAAAAATATTTTACGAAAAATAGATAGGAGAGAAGAAAATGGTAAAAGTAATCATGCATGGATGTAACGGAAAAATGGGACAGGTGATCAGCGGACTGATCGCAGCGGATCCCGATATTGAACTCGTGGCGGGAATCGATGCCAGAGATGACGGACACAACACTTACCCCGTATTCACAGATATTACCAAATGTGATGTGACAGCAGACTGCATCATTGATTTCTCCGCTGCAGTGGCAGTAGATGGGCTACTGGATTACTGTGTGGAAAAGAAGATCCCCTGCGTCCTGTGCACCACCGGTCTGTCTGAGGAACAGCTTACTAAAGTGGACGAAGCTTCTAAAAAAGTGGCAATTTTAAAATCCGCCAACATGTCCTTAGGCATCAACCTGATGTTAAAACTCTTAAAAGAGGCTGCCGGAGTACTGGCAAATGCAGGCTTCGATATCGAGATCGTAGAGAAACACCATAACCTCAAAGTAGATGCTCCCAGCGGTACCGCACTGGCACTGGCAGATTCCATCAACGAGGAATTTAACGGCGAATACGAATACGTCTACGACCGCAGCACCCGCAGAGAACGCAGACCCAAGAAAGAGATCGGCATCAGCTCCGTCAGAGGCGGTACCATCGTCGGCGACCATGACGTCATCTTCGCCGGAGCGGACGAAGTTGTCACCTTCTCCCACACCGCCTACTCCA
Source organism: Bacteroidales bacterium H4 (assembly GCA_963650795.1). Classification (GTDB taxonomy): domain Bacteria; phylum Bacillota; class Clostridia; order Lachnospirales; family Lachnospiraceae; genus Acetatifactor. The sequence continues at coordinate 5,424 of CAVJMX010000115.1, forward strand.
AGGCAGTCTTCGGCAAAGGCGCCGTCCAGGCAGCCAAGTTCCTTGCAGGCAAGCCCGCCGGCATGTACAACATGTCTGATGTGATCGATGCAGCAATGTAATAAAGTATATGTAGCGCAATACTATATGTAGACCAGCAGACATGATCGGGTGTAAGAATAAGCAGGCCGTAAGCAGACGTCGGTACTTAGCGAGGGTACTGTCCTCGCTTATGTACCGCTACGCTCTGCGACAGAGCGAGAGCGTGCCGCGTTTCTTATGCCGATCGTGGCGGCGGGGATCTTGCAAAAGTCATTGTAGTCATGAATAGAAAGGCGATTACTTTATGAACGAAATGGAACAGAAGGTCTTAAAGACCCTCTCACACCAGTACAAAACACAAGCAGCAGCCTCCACGGAGATCATCAACCTCCAGTCCATCCTGAATCTGCCGAAGGGCACCGAACATTTCCTCACCGACATTCACGGCGAATACGAGCAGTTCAACCACGTCCTGAAGAACGGCTCCGGCTCCGTGCGCCGCAAGATCGACGAGGAATTCGGCAACACTATTAGCAATAAGGATAAAAAGAGTCTTGCAACCCTGATCTACTATCCCGAAAGCAAACTGGAGATCGTCGAGAGAGAAGAAGATAACCTGGAGGATTGGTACAAAATATCACTCCACCGCCTCGTGCAGGTCATCAAACGTGTCTCTTCCAAATACACCCGCTCCAAGGTTCGGAAAGCCCTGCCAAAGGATTTCGCCTACGTCATCGAAGAACTGATCACGGAGAAGGAAGAGATCCAGGACAAAGAGGCATACTATAACGAGATCATCCATACCATCATCCGCATCGGCAGAGCACCGCAGTTCATCATTGCCTTAAGCCATCTGATCCAACGGCTGGTCATCGACCATCTCCATATCGTAGGAGATATCTACGACAGAGGTCCCGGCCCCCATATCATCATGGATACCCTGTGTGAGTACCATTCTGTGGATGTCCAGTGGGGCAACCATGACATGGTGTGGATGGGAGCTGCTGCCGGAAGCATGGCATGTATCGCCAACGTGATCCGCATGTCTGCCCGATACGGCAACCTCGCCACCCTGGAGGACGGCTACGGTATCAACCTGCTGCCGCTTGCCACTTTTGCGCTGGAGACCTACGAAAACACCAACTGTGATGCCTTTACCATCAAGTTCAACACCGATTACAATACCAAGGATCTCGGACTGGACACCAAGATGCATAAGGCAATCGCCATCCTGCAGTTCAAACTGGAAGGGCAGCTCATTATGAGACATCCCGAGTTCCATATGGAGGACCGGATGCTGTTACACCGGATCGATTTTGACCGGAAAGTCATTACGATAGATGGCAAAGAGTATCCGATGAAAGATGTGGATTTCCCCACCGTGGATCCGGAGCGTCCTTATGAGCTTACGGAAGAGGAGAGCAAGGTCATGCTGCGCTTACAGCAGGTCTTCATGCGCTGTGAAAAATTACAGCGCCACGTGAAGTTCCTCTATTCCAAGGGTGGTATGTATAAAATCTACAATGGTAATCTCCTGTATCACGGCTGTGTGCCCCTAAATCCGGATGGCAGCTTCCTGCAGGTGGAGATCTGCGGCAAAGAATATTGCGGAAAAGCGCTGTATGATATTCTGGAATATTACGCCAGAAGAGGATACTACGCAAAGGATGCCAGAGAGCGTGCCCTGGGGCAGGATATGATCTGGTACATCTGGGCGGGACCCGGTTCCCCGGTGTTCGGCAAGGCAAAGATGGCGACATTCGAGCGGTATTTTCTGGAAGATAAGGAGACCCATGTAGAAGAGAAGAACAGCTATTATAAACTGCTGGAAAATGAAGAAATCATCGGTAAGATCCTGGAAGAATTCGGTCTGGACAAGACCGATGCCCATATCGTCAACGGTCATGTACCCGTAGAACAGATTCATGGCGAATCCCCCATTAAATGTGGTGGAAAGCTTTTAATCATTGACGGCGGATTTTCCAAGGCTTATCAGAAGAAGACGGGAATCGCCGGCTATACCCTGGTATGTAATTCCAGAGGAATGCGCCTGGTAGCCCATGAGCCTTTCGAGTCTACGGAAGCGGCAATCATCAAGGAATCGGACATTTTCTCGGATTCCATTGTGGTGGAGAATTTCCCCCGCAGGAAACTGGTAGCTGACACCGATAC
>CAVJMX010000116.1:0-7613 GCA_963650795.1 Bacteroidales bacterium H4
ATATAAATTTGTATTTTCCTTTTCCGTATCCTTTTACAGGCTCAATAATTTCTGCCTCCACCAGTAATTTTAATAGTTCTGAGGCTCTGGTTGATTTTAATCCCGTTGCTTTTTCCACAATGCTTCTTCCGAAAATTTCTGTAATTCCACATTTTTCCCATAATAAAATAATTTTATTCCGCGTTGTTTCTGTTATTTTCGGTAAACGTTGTTTTATTTTTTTATGAATGTCCGCTTTTTCTTCTTGAATGTCCGCTTTTTCTTCTTGAATGTCCGCTTTTTCTATTTTGGTAAAAGTTCCGCTGACATGCATTTCCCGGTTACGGAGCTCATTTTTCTCCCCCAAAAGCAGATTACGCAAAAAGAGTTCCAGATACTCTGTTGTCTCATGAATCCCCTTTTTCAAATCATTATAATTCGCCCTGACCAACGCATTGCGAAAATACCACGCGTTTTCCGCAAATATATCATTACTGACCTCAAACCCCAGCGTTCGGATATACTTAATAAAAAATACTGCCATAGTTCTGGTATTTCCTTCTGCGAAAACATGGATCTGCCACAGTCTGGAGATAAATATCGCCAGATGCCGAATCATTTCCTCTGTTTCCAATCCTTTATAGCTGAATGCTTTTTCTTCCGAAAAATCATATTCCAATGTTGTCCGAAGTTCAGAAGCACTCCCGTATATTACCGATGCTCCGTCCAACACCCATTCCTTTTTTGTAATATTGTAATCCCTGATTTTACCTGCATGTTTATAGATTCCGGTAAAAAGCTTTCGATGAATCGACAAATATTCATTCGGTGTAAAGCTAAAGGCTCTCTCCGACAAAATCTGCGCAATTCTCACAGAAACCTTATCTGCTTCCTCCGTCCTGTCATTCAGGTTCTGTTTCGGATTTTCCCGATAATAACTATTTAAAAGATCTCCGGCTTCTTCCAGTGTAATAAGTCCATCGATATTTTTTACCGCTGTCTCCAGGAGATAATCCGACGGCTTTAATCCATCCACCGCCTGCAGTCCTATTGCCGTACTCCAGGCATATCCCTTATCTCTTTTATCCGGTTCCACCTGTCTGATATATTCTTTAAAAGGGTCTCTATCCATAGATTTACCTCCGCCTGTGTCTTTTTTTATTTTACCATATCCATCGTAAAAACACGACTATAAACTGACAACACTCTCCGTAAAATGTAGCCAAAAAGACCGGACAGTAAATTACCGTCCGGTCTCTGTTATCCTATTCTTTATTACTGTTTGTCCGCAAGTTTAATGGTTTTCAGCAGTGTATTCTCCAGGACCCCCGCAGGGCGGAAACACTCTTCCGGCACACCGGTGACGTCGAAGGTCTCTCCGGTGCCGAAGCAGTTCTCCAATCCGACCTGTACCTGTTCCAGTTCGCTGAACATGACGATGTAAACCTTACCCGGCTGAAAATGATCCGTCTCGGAATAGATGCTCAGGTCCAGCCACAGGTAGTCATCTCCCACCTGGGTCATCGCGCAGAGGAGGTAACGCATGCCATTCCCTTCGGGATTGCCGTTCACGCACTCTACTATGTGAGTCGTCTGTCCGTCCTCAATATATTCCTTCAGCTCGTCATCGGGCATATTCTCTGTCCCTTTCATGCCTTTCAGGCAATAAAGCGGCAGTGCCGTGCCAAGTGCGGCAAATACAACCGCCGGAAGATAACCTCCCGATCCCCAGATCATCAGCGCACAGCCCCAGAGAAACAGAAGCAGAAAAGCCATTGCCAGATACTGTGCCAACCGTGGATTCGGTTCATTCATTTTATGGGCAAAAAGCATCAGAATGACCCCGACTCCCACCATAATAAGTCCGATTATGATCATCTGATTCATAACAAATCCAACAGATCTACCAGATCCACCAGGGTTCCGCCCTTAATCTCCACGCACTTGTCGCTGTTTAACTGCAGCCACACACTGCAGGCGTTGGGGTTGTATACTCTTTCATAATTTGCGGAGAACTGCAGGCGCTTTGCCGCATCCATGTAATCAATGATCTCGATGTTGGTAGCATACCAGATATCGTCTCTGCCGCCCATGTATTTACAGAAGTTCTCGATCACATCCCAGTTGTCGTTATTGTCGAACTCATAGCTGTGTCCCCACACATACATCAGCTTCAGGTACTGACTCTTCTTGAAATTAGCGAAAAACTCCGCGTACTCCATCAGCTTCGGATCATTGTGATGGCAGGTAGCATGCCACTCTAATGGATCCTTCGGCAATGCGAAATCCGGAACCGTCTCCACGACTCTGGCATACGCCACACCCAGCTGGCGGTACAGCTGCTTGATCTCCTCACTGTAGGAGCCGTTGGGATATGCATGTCCTCTGACGATCTGTCCGGTCCATTTCTCCAGCCCCTTCCGATCCTCTAACAGTTCCTCCGCTACTTCCACCAGCGGACATCTCTCGATGGTAGGATGGGTCATGGTATGCGTTGCGATCTCATGTCCCGCATACAGCCCTTCCATCTCTTCAAAAGTCATCCGGGGTCTCTCTCCCACCTGTCCGTAATTCAGGTTAAAGGTTCCTTTGATACCGTATTTGTTGAAAATGCCGATCAGACGCTTATCCTGCATCTTACCGTCATCATAACTCATGGTCAGCGCTTTTGCTTTTCCACCAGGGAAACAAGTATATACTTTCATCGTACACCATCCTTTTCTATTGTAATTTTGGTTTTTATACATTTTTCGTAACTATTCAGAGCCTCTTTCGCCAAACCTGACCCGTTTATTCTTCTGACAGAAATGTCAATATTTTCTCTGTCACAACATCCCTTTGCTCGTCCGCCGTTATCGTCGCAATACCGTCACCCTTCTGCGCTCCGTAATCACCGTACTGGGCATGGTTGCCACCCTCGATCACATATTCTGTGAAATCCGCCGGCATCAGTGTGTGGCTTTCCGTCAGCTTCTCACGGTTCAGCACCTGATCCTCGCTGCCATACAGGGACAGTACCCGTAGGTTCGTCCCGGACAGATCCTCTGTGGAATAGGCTGCCAAGAAGATCAGTCCGTCCAGTTCCTCACTGTGATCCGCCGCGAAGCTTGCCGCCATGGCGCCGCCCAGCGAATGTCCCGACAGATACCAGTGCTCATAGCCATCGTTCCCTGTTGCTTCCTTCCGCAGAATTTCTTCCGCTTTATTCACACCGAAGATTGCCAGGTTTCCCGGCATATGCACCAGGTAACAATCCACACCATTTTCCGCCAGTTCTTTTAATAACGATGCATAGGCAATATCCTCCACCTTGGCTCCGGGGTAGAAAATCAATGCAGTGTCCTCGCCCGGTCCATCATACAAATATCCTGTGGAAGTTTTTACTACCTTCACTGCGGATGTCTCAGACATAGCCCCGTTTCGGTCTGTCACATGATAATAGTCATTGACATACCAGACACATCCCCCTGCGAACGCCAGAAGCAGGATCGTAATAATGGTTGCAATTCTATGTTTTCTGTTCATATAAACACCTGAATTTGCTCATCATGAAGCAGTAATCACACTACAGGCAGAAGGAATGCCATCAAAGGTAACGTAATAATGCTTATCACCGTGGAGCAGACTACCATCCCTGCTGCCAGATCCTCGTCGTGCCCGAACTGCACAGCAAATACGGAAGTGATTGCCGCGCAGGGACATGCCTCCAGCAAAAGAGCAACCGCCACTACGATTCCGTGCAGTGAGAACAGATAGCACAATCCCAGACAACAGGCCGGTGTTACCACCATTCTCAAAAACAGCGCCATCCCATTCTGCCGGTTAAACAATTTCTTCCAGTCTGTTACACCGGCGATCAGCATCCCGGTAATCAGCATGGATATAGGGGTATTCATATTGCCGACATAGGATAAAGGTGACTGAATGACAGAGGGCACCGGAATCCGGCACAGATAGATGACCAGTCCCAGAACTACCGCATACAGCACCGGATTCGTCAGCACTGCCTTTGCCACCTTTTGGAAGTCCGGCTGACCGCTTACCACTGCATAACCTATGGTCCATAATAAAATATTAAATACCGTGACATACACGCTGGCATACATCAGTCCCTCTTCTCCGAAAATAGCCTGAATCAGAGGAAATCCCATATATGCTGCATTGGAAAACATAGTTCCGAACCGCAGGATCGGCAGATTCCTGCCGATTCCCGGGATCAGCGCCGTGATCAGAAAAGTAATCGCAATACCGACCAGCAGGAACAACGTGCTGTAGCCCAGTGCTTTCCCGAGATTCCCTACAATCTCCGGATCAAATTCCATCATATAGGAATTCAGAACCATCGCAGGTACCACCAGCTGAATCAGCAGATTCGACAGCATCTTCTTGTTCTCCAACTGCAAAATACCTGTCTTCACTGCAACAATACCTGTTACTATCAAAATAAATAATACAATTACCTGTTTGGCGGTAATAAATGCTAATTCCATCGTTGTCTCTCCATGTTGTTAATGTCAGGCTAAAATTTCTTCGATTCTGCGTCTCTCTTCTTCACTGAATTCAGTGGCATGTACAATACCGATATTATCCAGAATCTGGGAAGGTCTGGACGCTCCGATCAGAACACTTGTGATATCTCCGTCTCTCAGTATCCAGGACAATGCCATCTGCGCCAGTGTCTGTCCTCTCTGGGCTGCCAGTTCATTCAGGGCTCGAACCTTCGACAGAGTCTTCTCAGATACAGCGGCTTCCTTCAGGAATCTGCCATCTGTACGGATGCGGCTGTCCTCAGGGATTCCATGCAGATAACGGTCCGTCAGAAGTCCCTGTGCCAGCGGGCTGAAAGTAATGATACCGATGCCGTGGGCTGCCGCATAATCCTTCAAGCCATCCTTTTCAATATCTCTCACAAACATGGAGTATTTTCTCTGATTGATAATGAAAGGAGTTCCCAATTCCTTGAACAGTTCTACTGCCGCTATGGTCTGCTCCTTATTGTAATTGGAAATTCCTACATACAGTGCCTTACCGGACCTGACAATACCGTCCAGTGCCCGCACGGTCTCCTCTAGCGGCGTGTTGGGGTCCGGTCTGTGATGATAATAAATATCCACATAATCCAGCCCCATGCGTTTCAGGCTCTGGTCCAGGCTGGCTACCAGGTACTTTTTACTGCCCCAGTTGCCATAAGGTCCGGGCCACATATCATAACCTGCCTTCGTGGAGATAACCAGTTCATCACGATACACACCCAGATCTTTTTTCAGAATACGGCCAAAATTCTCTTCTGCCGCACCGCTTACCGGTCCGTAGTTATTTGCCAGATCAAAGTGTGTGATGCCATGGTCAAATGCAGTGTGACACATATCCATCATATTGTCAAAATTACCATTAGAGCCGAAATTGTGCCACAATCCCAGCGATACTGCAGGAAGCAGCAATCCACTGGCGCCACAGCGATTGTATTTCATTTCTTCATATCTTTTCTCATCCGCCTGATACATATAATCCTCCTTGTTTTTGATACAGACTTTATCTACATTGTAACATTGTCAGAAGAAAATTCCAAATGAAATTGAAAAAGAACAGGAAAATCCCCGGGTGGTGGAAGCACCCGGGGTTCCTGGCTGTGCCCGGACGAGTCGCAGCATCCGGGCACAACATTCTGTATATACCAAATTGAGGGATTAGATAAAAGCTAAGTTAAAAGTTACTCCACATCCTGCAGAGCTGCGAAGTCTTCTTCACCGGTACGAACCTTTACTACCTTGTCTACATTGTAGACGAAGATCTTACCATCACCGATGTGGCCGGTGTACAGAGCCTTTTTGGCCGCTTCGATCACTGTATCTACAGGAATCTTGCTGACTACGACTTCTACCTTCACCTTAGGAAGCAGGGTCGCATCCATCTCAACTCCACGATACATCTCGCCGGCACCCTTCTGGATACCACAGCCCATAACCTGTGTCATGGTCATACCGGTCACACCCAGATCATTCAGTGCCTTCTTCAGGATTTCAAATCTTGCCAGCTTTGCAATAATAACTACCTTGTAGATACCGGTTGCTGTCGCAACAGGAGTGCTTGCTACCTTAACGGAAGCATTCTTCTGGAAGTCAGTTGCCTTATCATAATCAGATACACCCAGATCGGTGTTCTCGTTGACATCCATAGTCATTGTGCTGGTATCCATAATGCTGAATCCGGCATAAGCGGAAGGAAGACCATGCTCACATGTATCCAGACCTACGATTTCCTCTTCCTGAGAAACGCGAAGTCCGAAAATCTTCTTAATCACAAGGAATGCAATCGTGATGGTAACAGCAGTCCATGCTGCAGTTGTAATCAAACCTAACAGCTGAATTCCCAGCTGGTGGAAACCACCGCCATAGAAAAGTCCCTTTCCTGCGATCTGGTTTGCACCGAAGTTGACACCGTCACCGATTCCTCTTGCAAATGCAGGAGCAGTATCTGTAGCGAAAAGTCCTACTGCAATGGTACCCCAGATACCATTCAGGCAATGTACAGCGACAGCACCTACAGGGTCATCCACACGAAGCTTATTGTCTAAGAGCCATACACCAAATACCACCAGCAGACCGGACACAGCACCGATCACGATAGAACCGAAAGCATCTACCACGTCACAGGGAGCGGTAATTGCTACCAGTCCGGCAAGAGAAGCATTCAGGCACATGGATACATCGGGCTTGCCATACTTGATCCAGGTAAAAATCATACATACTACGGTTGCTACAGAAGGTGCAATCGTGGTAGTTACAAATACTGCACCCAGCTCATCAATAGAGGTTGCTGCTGCACCATTGAAGCCATACCAGCCAAGCCACAGAATAAATACACCGAGGCAGCCGATGGGAAGGTTATGTCCGGGGAATGCATTTACTTTCGTAATCTTACCATCTTTATCCTTGACGAACTTACCGATACGAGGACCAACCATTGCTGCACCGATCAGTGCGCAGATACCGCCAACCATGTGAATACAGTTGGAACCGGCAAAATCATGGAAGCCTATCTGTGCCAGCCAGCCTCCGCCCCAGGTCCAGTGTGCCTCAATAGGATAAATCAACGCGGAAATGACTCCGGAGTACACACAATAGGACAGGAACTTCGTTCTCTCTGCCATGGAACCGGATACGATGGTTGCCGTGGTCGCACAGAATACTAAGTTGAATACGAAGTTTGACCAGTCAAAATTTGCATAATTTGTAAAAATGTCAAATCCGGGTTTTCCGATAAACCCGACCAGATCTTCACCCAGAAACAATCCAAAACCAATCAGGATGAACATTACTGTACCGATACAGAAATCCATCAAATTCTTCATCAGGATATTACCGGCATTCTTGGCTCTGGTAAATCCTGTCTCCACCATTGCGAAACCGGCCTGCATCCAGAATACAAATGCTGCACCGATCAGGAACCAGACGCCATACACTTCACTGGTGATTGCGCTCATAATTTCTTCAGTCATAACATTTTCCTCCTCACTCTTTTGTGAAATATCTTCCACAATACTTCACCTGCGCAAAAAATGCGATACTATGGTCTTATTCTTCGAAGCCCCATTGCATCGCATTTTATTCGTTATAACGAAAAAGGCACTACAG
>CAVJMX010000117.1:0-7601 GCA_963650795.1 Bacteroidales bacterium H4
CGTAGGCGTTGCCGTAGGTGTTGCCGTAGGCGTTGCCGTAGGTGTTGCCGTAGGTGTTGCCGTAGGTGTTGCCGTAGGTGTTGCCGTCGGATGCCATTCTACTCCGATGAAATGGCACTCCGAATTGGATACGAAATTTGCCGCTACTACTCGACCATGGTTATTACCACCCTGCAATTGTACATTTGCACAAGGAGCCAAAACAGTTCCACGGCTATTATTTAATACAACCGTTCCGGCATAATTTCCAAAATTATATACAATTCTATCAGCTCCGGCTGCATCCGGATAAGTATCTATTCCGTTGGTGCACTGACCATTAATATAGAACGTATTCCCGGTAGGAACAATGTTAAAAATAACTGTCTTGCCGTTATTTACAGATACTCCCGGTTCGAAATAGTCACCACTGACAGCGCTTACTTTATAAACATTCTGCCCATCTTCCAGCGGAATATTGCTATATTTATTTTCCTGATTCGGCAAAAGATCTACTCCATGAGCATATATGTTCTGTGCATTTGCCTGAATAGTTGTAAAGGCTCCTGCCAGATCAAAACTGCCCTTCTCAATCTTTCCTATCTGTTCCGTAGTTCCAACATAAGTCCCATTGACAAACCACTGATTCCCCTTTTGTTCAAAAGAAGCAGTGTTCAAAATAAGGTTTGCACATCTGATATTGGAGCCTGATCCGGTATATCCACCATCCACATAGATCGTACCTTTTCCCGAATAACCGACGTTTGCATTGTATTTCAAATTGCCTGTGCAGATATTAGCCTCACTGTCACCATACTGCTCAGTAGTTCCCTGTACAAAGATACCATAACCATAGGCAACTCCTAAAAGGCTTGCAATATCTACATTTGCCACAGGCTCCGCTGCCGGTGCGGTCGGTTCTGCCGGTGCGGTCGGTTCTACACAGCCCGTTGGTTCTACAGATGTCTCATGCACAGCATCACAGTCTGATAAGCTGGCCACGCCATCCTCCATCTTCATTGTTTCTTCTGCCTGTACGGTAAATGTTCCGTTCCCTGCGACAGATCCCGCTACCAGCGCTGCCACCAGAACCTTTACCATTTTTTCTTTTACATACTTGCTAAGTCTGCTCATCTGAGTTCCCCTCTGCGTAACACTATGGTTATTTATACACGTTTAACCGTTTTCACTTCTCTTTACATATATAAAGACTATCAATATTTCATAAACGGTTCAGATTTTTATTAAAATTTTTATTTTTTTCGAATATCTAGTTAGTGGCCGTCTCTGTCAGCACGCCGTGGAGCAGCACCCTTCGCTTTGTACCCGCAGACCCATAGCAGGTGGAAAGGGACACGATGTTCCCTCTGTCACTTAAGTCCGCATCCGAGGCATACAGGGAATGCTCTGCCGCCCATTGCACGTAATCATCATAGGAAGCATCCGAAGTAAAAGTTGCGAACCGGTCACTGGTGCTTATAGTCTCATAATAAGCAAACACTTCATAGATATAGACCTTGTCTTCCGTATAAATATAAAAATACGGATCGTCCTCGCAGCTTGCCGTGCCCTTCAGCAGATTTTTTAAACTGCCGAACATGCTCCCATCCCGCATATTATGTCCGAAGACAAAGGTATTCCGGTCCGACCAGTCGAAGGAAGCCTCGCAATCCATGAAAATACAGCCGGCATTCACGCTTTCCCCTTCAAAGGAATGCTTCAGATAATAATCATTGTCCTCGCCCTGCACCACCGGATAACTGATGTCCAGTGCCGGAAAATAAAGCCATCCTCTGAAATCCGGATTAGTTTTCTTAAGCTCCGCAAAATCGATCTGTAGATCCGGATAATTTTTCTCCGGAAGCTCTTCCTTTTTTTCATCGGAAACAGGTGTCGCTACTACTTCCTGACGGATGGCATCATATTCTTCTTTTGCCTTATGCTCCGACAGGTAGGAATGAAGACTCATCCCTCCGGTCACCAGTACCGCTGCCGCCAGTATTGCCGTGATGGTGTTTTCCACTTTTTTATTCTTCATGTATATCCCCTCTTTTGCATTTCGCAACTGTCTGAATTTACTAATGATTATAACTTATTTTTATGTATTCGTCTTTACGAAAGACTCATTTTTTGATATTTTTAAGGTGTCATACTAAAATAATTGGGGGAATTATATCTTATGATACATTTTTTTGCTATCCTGTCACTGCTGTTATGCGTTGTCTGCTATGCCGGCTTCCAAAAGGGAAACGAGCGTAGATTCCAAAGTCTCAACATTACCCGGATCGTCTGGTTCATTTTCGGAGCTGCTCTGCTGCTTCGCCTGATCCTTGCCTATACTACCCACGGCTTCGGCAATGATATTGCCTGTTTTGCCGCATGGGCAGACCGGATCTTCACCGTCGGTCCCGGGGCATTCTATTCCGCGGAGTCGTTTACCGATTATCCGCCCGGATTCATGTATGTCCTGTATGTCATAGGTGCACTGCGTTCCCTGCTTGGGATTCCTTACTATTCCAATCTGCATATTTTACTGTTGAAGCTGCCGGCGATTCTGTGCGATATGGCATGCGGATTCCTGATTTTCAGGGAAGGTGTAAAGCAGCTGCATTTCTCCGAAATGCAATCTGTATGTGTCGCTTGCGCCTATCTGTTCCAGCCGGTGATCCTCTTAAATTCTTCCTGCTGGGGACAGGTGGATTCCGTACATACCCTGGTGGTGATCCTGATGTGTCTGTTCCTGATGGACGGGAAGATGCTTCCGGCTTATGCGGTCTACGGTCTCGGTGTACTGATAAAGCCGCAGACGCTGATCTTCACTCCAGTGCTTTTGGTCGGCATTTTAGATCATGTATTTTTGCAAGATTTTTCCTGGCGGAAATTCTTCTATAATTTATGCGGCGGACTGGCTGTGATCTGCGGCATGTTCCTTCTGTGCGTTCCTTTCGGACTGGATGCCGCCATCGCGCAGTATACCTCCACGCTGGGGTCCTACGAATATGCGGCGGTAAACGCTTATAATTTCTGGGGGCTTTGGGGGCTCAACTGGGTGGATCAGAACACGATCTTCCTGTTCCTGCCCTGTAAGACCTGGGGCATGATTGCCATTGTGCTGATCGTGCTTTTTACGTTCTTAATCGCCATGCGCTGCCGGAAGGAGCCTTCGAGATATTTCTGTCTCAGTGCCTTTATTATTCTGACCATGTTCCTGTTCTCCGTCAGAATGCACGAACGTTATATGTATCCGGGACTTGCGCTGTTACTGTTCTGCTGCCTGTATAAGCCGACCGCTTCCCTGTGGAAATGTTATGCCGGATTTGCCGCACTGCATTTCTACAACACGGCGAATGTGCTGTACCACTATGATCCGCAGAATTATGACCGCAGGGCTCCCATCATCCTGCTGGTATCCGCAGGCATGCTGTGCTGTCTGTATTTCTTCTACAAAATTATCTGGAAATATTATGTCCGTGGGGAAGCCGTGCCTGCTGCGACTGCCATAAAAGGGCAGACCGGAGCCGCACGCAGCTCCTCTGGGAAAAATACCGGACTCCGGCAGCTGCTTTGGGAGCATTTTCTCTCTCCCTTAGAGCCCATACCTTCCGGGGAACGCCTTCGCTTCACCAGACTGGATCTGTGTCTGCTGCTGGCGATCTGCGGTCTGTACAGCTTCTTTGCCCTCTACGACCTGGGCGACCGAAAAGCGCCCGAGACGACATATAATATGACGCAGAATCAGACCATTGAACTGGAATTCCCGGAAAATCAGGCTCCCGTTACCATGGCAAGCTATATTGCTCCCTGGCATCAGCGGCATTTTACGGCAGAAGTCCGTAACTCCGAGACAGAGAACTGGACCTACCTGGGCGAGATCATTCTGAACAACGTCTTCACCTGGCAGGATGTCTCCCTGGAAAATCTGACCGCACAGGCGGGCATAACGGATGTCCACTATCTTCGCCTGACCCTGACAGATACGGATGCATCCCTGATTGAACTGGTCTTCACGGATGCAAACGGCGAGATCATACGTCCCCTAAATGCCTCCGCTTACGAGACTTTGTTCGATGAAAATGATCTCCACCCGGAGCGCTATTCCTTCCGCAACAGCATGTATTTCGACGAGATCTATCATGCCCGTACGGCTTATGAGTTCCTGCATGGTCTGCCCACTTATGAAAATACGCATCCGCCTCTGGGCAAAATTCTGATCTCCGTGGGCATTGCCATTTTCGGGATGAATCCTTTTGGCTGGCGTATCATGGGGACTTTATTTGGCATTGCCATGCTGCCGTTTATATATCTTCTGGGAAAACGGATGACGCGCAACACCCCAGCAGCAGCGCTTGCCTGCTTCCTGTTTGCCTTCGACTTTATGCATTTTACACAGACGAGAATTGCAACCATTGATGTGTATATCACCTTCTTCGTAATCGCCATGTATTACTTTATGTATCACTACTGCACCATGAGCTTTTACGACACGCTGCTGTACAAGACTTTTATTCCGCTGGGACTGTGCGGTGTCTGCATGGGACTGGGCATTGCCAGCAAATGGACCGGCGTCTATGCCGGATGCGGTCTGGCGTTGCTGTTCTTCGCACACCTGCTGCGGCGCTACCGGGAATACCTTTATGCCAAAGCCCATCCCGGAAAAAGTACGAACGGCATCGAGCATAAGTCCATTGTGAAGAATTTCCCCGACTATACGATCAAGACCATTGATTTCTGCCTGACCTTTTTCGTATTGATCCCGGTGGTGATCTATCTGTTGTCCTACCTGCCTTTTGTGGACAATTCGCATCCGGGGCTGCTTAGCCGCATGCTGGCGAACCAGACTTCCATGTTCAACTACCACAGCGGACTGGAAGCGACACATCCCTATTCCTCGTCCTGGTACGAGTGGCCTACCATGGTGCGCCCGATCTGGTACTATTCCGGCTATCTGACCGATGCGGTCAAAGAGGGGATCAGCGCTTTCGGCAACCCTATCGTATGGTGGATCGGCATCCCGGCATTTATCTATGTGCTGTATTTGCTGTTTACCCAAAAGGGGAAGACGCGAGCCATCGCAGCTTTCCTGACAGTGGGCTACCTGGCGCAGTACCTGCCCTGGTTCTTCGTCACCAGAATCACCTTCATCTACCACTACTTCCCCAGTGTGCCTTTCGTGGTGCTGATGATCGCATACAGCCTGATGCAGCTGAAGAAGCGCATGTCTGACCGTGCCTTTCTCATCGTCTGCTGCGCCTATGCCGCGGTGGCGTTTGCCCTGTTCCTGCTGTTCTATCCGGTACTGTCCGGGCAGCCGGTGGAAGTGGATTTTGTATTGAAATACTTACGATGGAGACCGACCTGGGTATTGATCTCGGGATAAAGGCGCAGCTTATAAGCCATTGTATACGACAACATTACCTATCGCATTCAAGCAAAGACCAAAAACAGCAATCGGAATCTGATATTTTCCCAGCTTTTCTACCCTGGATAATCCCAATACTGTTGCCAGATAAATCCAGGGTAGAATATCATTTGCATAGCGGTTACCAAACTGCCATCCTCCCATGGTTTTATGCATAATTGTTACTGTCAGATAGGCTATTGCACATGCTATGATACCTAACTGAAAAATGGCTATTCGATATTCTTTTTTCAAAATACAGCCAAACAGTATGATTATTGCAAAAATCACAAAAGGACTGACTAGCATAAAATTCAAATTTCCAAAATGATCAATAACTATTTTCCCACTTTCATCAAACTGAAAAAAATGCAGTAAACTTTTTAAATTTTCACTCATATATTTCACACTGAATTGCCCATGCTCTGCTCTCGTAAATTCCGGAAGATAATTGTGTCCAAATTCTACGATACTGCCAAACCTCAGATAATTAAGCAACATATAGGTCAGTGCAACACAACCTGCCGGTATCCCCCAATAGATTTTGTTTCTGATTATCTTTCCCCCGGAGAGTTCAGGATTTTTCTTATTTTCTTCTATGTATAACATCAATAATACCACCGGCAGGAAGAGAATTTGCATCGGTCGACACCCTACGGAACATGCCCAGAAAAACAGAGCCCAGCCTCCCTTTCCATTACCGGCATAGTATATTGCCATAACTGCCAACAAAAAACATAAATTCTGTGCAAAGAACCACACACCCGAATTCAACATATTGAAAGTGACATTAGTTCCCAATATAACTGTCAGTGATGTTAACACCGATAATGGTTCTGATAACCGAAATTGCAGCGCCAGCCGATAAAGATATCCTGCACTCAGTAGACTTATAAGCCACATAAGCAATGCATCCGGAGTATTACTTCCGAAAATAAAAGTAAATGGAAATAAAATATAAGATGGAAATGGTGGGAATGAAACATAATATTTCCCATTATAAATAGCCAGCTCCAAGTGTGGATAGTCCTGCCCCAGATCCAGTCTTCCCTGTCTCCAGGCATCCGCTTGTAATGCATAACTATTATATGCATTTTGCGTCAACGGTCCATATCCGGTAAGCCCCCACATTAAAAACAAATATAATTCCACACTCATGATTACAATGATCCCATACTCCCATTGCTTCTGCTTATCCATTATTTAACCCCTTTTCTTTTGTATCTTTCAGCGCAAATACATCTTTTACGTGCATTATAACACAAGCTATAAATCAGAAGCAAAATTTAGTAGAAGCACCTAAATCACAGAAAGTATTGCTGTATCATATTTTCTACGATGTTGGATTTTAAAGGAGATTCTTCCGATTCGTAGGTAGCCAGGAGTGTATCCGACAGCATAATTCCATTGATGTTATAGAGCTGCATTTTCTGAAATGCTGCCTGTGCGTAATTTTCATTATCCATCATGCCAAAGTGCTCCCAGTAATAAGTTCGTCCTGTTACCGGGTGCCTTATGGTGAAATCCGGATAGATTACTCGTTTTCCAAGGTGCAGTGCTTCTTCATAATGAAAAGGGATTTTGTTCACATGAAGCATAGTTGCAATGATTGCTTCCGACTTAGAGCGCACTTTCTGCCCATCAAAAATGGGGTGGATCAGCTGCTCCGGATACTTTGGACATCTCTCATAGTCCTGCTTTTCCCATTCTGCAATTTCAGCGTTTGATGAAGTAAATGCTTTTTGTAAAAGTTCTGCATATACTGCAGTATCAAGCAACCGCTCTTCTCTCGTTTTGTCTTTGTTACACAAGTTCAGGTAACATTGTATTGCATATTTCTCCTGTAAGATATCCTGAAGCATGACTTCATAATATTTCTTTTCCGCCATGGCTACCGCTGTGTTTTTCTCTTTGCTGGGAATATAAATTTTCTGTCCATTGCAAGAGATATACCATTTCTTATGTTTACCGTTTTGGGAATAGATCAGTTTGCCTGCCGGATAGGTCTGCAAGTGCTTCAAAATAGTTCTTTCCCGTTTGTCCAGTACTTCTTTTTCTCTGAGCATCTGGTGATATAGCATGACTTCGCCTTTCTTTTATTTTGTTGTAATTTAATCAGTTACTTTTTGTTGAAATTCTGCTGAAACCAGCTGGATTTTCACATGAATTGGCACGGACCCCAGGCAGTGGCTGTGCCCTTCTTGCTCTTTTTCGTGGGCACGAC
>CAVJMX010000118.1:0-7580 GCA_963650795.1 Bacteroidales bacterium H4
AGCGCCAGCAGACGGATCGCATTTCTGGTGCTTGCCCTTCCGGGTAACAGTTCATAGGGAAAACTGATGTCTCCGTCCCGGATCACTTCCTCAAAGTGGTAATTGTCATAACAATTTTTCAAAAGTTCCGTCATTTCAATATCGTGGGTAGCGGTAAAGCAAAGCGTTCCGCTTTCAGACAAATGCATCAGTATCTGCGTGGCAGCGGCAATACGTTCCACGGTATTGGTTCCCCGCAATACCTCATCCACAAAACAAAGCACCGGAGCCGCCCCTGTCTGTGCTGCGTCCAGGATCCGCTTAAGAGACCGGATCTCCACAATATAATAGCTCTCGCCGTTCTCCATGCTGTCCCTGAGTGCCATGGAGGAAAAGATCCGGAATACCGGAGCACTGTAACTTTCCGCCGTACAGGTATGAATCGTCTGCGCCAGAACGGCATTTACTGCCACCATTTTTAAGAACGTGGATTTGCCGGAGGCATTGGAGCCGGTAAGCAGCACGCCTCTGTCCGCCCGGATACTGTTTTTCACAGGATGGGTAAGCTGCGGATGCCATCCGTCCTCCATATGCAGATACGCTTTCTTCGTATCTTCTTCCAGCTGTGGAATACAGTACCCCTCTAAGGATCTGCGGAAGCCTCCCACCGAAATTGCCATATCCAGGTAGCCGGTGATCGTTAACAGTCTGTCCACCTGCTCCGCCTTCTGCCTTAATTTCCGGAGCATCTGGTTAAACTGCCAGATATCCAGATGCAATATCATCCTGAGGTAATCCGCTATAATATCTAAGGGATTCCCGCCGATTCTTCCCTGATTCCCTGCCATTACCCAAAAGGAGCCCCGTTTTAATTCCCGCAGGCTCTGCAGTGCCTCGTTTAGATCCGTCAGTTCTTTTTGGTACACCGGAATCTTTAATCTGCCCAGTTTCTCACAGACATCGATCATGCGCAGCACATAGGCAAAGCTGGTAATATACGGTTCGATGATTTTCTTCTCCTGGAAATACAGCAGGATATGTGCAAGCATACACACCACGATCCCGATCGTTCCCACCGCCGGCTGCACAAATAAAAGTGCGATAAACGGCAGATACAGAAGATTTCCAAGCAGGATCTTCCCATTGGTACGCTCTCCCAGATAGTCCAGATTATCCAGATAATCATAGAGAGAATATTTCCCTAGGTGTCCCAGTTTTTTCAGGAGCAGTTGTACCCGGACCCTGGTATCCTCCTGTTCTCCGAACCACCCGGTCACTTCCTCTAAATGTTCCAGCGCTTCCTTCCCGCAGGAGATATTCCGGAGGGTATAATACAGGTATTCCTCTCCCGCTGCTGACAATGTCCGGTCGATTCGGCAAAATACCACATCCATTTCCAGATCATTCCAGGTAATATCATCTAACAGTGTCTCTTCCGGTTGCCGCTTCAGATAGCTTCCCAGTCTTGCAAATCTCTCCAGGGAATATTCCTTCGACGGTTCTTTTCCGTAATTTTC
The DNA here is from genome assembly GCA_963650795.1 of Bacteroidales bacterium H4. Lineage (GTDB taxonomy): Bacteria > Bacillota > Clostridia > Lachnospirales > Lachnospiraceae > Acetatifactor. Next base: position 1,497 of record CAVJMX010000118.1, read on the forward strand.
CCGCAGAGATTTTTGGAACATTTTTTCCTCTTTTTTCGCCTGCATAAGCTCCTGTACGATCATGAATAGAAAGAGCAAAAGCAGCACACTCACAAATACAACAAATTCCATATTCTGACCTTTTTTCTATTTCTTATGTATCAAAATTCTTTATGCGACAATGAAGAACTTTAACAAAAAGATCAGTGATAATACATAGGTAAGTACAGAAACATCCTTCGCCTTACCGGTAAATACCTTGATTACGGTATAGGTGATCAGTCCAAGACCGATGGCATGTCCAATGGATCCGGAGATCGGCATGGCGATCATCATCAGAGCCACGGGAAGTGACTGGCAGATGTCATCGAAATCTACATTCTTAAGACCTGCTACCATCAGCACACCGACATAGATCAGTGCGGAGGAAGTAGCTGCCGCAGGGATGATACCTGCGATAGGTGCAATGAAGATACATGCTAAGAACATGATACCGGTGGTCAGTGCGGTCAGTCCGGTACGTCCGCCTGCTTCCACACCGGATGCAGACTCTACGAAGGTGGTAACGGTGGAAGTACCGGTTAAGGAACCTGCTACAGTACCTACTGCATCAGATAACAGTGCCTGCTTCATGTTAGGCATCTTGCCGTCCTTATCCAGCATTCCCGCACGGCTTGCGGTTCCTACCAGAGTACCGATGGTATCAAACATATCGATGATACAGAAAGTAATGATCAGAGTGATAGCGGTAAACCAGCCAATCTCTGCAAATCCCTGGAAGTTGAATTTAAACAGTGTGGTGGAAGCCATATCTCCGAATGCGGGTACGAAGGATGCGTTTGCCAGAGAAGCAAAGGGATTGGTTCCCAGGAAAATTGCTTCTCCTGCCCAGTAGATGATACTGGCGATCAGCATACCCAGTAATACAGCACCCTTAACACCTCTCTGTGCCAGAACGACGATGACGAACAGTCCTACGAACATAGTCACTACAGACAGCACCATTGCGGAATAACCGGAACCCATATTGGATTTTGCCAGTGAAGGAGTCAGCGCACCGAAGAAATCTCTCATAGCATAGAACGGTCCGCCGTTCTCGGAGTAGATACCTGCATTGGAGCCTACACCGATGTTTAACAGCATCAGGCCGATGGCAGGTGCAATACCGAGACGCACGCCCAGAGGAATGGCATCTACGATCTTCTCACGAATGTTCAATACGGAAAGGACTAAGAACACGATACCTTCGATCAGGACAATGCACAGAGCAGCCTGGAAGGATGCCACATAGGTCATACCGGTCAGGGCTACAATATTGGTTACTACGACTGCAAAAAAGCTGTTCAATCCCATGCCGGGAGCCATGGCAAACGGCTTATTTGCCAGAAATGCCATTACAATGGTACCGATTGCGGATGCAATACAGGTTGCCAGGAAAACACCGTTCCACAGTTCCGGCATGGTATCCTTGCCAAAACCGGTCAGCAGGTTTGGATTCAGGGCTATAATATAAGCCATGGTCATGAACGTGGTCAGTCCGGCAATGATCTCTGCTTTTGCCGTGGTATTGTTTTCCTTCAGTTTGAAGATTTTTTCTAACATTTTCCCTCCTGAGTACTTGGGAGCCACACGGGGAGCTCCGTTTCTATGTCTTCTGAGCAAGTTTCTTACTCAGTCAACAGTCTCTTTACGATTTTCTCGCACTTTGCGTAAATACGCTCCGGATCCTCTCCTACGTTGAACTCTCCGTTACGGTACAGGATCTTGCCGCCGATCATGGTCATGCAGACATTGGACTTGCTGCCGCTGTAGACCAGGTTCTTGGGAATATTATGGATGGGCTGCATGTTGGGCTGGTGCAGATCGATCATGATCAGGTCTGCGTATTTGCCCTTTGCCAGAACATCCGCCCGGTTCAGGCGCATTGCTCTGGCGCCGTTCACTGTTGCCATCTTCAGCACTTCCATAGCGTCCATGCTGGCAGCATCCCTCTCTAACAGTTTGCTTAAGCCCGTGACTAAGAACATCTCACGGAACATATCCAGGCAGTTGTTGCTGGCAGGTCCGTCGGTTCCGATTGCCACCGGGATCTTATGACGCACGTAATCGGCAATGGGTGCAATACCGCTGGCAAGCTTCGTATTGGAGCCGGGGTTCGTGATCACATACATCCGATGTCTGCGGAAGACATCCAGATCCTGATCGGTCACATGAACACAGTGGAATCCGCCTCCGCCGTAGTCAAACATTCCCAGAGAGTCTAAGAACATGGGCGGTGTCATACCGTACCGTGCCTTGCACTCTTCCACTTCCTTCTCCGTCTCAGAGATATGGGCATATACCGGAGTGCGGTAATGATGTGCCATTTCCGACACCTTGCACAGCAACTCCTTGGAGCAGGTATATTCCGCATGAAATCCCAGCTGATAACTGATCAGAGAATTCTTCTTATTCCATTTCAAAAATTCCTCTTCCACCTTCTTCGGGGAAGAGCTGAAATTGTTCAGTCCCGATACCAGCACACAACGCATTCCGGTATCCAGGCAGGCTTCCGCGATGGTATCCGGGGTCAGATACATATCAAAAATAGAAGTCACTCCGGAAGTCAGATATTCCAGCACTGCCAGTCGGGTCAGTTCATAGATATCTTCTCCGGTCAGCTTTGCCTCTAAGGGGAATACCTGCTTATTCAACCACTGATCTAGGGGCATATCATCCGCCATGGAACGTAAAAACGTCATGCCGGAATGAGTATGCGCATTTTTAAATCCGGGCATCAGCAGGTTGCCCTTGCAATCCAGTTCAATGTCCCAGGCAATTCTCGGGAACTGGGATCTGTCCCATTCCTCCGCCAGCTCTTTCTGTTCCGCCACATAGGCGATCTTGTCATTTTTTACCCATACCTCACCATAGAAGACTTCTCTGCCGGGCTCCATGGTGAGAATTCGTGCATTGTATAATCTGATATTCATCTGATTGCATCTCCTTCAAATCCATAGGGAAGTAATTCTTTTAAAGTATATTTCCGGTAATCCTGCTTGCTTTTTACCACATAAATCACAAAATCATCCGGGCAAAACTCCTGCATCACCTGTCTACAGATGCCACAGGGATACGCATATTCCACAGGATCCTCTCCTGCGGTTCCACCAGCGATGGCGATGGCGGTAAACTTGCGCTCTCCTTCACTGACTGCCTTGAAAAAGGCGGTGCGCTCCGCACAGTTGGTGGCTCCGTAAGAAGCGTTTTCAATATTGCCGCCAAGGTACCTGTGTCCTTCCGCGGTCAGCAGTGCCGCACCCACCGTATAGCCGGAATAGGGAGCATACGCGAGCTTTCTGGCTTCTAATGCCTGCAGAATCAGTTCTTTTTCTTCGGTGTCTGAGATTAAGGTCATCCGGATCTCCTTTTCGACTGTCTATACAAATTTCTTCACGGATTCCGTTACCAGTTTCTTGAATCTGGGTGCTGCCATATCAGCAGCCTCCTGTACTTCTTCATGATTCAGTGGCTGATCCGTCATTCCCGCTGCCAGATTACTGATACAGGAAATGCCGCAGATGCGCATACCCATATGGTTAGCCGCAATGGCTTCCACCACAGTGCTCATGCCTACCGCATCACAGCCCAGGGCCCGGAGCATGCGGATCTCTGCAGGAGATTCAAAAGAAGGTCCGGTCAGCTGAGTGTAAATGCCTTCCTGCAAATAAATACCGTTCTCCTTCGCTGTCTCACGGATAATCTGCTGCAAGTCCTTGTCATAGACATGGCTCATATCCGAGAAACGCAGTCCCAGCTCGTCGATGTTGGCACCGATCAGCGGATTGGGAGCAAATACGGAAATGTGGTCGCGGATCAGCATCAGGTCTCCTGCGTGGAAAGAAGTGTTCACACCGCCTGCTGCATTGGTCAAAAGCAGGATTTCTGCCCCTAACAGTTTCATCAGTCTTGTCGGAAGTACCACATCCGTTACATCATAGCCTTCGTAGTAATGTACTCTTCCCTTCATGCATACCACCGGGATCTCATCAAGATAACCGAAGATAAATTTACCGGCATGTCCCTGTACAGTAGAGACGGGGAATCCCTCAATCTCCGCATAAGGGATCTCCGTCACCACACGGATCTGCTCCGCATAATCGCCTAAGCCCGATCCTAAGACGATTGCCACCTTCGGCACAAAATCCGTCTTTTTTCTCACACACTCATAGCAGTTCTGTAATTTTTCATATACCTGATTCATCTATGTCCTCCTTTTTACCGTATTTTCATGCAATTTAGCAAATATTCTTCCTGTTTTTCAAAAAAATAAAGCAAAGTCAACAAAGGTATTATACAAAAGGAACGGGAAAAAAGCAATGGAAACTATTCCGTTCAGCCGACGCTCAGTCCATCATCTGTCAATCAGCCAAATTCATGCAAGCATAATTTGTCTGATATGCAGATGATGTCTGAACTATTAGATGATGATGCACACCATTCCCCCATTACTGTCGTTTACAATCTTCTGCATGGTATCCTGAAGCTTTAACTGGCTCTCTTCTCCGATGGAGGCGACTTTCGTGGAGATGCCGTCATCCACCAGCTGTTCCACGGTCTTGCCGAAGATATTGGTCTCCCAGATGCCGTGTTCCGCCTCCGCCTGGTCGATAAAGTGGATCAGATCCTGCGCCTGTTGTTCCGTGCCCACGATGGGAGCAATCTCTGTCTCGATGTTGGCGCGGATCATATGTATGGAGGGGCTGCTCGCCTTGATCTTGACACCGAATTTATTGCCATGGCGGATCAGTTCCGGCTTCTCCAGGGCGATATCTTCCCTGTCCGGGGTCACCACGCCGTATCCCTTGATCTTCACCATAGACAGGGCGTCCTGCACTTTCGTATACTCTTTATTCATCTCCGCCAGTTCCTTTAATTTATGCAGCAGCTGGTATTCATCCGCCACATCCTCTTCCAGCATTCCGGACAGCATCTCGTAATAATATCTGTCGTCGATCCCCACCTGCACCGGAACGATTCCGCTCCACAGCTGAATGGGATCCATCTTACAGCTGCGGATATAATCTCCCTGCAGTTCCACCGGATGTCCCGCCACATCCCGGATCTTATCATAAGCGTTCATCAGTTCCCGGATCTGCTTTAACAGATCCTGTTTTACCGCATGATCTGCCGGAAGCATATCCATCCATTTCGGGAAATAGAATTCCACCGCCGTCAGGGGGAATTCATATAAAATCTTTTCCAGGATCCGGTGGATGTCTTCTTTTTTCAATTGTTCACAGTTCACCGGCATGACAGCAACATCGTATTTGTCGCCGATCTCCTGCGCTACCTGCCTGGTCTCTTCGGAATAAGGTTTCTGACTGTTGACCAGTACTAAAAAAGGCTTCCCGGACTTTTTCAGTGCCAGGATTGTCTTCTCCTCCGCTGACAAATAATTGCTCCTGGGAAGTTCTCCGATGCTGCCGTCCGTAGTGATCACCAGACCGATGGTGGAATGATCCCGCATGACCTTATCCGTGCCGATCTCTGCCGCCTGGGTAAAGGGAATCTCTTCCTCCGACCAGGGAGTCTTCACCATGCGCTCCGCATCCTCTTCCATATGTCCCGCCGCACCGTCGATCATATAACCTACGCAGTCGATCAGCCGCACCGATACTTCGATATCGTCATTTAACCGCACCTTTGCCGCTTCGTTGGGGATGAATTTCGGCTCTGTGGTCGTGATGGTCTTTCCGCCCGCGCTTTGGGGAAGTTCATCCTGCGCCCGCATTCTGGCATGCTCATCCTCCATATAGGGCAACACCATCTCGTCCATGAATCGTTTGATGAAGGTGGATTTGCCGGTCCGCACCGGTCCCAACACCCCTATGTAGATCTCCCCTCCCGTTCTTTGTTGTATATCCCGATACAGATCGTATGTATTCACTGCATAGTCCATAAAACTACCTCCTGCCATTGGTGTTATATGTATATGCAGAAGGCATGCAATTATGAATGGCAATATAAAAACACGCTGCCCGCATCCGGACAACGTGTTTTATATTTTAACTCAAACTTCGCACATAAATTTTAGCTATGCACCTTGAAAATTCAATACCTGGC
>CAVJMX010000119.1:0-7370 GCA_963650795.1 Bacteroidales bacterium H4
ACATCGGGACATTTTCCCTTGTGGTATATTAGGACATTATCATAAATGGTTCATAGACTCTGCGTCACTTTACCGCAAGTGCTTGACAGCAGGTGTGCCATCAAGTATACTTGGCATGACAATTGCATAAGGGGTAGTAAAGGTTTCGACAGGGGTTTTGCAGCTGGAGAAGCGAGTCGCATGGTAATGCGTTAAATGGCCAAATTAAAATTAAACGCTAACGATAATTTAGCATACGCTGCCTAATGGCAGCAGTCGGCTCTAGGGCACTCACACCTTAGAATCCCGGCTTCAAACATGTGAGAAACGACATATGCAAAGCTTTGCGCATATGGGCGTAACATGAAGCTACTGAAATACTCAGGGTGTTTATTCCCGGGGCGCGGAGGGAATGTCAAAGAATAAACTACACTCGTAGAAGGACAGGGAATAGGCTTTTGGACACGGGTTCGACTCCCGTCTACTCCATAGAAAAAGTGCCGTGAATGCGGCACTTTTTTAATTGATATGTTTTGTATTCGTGTTGTATTTATTGTGGACTGATTCGCTGCAGCAAAGCATCCTGCAATACCTGTGAAAAGTTAATATTCATTGCAACAGCAGTTTCATTCAACCATTCGGGAATCGTTAAAGTCTTTTTCACTGCTTTGTTATTAAAGCGTTTGCGGTATTCCAGGGTATCGCATGCAACCATGCTTAAAAAGGAATCGGCAGAAACTGCAATTTCGGACATTTTGGAAGGAAGCGGAATGGGGCGTTGGTCTTTTTCATATCCATAGAGAATAAGAGCGAGAGCATCTTCTGCCATAAACAGAGCGTCAGCCAGTGTGTCGCCGCAGGTATAGCACCCTTCCAAATCAGGGAAATATACAGAATAACCTCCATCCTGTTCCGGGGTAAAAATGGCGGGATAAACATATTTAGACATAAGAATCTCCTTTCTGAGAATCCATTCCGGCATCTCGTAAAATAGCAGCGGCAGTTCCGGTTTTAATTTCTTTTTTGTGTCGCGGAACAGCAAACTGTTTCCCGGTCACGGAACTATACCAGATATCATGATTACTTCCATGACGGATAAGGGAACAGCCGTTTTTCTTTAATAGCTTTAGCAGTTCATTTGTTTTCATAAGTATCCTTTCTTAAATTATAATACGTGTAAACACGTGTGTCAATGGGCGCAAAAAAACACCTCAAATAATAAGCCGTATGTTTAGAGGATTGGCATATTATTTGAAGTGTTTTTCAGATGTTTTTAGCATACTGTCTTTTGAAAAAATTGTCAATGAAAAGAAGAAGCGGTCGGATGAAAAATGTGGTATAATTTCCAAAGAATTTTACAAGGGAGTAATTGACAAGCTATGAAAATGAGACACAACAGAACCCCGAAATGGATACTAACGCAACTGTCGTTATGGCTGGTATTGCTATTGACATTTACCGGCTGCGCGGAGAACAGCGCCGCATCACAGGACAGCTCTTATTCTGTGGAAGTACTGGCGACGATTCCTTCCGAACTGCAGGAGACATCGGAAAATGCAACGTCGGAACCCGAATCCGGGCAGCTACAGGAAACATCTTCGGACACCCGGGAAGCAGAACAGGACAAAACTGCAGCAGTCCCGACGGCAGAGAGCAGTGCAGCATTTTCTCTGCAGGACATTCCGGCATATTCCGGGACCCCTTATACGGAGGTCAACGGCAATCAGCCGTATTTTACAGATGCGGATCTGACGACACAGTCCTTCGAGACTTACAGTGAGCTGGACAGCCTGGGACGCTGTGGCGTGGCATATGCCAACGTGGGGCAGGATCTGATGCCGATGGAACCCCGGGGCGAGATCGGCTCCGTGAAACCCACCGGATGGCACCTGGTAAAATACGATAATGTGGACGGAAAATACCTCTACAACCGCTGCCACCTGATCGCCTACATGCTGACAGCGGAAAACGCAAATCCGCAGAACCTCATCACCGGAACCAGGTATCTCAACGTACAGGGAATGCTGCCTTTTGAAACAAAGGTATCGGATTATGTAAAGGCTACCGGGAATCACGTATTGTATCGTGTAACGCCCATCTTTGACGGTGATAACCTGCTGGCAAATGGTGTTCTCATGGAAGCGTATTCCGTGGAAGATGCCGGAGAGGGAATTCGCTTCTGCGTATTTGCCTACAATGTACAACCGGGAATCGGCATCGATTATGCCACCGGAGACAACTGGGCGGAGAGTAGCGGAACGACCATAAGCGTGGCAGAGTCCGTCGTTATAGAAACACCTACTCCGGTGCCTGCGGCACAGGCTGTACAGGATACACCGGCACCGCAGGAACCCCAGGGAACCACTTATGTGCTGAATACCAACACCATGAAATTCCATTATCCCACATGCTCCAGTGTGGATGACATGAAAGAAAAAAATAAACAGATCTACACCGGCAGCAGAGATGAGGTCATCAATATGGGATATGTTCCCTGCAAACGGTGCAATCCATAATAAGACAGAACAATCAAAGGAGAACGCGCAACGAATTGCGCATTCTCCTTTTTACGTATCGAAAGAAAAAACAGAGGTAAACACATCTAAAACAGTGCAAAACGCACAAAAAATAAATGCTAAAATTATTATTTTTGTCAATTTAAAATACAAAATGCACATGTTATAATCCAGACATAGCTAAGCAAGCGGTTGCGCAAACGAGTTGCGCACCAGGGAGGATGCTGAGTGGATATAGCAGTTCCACCGGTGCGGGGGCATCGGTCGGAAAGTAGAAAGGGAAGGTGCATTATGAAACGAAGAAACTGGAAACGAGGTTTGGCATTTTTATGTGCGACGGCTCTGATAGCGGGAAGCCTGACAGAATTCGGACCGCTGACCCGGGTAAAAGCAGAGGAGACGAATCTGTTTACAGACGGTGATATGGGCGACGATGAAAAGGGAGACAGCACGGATGCCGCAAACTTTTGGGCGAATCAGAAATGGTATTTTGAAGGTGACACTTGGAAATGTACAAGCCAAATAAAATATGCGACATGGGCGCAGCAGACCGGAGGGTCCGGACTTGAAATTGATTTTGATAAAGCGGACGGCACGGTATGCATGTACCAGGAAATAGGTTCTCTGGATGCAGGAAGCTACACTGTTACAGGATATATTAAAGATGGCAGCGAAAGTGACGGTACAATTACTCTGTACCATGCAACAAAAGACGGCAGTTGGAACGTGTCCGAGAAATCGACACCATTAACAAAGGATTTTGCAATGTTTACGGATGAATTTACGATTGCAGAAGACGTAAACGATTATAAAGTCGGATTTCAGATCACCAGCAAAAAAGGAGCATGGATCTATATAGACACACTTACACTTACGAAGAACACATCAGATTCAGCAGAAGAGACTCCGGCACCGGAAGTGACCGAATCCCCGGAACCCACTGCTACGCCGGAAGCATCAGCAACTCCTGCTCCGGAGAGCAATATTCTGTATTCCAAGACTTTTGAAGAAGGAACCAGTCCTATAGATATGTCTGACTGGACAGAAGTCTGGAGTGTAGACAGTAGTGCTACCTCCCAGGCAGATACCGGCGCAGGCAATGATACCACAAACGTTTGGAATTATTATTCCGCGACGGCACAGAACATGACGGCGACTACTACCGTAACAGCCTCCAATGCCGGTAATTACAAAGCTTCCTTCCTGACAGCCGGAGAGAAAGTGACCGGAACCATCAGTCTCACAGATGGAAAAAGAAAAGTATCTGCAGAACTGACTGCAGGCGGTTGGAATGTCTATACTTTGGCAGAGACCGATGCATTAACTGTGGAAGCAGGTGCAGAACTTACGATTACCATCGCTCTTGATTTTACAGCAGGCGGATATCTGAAAATAGATGATATCCTGGTGACAAAGATAAGCAATGATGAAGTGCTGGCGGCAAAAGCAGCGAAGGCTGCAGAACTTCAGAATCTGATTACGGAATATAAGGCATTAAACGAGGCAGATTACACGGCTGACAGCTGGAAAACTTTGCAGGATGCCCTGACAGAATGTGAAAGCTTCCTGAAGGCGTTGGATGGTGATTATAGTTCCGTAACCGTTGCAGAGATTGAAGAGAAGATTACAGACCTGAAGAACGCAAAAGAGGAATTAAAAAGTGCAGCAGTGGTAAAAGCCGGAATCAATGTGGAAAAGGTGAATGGACTTACGAAAGATTTCATCGGAGGCGTGGATATTTCTTCCTACAGATCCCTGAAAGACAGCGGTGTAAAATACTATGACTTCGATGGAAATGAGCTGGATGATGACGCGTTCTTCCAATTGCTGGCAGACAGCGGTATTAACTATGTACGTATCCGTGTATGGAATAACCCCTACGACGCATCCGGCAACGGCTACGGCGGCGGTAATAATGATCTAAAAAAGGCAATAGACATGGGAAAACTGGCTACGGATGCAGGAATGCGCGTCCTGATCGATTTTCATTATTCCGATTTCTGGGCGGATCCTGCCAAGCAGAAAGCACCGAAAGCATGGGCGGACATGACCATTGAGGAAAAGACGACAGCAGTGAAAGAATATACGATGGACAGCCTGAATGCTTTACTGGACGCAGGTGTTGATGTCGGAATGGTACAGGTCGGTAATGAGACCAACAACGGAATCGCCGGAGAGAGCGGCTGGTCAGATGAAATGCTGGCAGTGTTTGCGGCAGGATGCGATGCGGTACATGAAGTGGCAGATGAAAACGAACATCCCATCAAAGCGGTGTTACATTTTGCCAATCCGGAAAGCGGAAATTATCAGACCTATGCAGCAAATCTGGCAAAAGCAAATGTGGACTATGATGTATTTGCTTCTTCTTATTATCCCTACTGGCATGGAACCCTGGACAATCTGCAGAAGCAGTTAGACACGATTGCGACGACTTATAACAAAGAGGTCATGGTAGCGGAGACTTCCTGGGCGACCTGTTTAGCGGATAGTGACGGGCATGCCAATACCGTCCGCGAAGGCAATAACGATACTGGAATGGATTATGATTTCAGTATCTACGGACAGGCGATGGAACTGCGTGAAGTCATCAACACCATTGCCAATACTACCAACGGCATCGGTGTATTCTACTGGGAGCCTGCATGGATTCCTGTAAATGTATATGATTCAGAAGCGGAAGATGCCGAGCAGGTTCTTACGAAGAATAAGGCAGCCTGGGAAAAATACGGTTCCGGTTGGGCAGCTTCCTATGCAAAAGAATACGATGCTGATGACGCCGGAAAATGGTACGGTGGATCTGCAATAGATAATCAGGCATTATTTGATGTCTATGGTCATCCGCTGGAGACTCTAAAGATTTTCAGCTACGTAAAAACCGGCGCTGAGACAACGAAGAAAATCAGTACTGTGAAAAATGCAGAAGCTTTGGAAATAGAATTGGGAAGCACCTTTACTTTGCCGGAGACAGTAGAGGTTACCTATTCGAACTATACTTCCGGAGCAGAGACCGTGACATGGAACCAGCAGGATGTTGCAGCTGTCGATACGAACGCAGCAGGAAAATACACAGTGAACGGAACAGTATCTCTGGAAGGAGAGATCTATAAGACAAAATGTGTGATTACCGTGAATCCGCAGAACCTTCTGACCAATCCCCGGTTTGAGGATGGAGAGAAAGCATGGACATTGAGCGGAACCGGTATTGAAACTCTGATGGATGGCAAGGACGCCAAAGATGGAAATGGATATCTTCATTTTTATAATGACAGTGAGTTTACCTATGATGTGACACAGACAATCACCCTGAATGCCGGAATTTACCGGTTCGGCGGATACCTGCAGGGTGGCGGAGCAGGAGAGACGGACAGCTATGAGGTCTATGTCTCCGTAGATGGTAAGCTACAGACAGCAGAAAGCAAATTAAATGGCTGGAAGGACTGGAGTAACCCGGAGGTTTCAAACATTGAGATTACCAAAGATGGAACGAAAGTAACATTTGGAACTCGTGCAACAGCATCCGCAGAAGCCTGGGGATCCTGGGATGACATGTACCTGTATCGGATTGGTGATGTCACCGTGACGCCGGTTGTAACACCACAGCCGACCACACCGGAACCTGCACAGAGTTCCTCTTCCGACAGCGACACCGCTGCGCCGACACAGACCGTAGACTGGAATACAGTAACTGCTGATGTACAGGATAAGATTGCGGAAGTAACACAGAATCCGAACATTCACAGTGTGAACATGAACATCGTATGTTCCGGAGAGACCAAACTCCCTGCTACTGTGTTAGAATCCATCCAGGGTTCCAACATGACGCTGGCATTGCACAGCGGTAACGGCGTGGCAATCAGCATCAGCGGACAGGATCTGTCAGGAACTGCCCTGAATGCACTGCAGAGCATTGACCTCACCGTAAACAGCGATGCACAGAACATTCCGGCAGCAGTAGTGGCATCCAAAAACGCAGACGCTGTGAAGCAGCTGTCCGTACAAAACAGCGGTACCTTCCCGGTACAGGTAAACATTCATGTGAATGTGGGAGCAGAGAACAGCGGAAAATCAGCGAACCTGTACCGCTACAATGAAGAGACGAAACAGTTAGAATACTGTGCGTCCTTCCCCGTGACCCGGAATGGTCAGTCCATGTTCGCCTTAAAACAGGGCGGTGATTACATGGTGACCGTAACGGCAACACAGCCGAAAGAGACCGTATACTTTGCAGGCGGTGATTATACAGTGAAAGCGGGAGATACCTTGTCTGCCATTGCGGCACGCTCCAACATCTCGTTGACAGCACTGAAAGCCAAAAACCCGCAGATTAAGAATATTCACAAGATCCGCGTGGGACAGAAAATTAATTTGAACTGAATAAAGCTTTGAAAAATGAATTAAATGCTAATAAAAAGGTAACACAATTGATATTGTGTTACCTTTTTGCTCAGAGTATGATCTCCTGAAAAATCCGATCCCGGTCATCCTGCTCGATTCCGAGATACCGCTTCGTCACTTCATAAGAAGAATGATTATAGATACTGACCAGCATTGCCGGTTGTACCCCCTGCCGCCAGGCATGATATCCAAAGGTTTTGCGCAGGGAATGGCAACAGATGACTCCCGGGATGCCGTAGTAAGCAGCCGCTTTTTTCACAATACGAAAAGCCTGTACCCGGCTGATAGGTTCGTTTTTATTGCTATGGGAAAATAAGAAATTCTGTGGTTCGATTTGCTTTTGTGCGATTTGAAGGCATTCTTGATAAGCCTGTAGACAAATAATAATATTATGGTAACTGTTCAGGACACCCTACCCGAAGATCAACTCCGGAGTTCCTAAAATAGCATTTCTGATGGCGTCATATGCGTTATATCCAT
>CAVJMX010000120.1:0-7219 GCA_963650795.1 Bacteroidales bacterium H4
CCGAAGATTGCCAGGGCAAGCAGGTACAGCGGCGTCCTTTTCCCGATCAGGGAATCGATCTTATTCCATAACGCACCTGCTGCCAGTAAGGCGATGACACATATGCCCACTCCCGGTATCATCTGCCGGGGAATCAGATGATTCTCCGGATATCTGAATACCACCGCGAGCAGACGCGACATTCCGGTCAACATTACTATATAGGCAAAAATAGTTAATACCTTATGAATTCGGGCACTTTTCTTCATAAAGTGTCACCTCCGGTCGGCTTTTCTCATTCGTTGTTTTTCTGACGCAGCAGATCGAACTTTTCGGGTGTTTCTGACAGTTTTATCCACAATACCTGCTTGGGATGGGGTGCGCTGTCCACACTTTCGCCGTCTTCGGTGTACATAGCTTCCACGGTGACCGGTACATTGGTGCCGTCCGGCTTCATGATCTCTATGGAGTCTCCCACGCAGAATTTATTTCGCTGTTCGATCCGGCACAGGGAATCTTTTACTGCTTCCACGATTCCCAGGTAGATGTATTCATTGACATAGGTGTTGTTATCATAGATCTGGGTATTCTCATCCGGCTTGCCGAAATAGAATCCCGTCGTAAACTGTCTGTAGGTGCATTTGGAGATTTCCGCCTTGTACCAGTCCATATTTTTCTCGTACAGATCCGGATCGGTAAAATAATCATCGATGGCTTTCCGATAAGTTCTGGCAACGGTAGCCACATACAGTGCGGTCTTCATGCGTCCCTCGATCTTCAGGCTGTCGATTCCGGCTTCCACCAATTCCGGAATATGCTCGATCATGCACAGATCCTTGGAATTGAAGATATAGGTTCCCCGCTCATTCTCATAGACCGGCAAGTATTCTCCGGGACGGGTCTCCTCCACCACTGCATATTTCCAACGGCAGGGATGGGTGCAGGCACCTCTGTTGGCATCTCTTCCGGTGAAGAAATTGCTCAGCAGGCATCTGCCGGAATAAGAGATACACATTGCTCCATGAACAAAGCTCTCGATCTCCATCTCCGCAGGAATTTTTTCACGAATTTCCTTGATCTCCAGTAATGACAGTTCTCTGGCGGATACCACTCTCTTAGCTCCCAGTTTCCACCAAAACAGATAGGTTTCATAATTCGTGTTATTCGCCTGTGTGGAAATGTGTACCTCCACCTGGGGCCATACTTCCTTGGCGATCATGAACATTCCGGGATCGGAAATGATCAGTGCATCCGGCTGTTCCGGTTTCATATCCCGCAGCTCGGCAAAATATTTTCTTGCGCCGTCGAGATCATAATTATGTGCCAGAATATTGGCAGTCACATAGACTTTCCCCCCATGAGCATGGGCAAAAGCTACTCCCTCTGCCATCTCTTCACTGCTGAAATTTTTCGCCTTGGCACGCAGTCCGAAAGCCTCGCCACCGATATACACGGCATCCGCTCCGAATATCACCGCAGTCTTTAATACTTCCAGACTGCTGGCAGGAATCAAAAGTTCCGGTTTCTTATAAGTCATTTTCGTTCTCCCTCGTCTCAGTTTTTGAAATGCACCTTGCACAGTGCCACATCTGCGACTCCCTCTTCCAGTCGGAAGAAGGACCGATACTCTATGCTAATATCATATTTTTCGATTTCTTCCTGTGGGAAATTTCCGCCGCCCCAGCTGATCATATACACATAGTCCCCATCCAGTTTGGAGAAATCCACATCTTCATACCATAAGAAATCTGATTCCGGTAAATAATATCGGTATAACGTATCATAAGTATCGTAGTTATATATTACGTCTGCTCCCTCCGGAACCTCTGCCAGTTTTTCTTTTGCATCCTGTATATACGGTACAGTCAGCATTTCCTGCGAATAAGTCACATTATACGAGGACAGGCAAAGTATTCCCAGCCATACACAGAAGCATAGCCATGTTACAACATTTTCCATGGAATAAATTAACGCAATAAATATCCACGCAAACAAAAGAGCATCCAGCATATAACGATTATGCCAGAAGTGATTCATTTTCTGAGAGATTCCCCAACATATCAGCCATGTTACGGGATAAATCACTGCAGTAAGTCCTAAAAACGCTTTTCTCTTTTTGTCCAGCCTCTTCCAGGATATGAACAATAGAACTACTGCAACCACATAGGCTGCTGCCGGAATATATGCCGACCATTTAATGTTGGTGGAAAATGACCAGTTGCACAATTGGTCCACATTCAGGCTTGCCTTCAGTCCCTCATCTACGGTGTCGCTGTCACGCTGCAGCATTTTCAGAATCAGATACAATTGCGGAAGATAAAAAATCACAACCGCCGCGCAGCAGGCGATGAGTCTCTTAAGGCTCTTGTTCTTCCAACAGTTGATCAACAGATACACATAGATAAGGAATAACGGAACCACCGCAAAATACTGCGTATAAATTGCGCCAAGTGACACAACCGCAAGTCCTGCCCACCTGCCGTTTCCCACGCCATCATTCTGTGCGATTTTGCAGGCAATCAAAGCTGCTGCCAGGACAAAAAATGTCATCCAGGAATACATCCTGACATTGATGTTATAAAATATAAAGTTTGGTGCAAGTCCCAGCACGAGTATCGTAGGAATTGTCGCTTTCACGCCCCATCTTTTTTTCAGAAGAACAGCACATAAAACCATGGATGCCAGCATACCTGCTACCGATACCAGCTTGTACACCATAATTTTATCGCCAAATATAAGTGCCGCGATCTTCACGAACAGGAAATAAAGTGGAGGATGATTATCTATGGACTGCGCCCTGATCACTCCCAGGAAAGAATTATTTTTCACAATATCCCAGGTGTATGCTTCATCCCAATCCACCGCCTGTGTAAAACAGCATCTCACTACAAGTGCGGTAACAACCAGTATCTCCGCTATCAGAATTATATTTTGATACTTTTCCAGAAATTCTTCCGCTTTATGAAATACCCTGCCGTCTTTTCTCTTATTCAGGATCCCCAATACGGAAAATCCCGTCATGCAGATAAACGCCCATAGGCACAAACCATTAACGATATTTAACGGTGCTCCGTAAGTGTAGCTTGTAACAGCCTGTCCGTCATAATATTCTCCATCCACATAGAGTGTATCATTGCCCGGTGCCGTAATTTCTCCGTTAGCTGTGTACAGCAATCCGCCCCGCACCTGTTCCGCGTTTTGTATTTCCACGCTCCAGCTGTACTCCTGCCCCTTTTTCAGTCTGGCACCTGTGTCCGTATAATAATACCGGTCGCTGTTCTCCGCGCTGAGTTGAATCTGCTGTTCTTCGAGGATTTTGCCCTCTTTATCTTTCAGCCGGAAAATCACATCACAGCTTTCCCCTTCAAAATGCACCGCAAAAGCAATCTGCTTCAGCACCGCTTCCTGTGCAATAAAGGTCTGCTCGACCTGTGAATTTGCAGCCTGCTCCCCGTTTGTGGTCAGATATGCTGTTGACCGGGTTTCACATTTTGTATCTTTTCGTACCAGAGCGACTGGCCACACGCTGAGCATGCACAGCACCATAATGCAGATAGTGATCAGAATTCCCGCTTTTTTCTTCATTTCCGCTTCTCTCCTTATTTCTTCGTACTCAGTGTCACGCCATCCCCCACCGGCAGTATCACGGTCTCCAGCTCCGAATGGTGTTTTAATTCATACAGATATTCCCGCATTCTCGCATGAATGGTGCGGTTGCGTCTGGTCACGGCAAAGCGGGACTCAATGATGTCTCCGTCCTGCAATACGTTATCGGAAATCAGCAGTCCACCGGGAGATAGCAGCCGTAAGATATCCGGCAGGAAATTGATATACTGTCCTTTTGCCGCATCCATGAAAATGATGTCATACGTGCCATCCAGCTCTTTAAGGATCTCCGTGGCGTCTCCCTCCAACAGCGTGATCCGGTCCTCCCGTCCCGCTTTCCGGAAGTTTTCCCGTGCGATGGGAATTCTCTTCTCATATTTTTCTATGGTAGTAATGTGGCAATCCGCCGGTGCGTATTCGCTCATCAGTAACGCAGAAAAGCCGATAGCAGTCCCGACTTCCAGGATGCTCTTCGGCTTTGTGAATCTCAGTAAAAATTTCAACAGACTCTGCATGGATCTGCGTATGATGGGGACCTGTGTGTCCAGCGCATATTTCTCAATCTCATTCAGCCACGCGGGATTCCCGCTGTCCAGGGAATCGATAAACGCTGACATTCTTTCGTCTATGATCATACTATCCTCATTTCCTATAGTAATGTCGGGGGCAAAAGCCCCCGACTTTGATGCTTACGGATTGCTTATTGCGCAACGGTCTCCTGTTGTGTATCTCCGGTGACAGCACTGCCGTTGTCAATGGTATCCACGGTCTCTTCCGTAGTATTTTCCGTCTGTCCTGCCATGACTTCCATCATCTCTTCTGCGGTCATGGCGGTGCTCAGTTCGTAGGTACCGGGCTTCCACTCTTTTTTGTATTCAGACAGCAGATACTGTAATGCGAACAGTTTTGCATCTCTTACCAGGCCTTTCTCCTGCATCACTGTACCGATCTCCGTAGCGGACATATCGGAAGTCAGTGTCACCGTGACCTTACGGCCCTCTCCGGAGGAGACTGCCGGCTCCGTGAAAATGCGGTATCCATAATCATAACATTTGGATACGCCGGTATATATCATATATACTACGACCACCGCAAACACTACTTTTAAGATAGCGCCTAAAATGGCACCTGCCAAATTTGCTGTTTTCATGTTTACTGTCCTTTCTCACAAGCGCTCTGCATTTCGAAATGTTCACTCAAAATGCATCTGATCGGTCACATAGAGCCCGATCTCCTGCATCATACGACAGAATGCGAGCTCTGCTGCCAGAAAATCAGATACCAGCGGATTCTCACGGAACGCTTCATTCTCTCTGGTGAACTGGTCGATCTTGTCAAAATTGGTGTCCTTACTGGTCTGCAGTTCATAGTTTCTGGTCCGGTAATCGTCGATCTGCCGCTTCAGTTCCGGCTGCTCTTTTACACGTGCCAATTGTCTCTGATATTCCAGATAGGCGTCCGTATTCCGGATCGCACCAATCATCTGTTCCACAGCCTGGTTCACGTTTTCGTCCGCTGTAATCTTCATCTGCTTACAACCTTTCCAGCAATCGCTAACTAAACTTCCATAATGATCGGAAGGATCATGGGACGTCTCTTGGTCTTCTTCCATACATAGTCACTGAGGACATCCTTGGTGGTAGTCTTCAGCTTGCCCCAGTCGGTGATTCCTTTATCCAGGCACGCCTGCAGTGCATCATCCACGGTGCGTCTTGCTTCCTCGATCAGTTCATCGGATTCCTTCACATATACAAACCCTCTGGATACGATATCCGGACCGGCTGCCAGTTCTCCGCTGGCCTTGTCCAGACTCATAACCACGATCATAATACCATCTTCTGCCAGATGCTGTCTATCTCTCAGCACTACATTTCCGACATCACCGACACCCAGACCGTCTACCAGGATCGCGCCTACAGGCACTCTGCCGTTTACTTTTGCCTGTTCTTCGCTGACTTCCAATACATCACCGGAGGACAGGATGAAAATATTGTCCTTACTGATGCCCAGGCTCTCTGCGATCTTCGCCTGTGCCTTCAGATGCTTGTATTCTCCGTGAACAGGTACTGCATACTTCGGATGGATCAGGGTATAGATCAGCTTGATCTCTTCCTGGCAGGCATGTCCGGATACATGGGCATCCTGGAAAATAACGTCTGCGCCTTTGCGGAGCAGTTCGTTGATGATCTTCGTTACGGATTTCTCATTGCCCGGGATGGGATTGGAAGAGAAAATTACGGTATCGCCGGCACCGATGGTAATCTTACGGTGCATGTTATTAGCCATACGGGACAGGGCTGCCATACTTTCGCCCTGGCTTCCGGTGGTAATGATGACCTGCTGCTCATCAGGATAGTTCTTCAACTGATCCAAATCCACCAGAGTATTCTCGGGAATGCTGATGCACTCCAGCTTAATAGCGGTATCCAGAATATTCACCATACTTCTTCCTTCCACAGCCACCTTACGACCGAACCTGTACGCAGTATTGATGATCTGCTGTACACGGTCCACGTTGGATGCGAAAGTTGCCACGAAGATCCTGGTGTTCTTATGTTCTTCAAATAAAGTATCAAACGTCTTACCCACCGTCTTCTCGGAAGGGGTAAAACCGGGACGCTCTGCGTTGGTGGAGTCGCACATCAGTGCCAGTACGCCCTTTTTGCCGATCTCGGCAAAACGCTGTAGGTCGATGGCATCGCCGTATACCGGAGTGTAGTCTACCTTAAAATCTCCGGTGTGTACCACAATACCGGCAGGGGAATAAATTGCCAGTGCTGCGGCATCTACGATACTGTGATTGGTCTTGATGAATTCCACACGGAAATCACCTAAGTTAATGGACTGTCCGAATTTCACCACTTTGCGCTTGGTCTTCTTCATGAGGTTGTGCTCGGTCAGCTTGTTCTCAATGATGCCCATAGTCAGGCGGGTCGCATAAATGGGAACATTAATCTCCCGCAGTACATAAGGCAATGATCCGATATGATCCTCGTGTCCATGGGTGATGACGAAACCTTTTACCTTATCGATATTGTCCTTCAGATAAGTTATATCAGGGATAACCAGGTCGATTCCCAGCATATCATCCGCAGGGAAAGACAGACCGCAGTCCACCACAATAATACTGTCCTCATACTGGAAGGCAGTAATATTCATACCGATCTGTTCCAGGCCGCCCAAAGGAATGATCTTCAGACCTGAAACGTTACTATTCTCTTTTTTCTTTTTCAACGAATTTACCTCCAAATTCTATACGTCTATACATCTTACTTCGTGTATGTATTCCGGCGATAGAACGGGATGTTGTGCTCTGCAGACAAAGACCTGTGATTCCCCGCCTGTTCCTTTCGGCTCTCTTTTCGAAAACTCCCGTGGAATCAGGCATTCCAGATCTTACGCTTCCATCAAAATAACGATTGTTCTTATGCTCTTAGTGTATTCCCTGTCACCTTTAGCATAAAACCATTATATGCTGAAACCGGCAAAGCATCGGATATCCCTCTCTGCCAATCATACAAATCATGTATCTATAAATAGTAGACGGCTTCACCGCGAAGCCATCTGTATTTATCCAAATTAAATGATGTCGGGGTCAAAAGCCCCCGACTTTGATGCCTACGGATTGTTCCGT
>CAVJMX010000121.1:0-7156 GCA_963650795.1 Bacteroidales bacterium H4
ATGCAAAGGTATACACCGACTATAACGAACTGCTGAAAAATCCTGATGTGGATGTCGTTCATGTGCTGACCCCCAACGTGGCACACTGCCCTATCACCGTAGCTGCTTTCGAGGCTGGCAAGCATGTAATGTGCGAGAAGCCCATGGCACACAACAGTGAGAGCGCCAGAAAAATGGTGGAAGCATGGAAGAAATCCGGCAAGAAGTTCACCGTAGGTTATCAGAACAGATTCCGCCCCGATGTACAGAACCTGTACAAGGCATGCAGAGCAGGTGATCTGGGAGATATCTAT
This sequence comes from Bacteroidales bacterium H4, assembly GCA_963650795.1. Classification (GTDB taxonomy): domain Bacteria; phylum Bacillota; class Clostridia; order Lachnospirales; family Lachnospiraceae; genus Acetatifactor. The sequence continues at coordinate 294 of CAVJMX010000121.1, forward strand.
TACGGCAAGGCTCACGCAGTCCGCAGAAGAGCAGTTCCCACCTGGGGCGTATTCCCCAACAAGGCATTACAGGGCGGCGGTCCCCTGATCGATATCGGTACCCACGCACTGGACATCACCCTTTGGTGTATGGACAACTACGAAGTAGACAGCGTTATGGGGTCTGTATTCTATAAGCTGGGCAATCTTCCCGAGGCAGTAGAAGGCAACCTGTTCGGACCCTGGGATCCCGAGACTTATGAGGTAGAGGACTCTGCAATGGGCTTCATCAAGATGAAGAACGGCGCAACGATCAATCTGGAAGCCAGCTGGGCACTGAATATCCTTGACTCCAGAGAGGCAGCTACCACCCTCTGCGGTACCAAAGCAGGTGCAGAAGTTCATAACGGTATGAGCTATCCTGTGAGAGAGCTGATCTACAACAGAGGCAAGAACGGACTGTTACTGGAGGAGAAAATCTCCGGAAGTGGCGAGATCGCATACTTTGCAGGCAAAAAGGTAGAGCCCGCAGATCTGGAAGCAGAGCAGTGGCTGAAAGCGATCATCAATGACACCGAGCCTCTCGTAAAACCCGAGCAGGCACTGAGAGTCACCGAGATCCTCGAAGCAATCTATAAATCGGCAGAAACAGGAGAGGCTGTTAAGTTCTGATAGATTATGAAAAAGTAAAAACACAAGAAAGGAATATGGTATGAAGAAAAAACTTTTAGCTGTATTGATGACAGGGGTTATGGCAATGAGTATGCTGGCAGGCTGCGGCAATTCCGAGGATGCGGAAGTAGCCGAAAGCACAGCAGCAGGCAGCGAGCAGGCTTCCACGGAGGCAGGGGAAGCTGCAAATGACGGTGAGATCACAGACATCACCTTCTATATGGCAGATATCGCAGGTATCGGCGGTGAGAATGCAGAGCATGTAGAAGAGGCTCTGAATGAGATCACTGAGGAGAAGATCGGTGTTCATGTAGACCTGAATCTGGTAGAAGCAGGTGATTTTACCACACAGGTTAACCTGGCAATCACCAGTAATGACAAAATGGATCTGTGCATGATCATGCCTCTGGCAGCTTCCGGAATGTCTGCAATGGTAGCAAACAACCAGCTGATGGAGTTAAATGATCTCCTCGACGAGTATGGACAGGGCATTCAGGATGCTATGGGACAGTATCTGGATGCAGGACGTATCGGTGATTCCTACTACGAGATCCCGACCTACCGTCTGTACAGCTCCAACCTGGCAATTGTTATGAGAAAAGATATCCTCGAAGAGCTGAACATGGTAGAGAAGGCTGAGAACATGACCACATGGGCAGAGTTTGAAGAGATTCTTCAGGCAGTATCCGAAAACTATGACATCGCTCCCATCGGTGGTGCTAACGGCGCAGTATTTGTAAACGACGTTGTTTATATGTGCGGTGACAACCTGTCCGATGCAGTTACCTTCGATACTCTGGGATCACAGGCATTCTTCCTTTCCACAGATGACAACGGTAACGTATATTCTCTGACCAGCACCGATGATTTCAAGAATGCACAGGCACGTGTAAAGAAATGGTGGGATAACGGCTGGGTATACAAGGACAACCCTACCACTACCGAGCAGAATACTTCCCTCATGAAGCAGAACCTGGTATTCTCCGTAACCAACACCGTAGAGCTGGGTGCTGAAGCATCCTGGCTGGGCAACACCGGTTACGAAGTAGTCATCAAAGAGATCGTTCCCAACAGCGTAACCAACCAGCACGTAAACAAGTTCGGTCTGGGTATTCCCATCACTGCTGAGGAACCCGAAGCAGCTATGAAGTTCGCTAACCTGATGTACACCGATGCAGATGTTATGAACCTGCTTGACTGGGGTGTAGAAGGCACCGACTATGTTATGAAGGACGGCGAAGCTGACTATCCCGACGGCGTAAGCGCTGATAATGTAAGCTATCACAACAAGGACTTCCTCATGGGCAACTACTTCCTGGCAGCTCCCTGGGCTGGCAACGGCTACGGCTCTGATTTCCGTAACGTAGCTCTGGAAGAGCTGAAGAAGGCTCCTGTATCTCCTTACCTGGGCTTCAACGCAGATACCTCTGAGCTGACCAACGAGATCGCAGCAGTTACCAATGTAATGAACGAGTACATCAACAATATCCGAAGCGGAGCTTTTGATGACGCAATGTACGAGGAGTTCCAGAACGCTCTGAACGAGGCTGGTATGCAGAAGATCGTAGATACTTATCAGCAGCAGTTAAATGAATGGCTGGGCAAGTAATTCAGAACGAAGATTCCTAATAACAGCATCCTGTAATGTAATCAACAAAGTAATATCAGGGGGAGTGACCACACGGAAACTCCCCCATAAGAGAAATAAGAGACCGTGGGAGGACAGGTATATGCACACGGAGCAGAAAAAAGAAAAATTGAAGAAAATCCTGGGAGAGATCACGACATGGATATTGATCCTGCTGTCGGCAGCATCCTTGTTCCTGCCATATTCCCAGTACAAATATAAGAGCAGTACTTACACGCTGACCGGATTTGAGATGTTCACCGGCAAAATGGTCATGAATAAGTCCGTAGAGATCGCACCGGTGAGATTCCTCATCGTGATCGTCATCGCCGCCGGAATCGCAGCAGTGCTGACCTTATTACACGAGACAATTCATTTCCTGAATGAGAAACAATACGGCATCAGCCTCTGTCTGATGGCTGTAGCGCAGATCGCCTGTGAGATCGTATTTATTGTACGGGTGAAGGATTTCATGGACGGTACCAAAAAGGCAGGCATTGCCTTTGGCATCATAACGGGCGTTGTACTCAGCCTGTTATTCCTGATCCGGGGCGTTATTCGACTGTACCACAAAGGTTACCTGTGTATGCTGGACTTCATGGTGGTACCCGGACTGTTGTACATTTTTATCAACAATTACCTGCCGATGGTAGGTATCTCCTTCGCCTTTAAAAAGATCGACTTTTCCGTAGGTGTATGGAGAAGCGCATGGTGCGGATTCGACAACTTCAAGTATCTGTTCGCAACCAAGGACGCATTTATCATCACGAGAAACACATTAGCTTACAACCTGGTGTTCATTATATTATCCAATGTCCTGGGTATTCTCGTAGGAATCTGTCTCTGCGAGATCTCCAGCAAGTGGCTCAAAAAGGTCAGCCAGAGCTGTATCCTCCTGCCGCAGCTGATCTCCGCAGTTATCATCTCCTACATCGTATTCGGATTTTTAAGTGCTGAGTCCGGATTCATTAACAAGAGCATTATTACAGACGGCTATATAGATTTCTACAATACCAGAGCATACTGGCCGTTCATCATTGTATTCGTATATCTCTGGAAACAGATCGGATACAGTTCCATGATCTATCTGTCATCCATCGTCGGAATCGACAGAAGCCTGTACGAGGCTTCTTACATCGACGGATGCAGCAGATGGAACCAGATCCGTTATGTGACGCTTCCTCTGTTGAAGCCCACAATCATCACACTGGTGCTGTTACAGGTAGGACGTATCTTCTACTCCGATTTCGGATTGTTCTATCAGGTACCTATGGATTCCGGATCCCTGTACCGTGTGACCAACACTATTGATACCTATGTATACCGAAGCCTGATGCAGAACAACAACGTATCCATGTCGGCAGCAGCCAGTGCATATCAGGCAGTCCTTGGATTCATTATCGTCATCATCGCCAATATGGTGGTGCGCAAAGTCGATAAAGACAGTGCAATGTTGTAGGAGGAGATCGTTATGAATAAAAAGAAAAAATCCACAAGTGAAACGATTTTCCAGGTCTGCATCGCAACCGTACTGATCATCGCGACGGTGCTGGCAGTAGTTCCGTTCTTGCTCCTGATCTCCTCTTCCTTCACGGCAGAAGATGTGCTCCTGAGCAAGGGCTACGGCTTCTGGCCTGCAAAATTCAGCGTGTATGCTTACAAGTATCTGTTTGTTACGAACCGCAACAAGATCTTCTCCGCTTACGGACTGACCATCCTCGTTACCATAATCGGAACGGCGATTGCCCTGCTCATCGGACCTTTGTTGGCATATCCGATCTCCCGTAAGGATTATCCCCGGAGAAAGATCGTGAACTTCATCGTATTTTTCACGATGATCTTCAACGGTGGTACCGTAGCTTCCTATATCATCTGGACGCAGGTATTCAATATCCGTAACACGGTGGCAGCACTGATCTTCCCGACACTGCTGTTAAACGGTTTCTACATCATGCTGATGAAGAACAACTTCTCCACCAACATCCATCCCGCACTGATCGAGGCAGCCAAGGTGGACGGCGCAGGAGAGTGGTTCATCTACTTCAAGATCATATTACCGCTGTCACTGCCGATCCTCGCAACCGTAGGTCTGATGATCGCCATCGCCTACTGGAATGACTGGATCAACGGTCTGTACTACATCACAGACAGCAGGCTGTATTCGCTACAGGTATTTATGAACAGTATTATCAATAATATCAAGTCGCTGGCATCCATGAGCGGCAGTGCCGAGTTCGGCGGAGTCAAAGAACTCCCCGGCACCGGAATCCGAATGGCAATGGCTGTGATCGGCATCATCCCGATCTTCGCATTGTATCCGTTCTTCCAGAAGGCATTCGTAGCAGGTATCGCATTAGGCGGCGTAAAAGAATAGGAGGGGCTAAATATGGACAAGATCAAGATTGGTATTATCGGATTCGGATTTATGGGACAGGTACATTTAAGAGAGCTGTCCAAGAGAGATGACATCGAGGTGACGGCAATCTGCGATAACGTTCCGGAGAAACTGCAGGAAGTGCCGGAGGGCATTAAGACCTATACCGCGATGGAGGAACTGTTGGCAGATGAGAATGTGGAGACCGTGATCATCGCGATCCCCAATCATCTTCATCTGGAGGCAGTGAAGAAGGCAGCAGAGAGCGGCAAGGATATCATCTGCGAGAAACCGGTAGCTATGAGTTTGCAGGAACTGGATGAGATGGAACGGGCTGTGAAGGCAGCAGGTGTGCGCTTTACCGTACATCAGCAGCGGAGATTCGACGAGGATTTCCGCACGGCAAAGGCAGTCTTAGACAGCGGTACTCTCGGCAAGGTATATACGATTCAGTCCTCCCTCTACGGAATCAACGGCAATATGCATGACTGGCATGTATTCCGCAAGTACGGCGGTGGAATGCTCTACGACTGGGGCGTACACCTCATTGACCAGCTGCTGTGGATGGTAGATTCCCGTATCGTGACGATTTTCGCCGATGTGAGAAATGTTATCAACGAAGAGGTAGATGATTACTTCAAGATCTTGTTCCGCTTCGAGAATGGTATCACCGGCGAGATCGAACTGGGTACTTACTTCCTGGAAGATAAGGATAAATGGTTTGAGCGTCACTGGTTCATCGGCGGCAATAAGGGTACGATGTATTCCGACGGTTTCAATCCCGAGGGCAAGATCTGCCGGACGAGCCGTCTGCTGACCAACGTACCCGGCAAGACGACCATGACGGCAGCAGGACCGACAAGATCCTTCGGACCTCCTGCACCCGGCGTGCTTCTGACCGAGGATTTGCCGGAGGTGCATGTAGCCCACAGTATGTATTTTGACAATTACGTTAAAGCATGCAGAGGTGAGGAAGACTTCCTCGTAACCATCCCTCAGGTGCGCAGAGTGATGCAGGTCATGGAGGCAGTCAGACTGTCCGCATCCATGGGCAAGAGCATCTCAATCGAGTAATTTTTATAAGAGAAGGAAAATGACACGAAAGGAAAGACTAACGATGAAGACACAGGAAATCGGTTTTGACAGAGACGACCATCAGAAGACATATTATACCGGTGGCGACTACACTTATGAATATATTGCAGATTATGCCAAGGGGCTTCCGGCAGCGATTGCCGGAGCCGTAGTGGCAGGCGGATGTACCGATCCGGATAACAATCTGTACCTGGCAATGCGTGCTAACCCCAGCCGTATCGTAATGCTGGATCCGGAAGGCAATTTTGTGAAGGAATTCGGTCAGGAATACTTTGGAGATTACATTCACTTTATTTATTACACTCCGCAGAAGACCCTGCTGTGTGCAGACTCTATGCATCATGTGATCCGTGAGATCACCACCGATGGCAAGTTGGTCAGAGATTTCGGCAATTATGACCAGCCCAGCGATACCGGTATGGATCTGGGCTACTACAAGAGAACCCGTAAGACCCAGCTCTTCCCCACAGAGCCTTACATGGGATGCCCTCCCATGTGGATGATGTATGAGGCATTTCGTCAGGTGAAGAGAGTCGGCGAGCCGTTCAACCAGCCCACCGATGCAGCTATGAATTCCAAGGGCGAGTACTTTTTCGCAGATGGCTACGGCAACCGTGCGGTACATAAATTCGATAAGGACGGCAACTACGTAGCAACCTACGGCGGTGTCGGCGATTACAACAACATCAGCGAGCATACCCCCGGCAAGTTCCTTGTGGTACACGCGCTGGCAATCGACGAGAAGGATCACATCTGGGTATGCGACCGTGAGAAGGGTGCCGTACATGTACTGGATGGGGAAGGCAATGTAGTCGGTTACTTCTATGGCAATATGGGACAGCCATCCGGTGTGGACAGCGATGGCAAATATATCTATGTCGTAGGAAGAGGCGGATATCTCACCATCTTCGATTCTGACATGAATGTCGTAGCTGAGATCGGTACCTTCAACAGTGATCTGCGTTCCCATGACTGTGCAGTGGACGGCAGAGGCAATCTGTTCCTGTTCCCGACCCATGCAACCGAGGATCATCAGGTCATCTGCCTGAAGCGTATTAAAAAGAGGCTTCGGGCATGATTGTGGGTAAAATCCTCTGCCTCTGATTAAAATTACAT
>CAVJMX010000122.1:0-7130 GCA_963650795.1 Bacteroidales bacterium H4
AAAGTTTACATTACGTCGGGATTAATTAGTAATGAAAGTATAATACAGATACCGGTCTTAACAATCCGCAATAGCGGAGGAATAAGACCGGTATTTTTTTATATTATAAAAACTTTCATTATAACTGAAATTTTCATTCTCGTATTATCTATTAAAATTGTAATGATAGATATAGGAGATGTGAAAATGAATCAGAAACATTCGCAAGAGTATAAAAGCATAGGTCAGACAATCAGCAAGTACCGAAAATTCAGAGGTCTAACCCAGGAACAGCTGGCAGATATGGCATGTATCAGCGTCAGTTATCTTACCAAGATAGAGGCACCGAATTGTGACCAGCCGTTTTCCCTGGAGGTAATATTAGATATAGCGGAAGTACTGGATGTATCCGTACATCAGTTGTTGGAAGATATCAAATAGAGAAATAAAAAATGATCTTAAAAGTGTTAAACTTTTAAGATCATACTTTTTAAAGAAGAGCTGCTGACGGGAATCGGACCCGTGACCTCCGCACTACCAATGCGACGCTCTACCGACTGAGCCACAGCAGCACATGACCGCTAACGCAATCACCGTGATTCATTCTAACAAAAGAGATATCGTTTGTCAACAATAAAAAATGCAAATTTTTGCTGAATTTGTCGACGGGAAAAAATTGACATAGAATCTACGAAAAGTAAAATATAAAGGTATGAAAAACAAATTTTTCTCACATTGTAAAATCCTCTATATTTAACATAGGGATAGATGTTAAATTATAAAATAACGATTCTTAAGAAAGATAAAACCATTTATAATGGAGTAACAACAGATGCATAAGAACATGACAGAAGAGACAACAGCAGACCATCAAGAATTTAATGAAATGTTTCGCAAGAACGAAGCCACAGTATATAATTTTATCAGGTACCGGATCTTGGATAAGACGCTGGCACAGGATGTTTTACAAGAGACATTCTATCTGGCGTATAAGAAGTGGGATGTAGTGAAGGACCATCCGAATCAGGCAGGATGGCTGATCGAGACTGCACGGCACAAGATACAGGCAGTCAACAGAAAGATAAAGAAGCTGGAGTGTGAGATTCCGCTGGATGATCATGAACATATTGTGGCGAAAGATGAATATGGAAAAGCAGAATTAGACATGGTGTTGGAAACGGAACTGGACGAAGAAGACAGGAAACGCTTGTCGAGATATTTTGTAGCAGGTTATAAAATATCGGAAATGGCAAAGCTGGAGAATATTTCAGAGAACAATATGAGCGTCCGGCTCAGCAGATTACGAAGTAAAGTAGCCCAATGCATCAACGAGGGGAAAATTTTCGACAAAAAACAAAAAAATTCTGTAAGAAATGACAAAAAACAGACAAATACATATAGAGAGGGACAAGCATTTGGCAGTAATGCCGGATGATGAGATACAGAAGGGAACGGAGCAGTAATGAAGAAACAGGATAATGAAAGTCTGATCCAGGAGATCACGAAGCGATTAGACTGGTATACAATGGAGGCTTCCGACGAGGAGTTTGATGCGGATGAGGTACAGACCTTATTAAAACTACTGGACAGCCTGAAAGGTGAAGAGAAAGAGGAAGAATTGCCGGTAGAGGAAGCGCTGGATAATTTCTGGAAGTATTGTGAGGAACGTCAGGAAGAGGAAAGGATCCTGGAAGTAGACGGGGATGAAAAGAGCGCAGAACCGGAAGCGGAGCATAAAGAAAGTGGGATCCATAAGGTACTTTGGTACTTTCACAGACACAGAATGGCTGTAGTGACAGCGGTGGTATTGATTGTCGTAATGCTGGGCGGTTCCTGGCAGATGGCGGTAAATGCAGAGAAACACGGTGGTTTCTTCTGGTGGATGGATAAGAATGAAGAAGGGACTACGATGATAACAGCACCGGAGGGAGGTCTGGAATCAGAATATTGCGTAACCGGAAGGTATACGGATGTACAAGATGTTCCGGACGAATATAAGGAATATGCGCTTCTGCCGTTGGAACTTAGTTGTTTCGACGACAGTTATAATTTGATTCGTATTGAAGTAATCGAATCTAATAAAACTGATACAATATATGATTATTTTGAAAAAGATAAAGAGGAAATATTGTATTTTGAAGTAACAGTATATCAACAAGAAATATTGCGAGTACGGGAAACGTATCCTGGATATGTCTTTTGCGAAGAATTTGAAAATGATGGTATTAATTTAGAGGTTTTTGAAAAAGAGGAAGAGAACGGAAAGCAAAGATATGTGATCTATTTCTATTATGGGAATGAAAAATATGCCGTCGTTGGTGTAGACAGCAAAGAAAATTTGAAGAAAATGGCGGTTGAGTATCAACAGGCAGTAATTAATAATTATTCTAAATAGATATACGAAGGAGAAGTTGAGATTAAAACTTAACTTCTCTTTTTATATATCCTACAAATTTCTTCTCTTAAAAAATTTTAAACTTTTTAAAAATAAATTAGATTATTTTGTAAGATTCCGTCATTGGAAAGCATGAACTATATAGAGGGATAGTTAAAGCCTCAATAAGTGTAGCAGCAAATCTTATGATGGAAAGGAAAATGTGAGTGAAAAAAAAGAAACAGAGGAAAAAGGGAAGAACCATTGTTGCATTTTTATTAGCACTGCTTTTTGCGGTAAGTGTCCCGACACAGGAAGTGCAGGCAGCGGAATATAACAATGAAAATACAACACTTACAGTTGTCGTAACCAATAAGACACAGGAATATGATACTTTTGGGGTACAGCCCCTGACTACGTTGTTTAACTGCGAAATTATTATGGCATTCAGAGCAGATGAAGGACTATGTATAACATTTACAACATCCTGTGCAGGCGCTGCAAAAGTCATTGGTGTAAAAGATATTAAAATTCAGCAGAAAATGTGGTATGGTTGGAAAACGGTAGCTACATCTGAGGGAACGGAGGGATATGATCAGGCAATTTTTGCAGCAGATTTAGTCTATCCAGATGCTATCAAAGACAAAACATATCGTGTAATAGCTACCCATTATGCAGATGTTGATGGCTACGAAGAGGTCGTAAACGACACGGGTGCTTTCAAATTTACATATTAATCATTTTAAGCATTAACCAACGAAACTTTTAATTTGCTACACTTCAAAAACTGAATAATGTATAACGGCAGAGTTGAATTTACATCTGCCGCAAGTAGTACCACGGGGGTGGGATACAGATCGTGAGTATTCAAAAGTATGCTAAAACCTGCATAAGGGAAAAACGAAGGGAAAAATAAAATAATCTTGTGATTGTCATAGTGGGTGGGACAAAAAATCTTCACGTGAAAGTATAAAGGGGAAATCTTTCAGGAAAAAGATATAGCTGAGCGCCTTACAGCTAAAGGACATTTAATGTCAGGGTTGACAAAAGCAGGAAAAGAAAGAGAGAATAACAGGATGATACGGATCAAGTGGTGTAACCCGATGATCAAGTCAGCAGGATACGATGCCCAACAACAAATGCTGGAGATCGAATTCGCAAGCGATGGACAGGTATGGCAGTTTGAGAATGTGCCGGAAGATATTTGGTATCAATTCCGAAGTCATCGCCTTCCGGAGTTCTTTTTCCATAATTTTATTATGGGTCGTTACCCGGAGAGAAGGATGCAGGAAAATGCGTAGAGAGCGCAATATAAAAAGGGGAATATTTTAGCATAAAGTAAGAAAGCCGCAGAGGATAAGGGGATCCGCTGCGGCTTTTAAAGTTTTGCATAAATCTCTTTCCCAAAAAAGTGGAATATGCTATACTGTTACAGGAGTCTTGTCTAATGATAGGCAGGATTTCGGAATTAGGAAGAGAGACATTAAATATTCATGGCAAGAGAACAACTTCAACAGACATCGCCGGAGAACCGGCGGAAAAGAGTGCAGCGGTTGAAGAAGATGATCGTGGGTATTGTGGCAGCAGGGCTGGTGATTCCCATTCTGTGCTGTGTGTATCTGCTCTACAGGCTGCATGGCATTAACGGGACACTGGAGGATCTGAGTCGGAGACTGGATGAACTGGAAGCCGGGAATCAGAGATTGCAGACCGAACTGCAGCAGTTGCAGGAAAAAGTACAGGAGACCGGACAGACTTCGCAGATACCGGAAGATGCATCTGCACAGGAAAGCACACAACCGGTGGCGGAGGAGCATTCCGGACAGGAACAGATCCACAAGGTATATCTGACTTTCGATGACGGTCCCAGTATTTATACCAATGATATTCTGGATATTTTGGATAGGTATCAGGTAAAGGCAACCTTTTTTGTAGTGGGCAAGGAAGGAAGTAACGCAGAAGAAACGCTGCAGCGGATCGTAGAAGACGGACATACGTTAGGGATGCATTCCTACAGCCATAAGTATAAGGAATTATACGAATCCATGGACAGCTTCACGCAGGATTTTGAGCAGATCCGGGATTACATCTATCAGGCGACCGGCGTGGAGAGTGTGTACTACCGCTTTCCGGGAGGCAGTTCCAACACGGTCAGCGAGATCGATATGCACGAATTCATCGATTATCTGGACAGTCAGGGCGTGGAATACTACGACTGGAATGTATCTTCCGGGGACGGAGGCAGTATGAAACTATCCACGGATACGCTGTTAGAGAACTGTACGAAGGATATTGATACCAGAGACACATCCATCGTATTGTTGCATGATTCCGCAGAGAAGCCCACGACGGTGGAGGCGCTGCCGGAGATTATAGAAAATATTCTGGCGAGACCGGATACGGTGATCCTGCCGATCACGGAGAATACCAAGCCGGTGCATCACCAGTAAAAATAACAAATTAAAAAGTAAATGAAAAGAAATAAACGGAGGTACATAATCATGGGATTTTTCTCAGATTTGAAAGAAGATCTGTCTCAGGCGGTCAATGAACTGATGCCGGAAGAAGAGTTGGATCAGGCGCCTGTACAGGAAGAAACACCGGAAGTACAGCCCGCAGAGGAAGCAAATGACAACACAGCAAGTGATAATGCAGCAAATGATAATGCAGCATTGGAAGAGATGCTGAAGAACCTGGACTCCATCGAAATTCCGCAGGAACAGACCACAGAAGAAGCACAGCCGGCGGAGGAAGTGACAGAAGAAGCACCGGAAGAAGCACCTCAGGCAGAAACTGAGGAAGCAGCTACACCGGAACTGGATTTCGACAGTATACTTCAGAACGATATGACCGTGGAAAATGTTCTGGAGCAGGAAAATACAGAGAAGAACAAAGGAGCAGAGAAGAGAATGGATGTAAAAATGGCATCAGATGAAACCGCAGTTATTACCGCCGGAATGGTGATCACCGGTGATGTAAGTTCCGAAGGATCTATGGATCTGGTAGGTACGATCAACGGAAATATCGATATTCTGGGTAAACTGAACATTACCGGCTATATCAACGGTAATTCCAAGGCAGCCGAGATTTTCGCAGAAGGCGCTAAGATCAACGGCGAGATCGTAAGCGAAGGTTCCGTGAAGATCGGGGCAAGCTCTGTTGTCATCGGCAACATCACTGCGAACAGCGCAGCTATCGCAGGTGCGGTGAAAGGTGACATTGACGTGCAGGGACCTGTCATTCTGGATTCTTCCGCGATTGTAATGGGCAATATCAAATCCAAGTCCGTACAGATCAACAACGGTGCAGTTATCGAAGGTATGTGCTCTCAGTGCTATGCTGATGTCAGCCCTACTTCTTTCTTCGATGATTATAAGCCTGAGAAAAGAAAAGCAAAATAAGGAGCATATCACAATGAAGAGAATATTACTGAAGCTCAGCGGAGAAGCGCTGGCAGGAGAGAAGAAGACCGGTTTTGATGAGGAGACTGTCAGAAAGGTCGCACTGCAGGTTAAGGAACTGGTAGATGACGGCATTGAGGTAGGAATCGTCATCGGCGGCGGCAATTTCTGGAGAGGACGTTCCAGTGAAAATATTGACCGTACCAAGGCAGATCAGATCGGCATGCTTGCCACCATCATGAACTGTATCTATGTCTCCGAGATCTTCCGTTCCGTAGGCATGATGACCAACATTTTGACACCGTTTGAGTGCGGATCTTTCACCAAGCTGTTCTCCAAGGACAGAGCCAATAAGTATTTTGCAAAAGGCATGGTTGTATTTTTTGCAGGCGGTACCGGACATCCTTATTTCTCCACCGATACCGGTGTAGTACTTCGTGCTATTGAAGTAGAGGCAGATGTTATCCTGTTAGCGAAGGCAATTGACGGTGTATACAATGCAGATCCCGCCAAGGATCCTACAGCGAAGAAGTACGACGAAGTATCTATCGATGAAGTCATCGCGAAGAATCTGCAGGTAGTGGATATGACCGCTTCCATCCTGGCAAGAGACAACAAAATGCCCATGTGGGTGTTCGGACTGAACGAAGAGAACAGTATCGTAAACACCTTAAAGGGTAAATTCAACGGAACCAAAGTAACCGTGTAACTGATAGAAAACATAAAAAACATAAAAATGGAAAGGCGCAGAGCGCAGAAGAGAGGAAAATATGGACGCAAGAGTACAGGTATACAGTGACAAGATGCAGAAGGCTTATGAATTTCTGGAGGCAGATTTCGCTGCCATCCGTGCAGGACGTGCGAACCCTCACGTACTGGACAAATTAAGAGTAGACTACTACGGAACTCCTACCCCTATCCAGCAGGTAGGTAACGTAACCGTTCCCGAGGCACGTATCATCCAGATCGCTCCCTGGGAGAAGTCTCTGATCAAGGAGATCGAGAAAGCCATCATGACTTCCGATATCGGTATCAATCCTTCTAACGACGGCAGCGTGATCCGTCTGGTATTCCCGGAGCTGACCGAGGAGCGCAGAAAAGACCTGGTAAAAGAAGTAAAGAAGAAGGGTGAGGAAGGCAAAGTTGCTATCCGTAATATCAGAAGAGATGGCAACGATGCATTCAAAAAGCTGGCTAAGACGGAAGTATCCGAGGACGAGATCAAGGGTCTGGAAGATGATCTGCAGAAGCTGACCGATAAGTATGTGAAGGACATTGATGCCCTGATCGACAGCAAGTCCAAGGAAATCATGACAGTTTAATAATATTAAGAAGGCTTAGAACTATGGAAGAGAATCTGAAAATTCCCAATCATG